>JAEUQO010000107.1 GCA_016789605.1 Acidobacteriota bacterium
AATCGTTGTCGCAGAGCCTGGCACAGAACGCATTCACTCGTTTACCCGCACGGGCAACACCTGGTCGCCAGGAATGCCTGTGACGCGCCTGGATCCGGGTCAGAATGGAGAAGGTTTCGGCGGAAGCATTGCTCTCACCGACAACCACGACACCATTTTGGTAGGCGCAGGATACGACTATGTCAGCGGTCTGGAAGGAGCGGGATCGGCATATGTGATCTCTGCGCCGTCGCCTGCCTGCAGCTTTGTAATTTCGCCGACCAGCGCCAATTTCACGTCCAACAGCGGCACCGGCAACGTGACGGTGACGGCTTCGGATACAAACTGTCCTTGGACGGCACAAAGCAACGTTCCGTGGATTACGCTGGCAAATTTCGGCGGCACGGGCAACGGCACAGTCGGCTATCTGGTCTCAGCCAACGGCGGTAACCGGCGCACCGGCACGATCATCGTCGCCGGGCAAACTGTCACCGTGACGCAAGAGGCGCTGGTTTGCGCCGTCACGCTCAATCCGCCGACATTGCCGGCGGGCACGGTCGGCGTGAATTACAACCAGCCGTTCGCGGGGTCAGGCGGCACCGATCCTTACAGTTACAACGTGATGGTCGGGGCGCTGCCCGCAGGATTGTCGCTGAGCAATGGTGCGCTGACAGGGGTGCCAACCAACCCGGAAACCACCAGCTTCACGATCAAAACCAGCGACGCCAATGGCTGTATCGCCACGCGGCAATACACGCTGACGATCAACCCGCCCGCTGGCACCGGCTTGCAGTTCTATCCTCTGAATAGACCGCTTCGCCTGCTGGATACGCGCGCCAATCAAGGCAATTGCGACAGCGTTGCCGAACCCATTGCCGCAGGCACGGCGATCACCAAACTGGCGCGCATAACCTGTGACGAACAGACGATCCCCGTTGGCGCACAGGCTGTGGTGGGCAACATCACCGTCATCAATCATTCGGCGCAAACCGGATTTCTGACGCTGTATCCGACGGGCGCCAACCTGCCGCTGGCGGCCAATATGATTTATGGTCCCAACGGCATTCTGGCCAACAACTTTACGGTCAAGCTCGGTCCCGACGGCGAGTTCGACATTTACAGTGAACGCACGGTTGATGTGATTGTTGACATCACCGGCTATTACGCAGTCCCAGGTGCAGGCGGGTTGTATTACCACGCGCTGGCCAAACCGATCCGGCTGCTCGATACGCGTGCCGGACAAGGCAATTGCGACAATGTCAGTGCGCCGATCACAGGCGGAACCTCGCTGACAACATTCGCTCGCATCACCTGCGAGGGGCTGACAATTCCGGTCAAAGCGTTTTCCCTGGTCGGTAATGCCACCGTTATCAACCAATCGGGACAAACCGGCTACCTGACGATTTATCCCGATGATGGCCCGGCCCCGCTGGCGGCGAACATGGTGTACTTCCCGGGCAACATCCTGGCCAACGCGTTCACCACACGGCTTAGCAAGGATGGCAAGTTCAACATCTTCGGCGAAAAAACGATTGATATGATCGTGGATGTAACCGGCTATTTCAGCAACGAAGCCAACGATGTGAATGGTCCGGGAATGCTGTTCTATCCGTTGTCGCAACCGTTGCGCCTGCTCGACACAAGACCCGAACAAGGCCCTTGTGACACTGTCGGCACGCCGATCAGCGGAGGCAGCTCTATGGTCGTCACGGGGCGTTTGTCTTGCGATGGCCAGACCATTCCAAGCAAGGCCCGCGCGCTGCAAGGAAATGTGACGGTGATCAATGGCAGCGCGCAAGCGGGCTACCTGACGTTGTATCCGGACGGCGTGGCGCAGCCGCTGGCCGCCAATCTGATTTACTTCCCGAATCAGATACTGTCCAACGCCTTCCTCGTCGGCGTAGACCTCACCAACGGCAAGTTCCGTATCTTTGCCGAACGAACGCTGGAAGCCATCGTGGACGTTTCAGGCTTCTTCATTCCTTAGCTGCCCGTCTGACAAACGGGCGAGGCTGACTGAAACCAAGCTCGCCAGCAAGCCTTTGCGGCTGCTTGCGAAAGTGTCAGTAGCGTGACCGTGAGGAAGCGCTGGTCAGCAACCCTCTCGGCTCTTACTTGCGCGGGCTACTGACACGAACTTTTCCGCAGGCAAAGAAATGGCAGACAGACGCAATTCGTTTGTCTGCCATTTCCTTTTTTGGCCCCCCACGCGGCTAAGCTGATCTCTCTTGTCAAGCTGCTTGCTTGACAGGGTTCTGGCGACAATCACAGAATGCCCCGGCGCGCCTAAGCGGCGCACTAAAGAACTGTTCCGCCAAAACCGATCAGCTATGCAAACGCCACCACCCAACGAAATCACGCCGCTGCTGCTCCGCTGGAGCCAGGGCGATGAAGTCGCACTTAGCCTTTTACTTCCGATTGTCTATCAGGAATTGCACCGTCTGGCGCAAAGTTACCTGCGTCGCGAACGACCCGATCACACGTTGCAACCAACGGCGTTGATCAACGAAGCATATTTGCGCCTGGTCAAAAGCGATGCGCCTGAATGGCAAAGTCGTAGTCATTTTTTCGGCGTCGCCGCACGCTTGATGCGCCAAATTCTGGTCGAACACGCGCGCAGCCACGCGGCAGACAAACGCGGCGGCGGGGCAGTTGAATTGTCGCTCGACGAAGCCTGGTTGTATTCCAGTGAAAAAGCGGCCGAGTTGGTGGCGCTCGATGACGCGTTGATCGCGCTGGCCAAATTCGATGAGCGCAAAGTACGCATTATTGAGTTGCGTTATTTCGGCGGGATGAGTCTGGAAGAAACCGCCACGGCGCTCAATCTTTCCATCGCCACCATCACCCACGAAACGCGCTTGGCACGCGCCTGGCTTTATCGCGAAATGAATCGCACTTGATCGCAACCGGTAGCCTGATGAACCCCGAACGCTGGCGTCGCATAGATGAATTATTCCGCACGGTGGCTGATCGTCCGCCAGCCGAACGCGAAGCGCACCTGACGCGCATCTGTGGCGACGACGAAGAGTTGCGCCGCGAAGTCCTCGAATTGTTGGCGCACGATCCGCCCGACACATTTCTGGTTGACCCTATCAAACGCGCCACGGTCGCCGTCGCAGGCGACCCGGAAGATGAGCTGATCGGACGGCATATCGGCCCATATCGGTTAAAGCAAGCAATCGGGCGCGGCGGCATGGGCACGGTCTATGAAGCCGTACGCGACGATTCGCAATTTCAACAGCAGGTTGCCGTCAAACTCATCAAACGCGGCATGGACTCTGCCTTTATCCGCGAGCGTTTTTTGCGCGAACGACAGATTCTGGCCTCGCTCGATCATCCTCACATCGCGCGGTTGTTTGATGGCGGCACAACGTCCGAAGGGCTGCCCTACTTTGTGATGGAACTGGTAGAAGGCGAATCCATCACCGATTATTGCCGCCAGAAACAGCTTTCGCTGACTGACAAGCTGAAACTCTTTCGCGCCGTCTGTGCCGGTGTGCAACACGCGCACCAGAAACTGGTCGTGCATCGTGACCTCAAACCCAGCAACATTCTGATTACCGCCGATGGCACGCCCAAACTGCTCGATTTCGGCATTGCCAAGTTACTTTCGCCCGATCCCGGCGAAGCCTTCACACGCACGGAAACCGCCGTACGGCTGATGACGCCCGATTACGCCAGCCCCGAACAGGTGCGCGGCGCAACCGTCACAACCACGACCGATGTTTATTCGCTGGGCGTGGTGCTATACGAATTGCTGGTGGAACGGCGTCCCTACCAATTTGAGACCTACACGCCGCTGGAAATCGAACGCGCCATCTGTGACACCGAAGCTCCGCGCCCCAGTGATGCCGCCAAACAAATCACGGCTTCGCCGGTCAAACTGGCGCGTCAGTTGTCCGGCGATCTCGACAACATCGTGCTGATGGCGCTGCGCAAAGAACCCGAGCGCCGCTATCAATCGGTCGAACAGTTTTCGGAAGACTTGCAACGCTATCTGAGTGGTTTGCCTGTGACGGCGCGCCCTGACACATTCACCTATCGCACCGGCAAATTTGTGCGGCGTCACCGCCTGGCAGTCGTTGCCGCGCTGGTGGTGTTGTTTAGTTTATTGGGCGGCATCTTCATGACGACGCGCGCGGCGCGTCAGGCGCGCGCCGAACGCACACGCGCCGAACGCCGCTTTGCCCAAGTGCGCCAACTGGCCAATACCTTCCTTTTCGATTTTCACGACAAAATCGAAAAAATCCCCGGCAGCACCGAAGCGCGCGCCCTGGTGGCCAAAACCGCGCTGGAATACCTGGATAGTCTTTCACTGGAAGCGAAGGGCGATCCGCAACTCGAATCAGAACTGGCAACAGCGTATTTGAAAGTCGGCGATGTACAAGGTGATCCCTGGGCGCCCAATCTGGGGCAATCGCACGACGCGTTGCAAAGTTATCAAAAGGCGCTGGCGCTGGCGCAACGGTTGCACGAAAACGGTGACCACTCGCCGAAAATGTTGCGGCTATTGGCCCAGGTAACGTTTAAGGTGGGAGCCTTACAAGCGCAATCCGGGGGCAAAACGGCTGCGCACGATGCGCTCAGTCGTGCCCTGGCAATCACCCAAACGCTGGAACAGCAAACCCACGATCTTGAGGATATACGCCTGCTACAAAACTGCCTGGTTCGTCTGGGCGATACTTATTTAGACACTGGCGATCCGGTCAGCGCCCTCGAAAGTTACCAGCGAGAATTGAAACTGAGTGAGCGCCGCACCATAGACTTCCCCGACGACCGTTCGCAATTATCGCTGGCGATGTCCTATTCGCGTGTGCCTGAAGCCCTGATCTCCCTCGGTAAAATCACAGAGGCCTTCGATTACTATCATCAAGGCCTGGCGCGCCAGGATGAATTGCTGGCTAAACATCCGAATGATCCGGTGTATCTGCGCTCGAGCATGATCACGCGGGTCTGGTTGGGCAACATTTCCGGCAATCCACGGTTTATCAATCTGGGCGATCCCCGCGCCGCGCTGCGTCATTATCGCGAGTCGTTTGCCCTCGCCGAAAAAATCGTCGCGCTTGATCCTAAAAATGCGCGCGCAAAACAGGATTTGGTGGGTGGGCATCGGTTGGTCGCTGAAATCCTCTTGCTCGATCAACCGCAAGAAGCCGTTGTCTATTGCCGTGCGGGGCTCACGCTCTTGCGCGAATTGCTGCCCGCAGACCCCGAAGACCCGCAGCTTTTGCGGCGTCAAGCGCATCTGCTGCTGGTTCTCGCCAACACGTTACAGCGGCTGGGTGATAAGACAGGTGCTCGCCAAAATTTAGAACAAGCCCGGCAAATCTGGCAGACGCTGCTCACGCGTGACGCAACCAATCAAAAATCACGCGCCGATTTGCACACCGTTACGCTGACGCTGGCTGACAGAGTGCTCGAATCTGGAGACCGCAACGGCGCGTTGGCGCTCTATCGTGAAGCGCTCTCTTTGGCTGAAACGCCATCCGTCACGCAATCGGCAGATTTGTATGTGCGTCGTCGTTTGGCAGATTCCTATGCCGGCTTGAACCGCTATTACACCGCGCTTGCCACAACGGCTCCGCCTGCAGAGCGCAGCGCACACTGGCGCGAAGCCCGCCAATATGCGCAACAATCACTCAGTTTGTGGGAAGGCTGGAGTCAACACGCGCCTTCCACCAGCTTTGATCAGCGACAACGTGAACAAGCCGCCCATATCGTCGCCAATTGCGATGCCGCGTTGGCCAAACTGAACGCAGCGACAACCCACCGATAAACCACAGCCCCCTCCTTCGTCAGCTCGCTTTGCCTCTTAGCGCTTCCGCTCTCCCGAAAAAAATTCTTTTCTATGACTAGCAATTCTCTGCCTCGGTTTCGCATTGAGAGGGTGAGCAGCGAGATTGCTGCCGCGAAACAAACGTCAAGAAACATGAATGCAAGGAGCCTAGTTATGTTCAACTTTCATCTGAAACACTTCATCGGCCTGGTTGTGCTGCTGATTGTGACCGGATTCGCTACGGAGTCATTTGCCCAGGTCAACGACATCAGCAGTCGCCGCCCGGACTTGCCGCCCGGCGCGTGCGACGCGCTGCAAGTGCCCGAAGGAAACAAAGCCGCCTTTCGCGTATATGCCCGCGGCGTGCAAATTTATCGCTGGAATGGCGAAACATGGGAATTTATCGCGCCCAGAGCGGACTTGTTTGCTGCCGCGAACTTCCACGGCAAAGTCGGCATTCACTACGGCGGCCCCATCTGGGAAGCCAACAGCGGCAACAAAGTCGCTGGTCGCCGTCTGGCCGGTTGTACGCCTGACCCGACAGCCATTTCCTGGTTGTTGCTCAAAGCGTCGCCGGGCGATGGCACCGGCATTTTCAGCCGCGTGACTTATATCCAGCGCGTCAACACCGTGGGCGGTTTGCCGCCCGCCACGCCCGGCGCAGCCATAGACGAACTGGTTGAGTCGCCTTACACCACCGAGTATTACTTCTATCGCGCGGATCGCTAGTCGCGCTCGTCGTCCGGCGACATAGCGTGACGGTGTTACGCTGTGTCGCTGTTGAAGGAGTTTGCCATGTTCAAACGAATGACCGCTTTCGGGTATGGCGTGATTTGTTACCTGATTTTTTTCGCCACGTTTCTTTACGCCATCGGATTTGTCGGCAACCTGCTGGTTCCCAAATCCATTGACTCAGGCACTGAGGTTTCATTGGCCACAGCGTTATTGCTCAACACCTGCTTGCTGGGCGTATTCGCGGTGCAACACAGCCTGATGGCGCGCCCGTGGTTCAAACGCGCGTGGACGCGGTTTGTCCCTGAACCGGTTGAGCGCGCCACTTACGTGCTGTTTTCCAGTCTGGCGTTGTTGCTGTTGTTCTGGCAGTGGCAACCGATGGGCGGCGTGATTTGGAACGTTGAACACAAAATCGCCCAGTGGACCATTTATGGCCTGTACTTTTTCGGCTGGCTGTTGCTGCTCGCGTCAACGTTCATGATTGATCATTTCGATCTGTTCGGTTTGCGACAAGTTTGGTTGTACCTGTGTCGGCGCCCTTACACGGCGCTGAAATTCAGAACGCCCGGTTTGTACAAACACGTTCGCCATCCGATTTATCTGAGCTGGCTGTGCATCTTTTGGGCGACGCCAAAAATGACCGCAGCGCACCTGATTTTTGCCTTGGCAACCACGGCCTACATCTTCCTGGCCATTCAATGGGAAGAGCGTGACCTGATGCAAATTTACGGCGACGCCTATCGGCAATATCGCGCGCGCGTGCCGATGATTTTTCCGACCCGCTTGGGCAATGAGAAATCTTCCCGGCTGCCTGTATCACGCGAAATGACCGCCAAGTAAAACTGCGACAAAGACAAGTAACGGAAGAACCGAACACAAAGGAGAAAGACCATGCAAACAGCTACGACTCCCATACAAGAATTAGCAACGTTGAAAGCCAAATTGAAAGCGACCTGGATGGCCGGTGATTTCGACAAAATCGCCGACGTCATCTGGGCGGGCGGCGCGGAATTCATCGCGCGGTTGCAATTGCAACCCGGCACGCGCGTGCTGGATGTCGCGTGCGGCACAGGCAATCTGGCATTCCCGTCAGCGCGTGCTGGCGCGCTCGTCACCGGCGTAGACATTGCAACCAACTTGCTGCGGACGGCGCGCGCACGCGCCAAAGAAGAAGGCGTGAGGATCAACTTTGACGAAGGTGACGCCGAAGCCATGCCTTATCCGAAAGCGTCGTTTGACGAAGTCGTAACGATGTTCGGCGCGATGTTTGCGCCACGGCCGCAATTGGTGGCAGCAGAAATGGCGCGCGTGTGCCGTCCCGGCGGACGCCTGGCAATGGCCAACTGGACGCCCAGCGGTTTCATCGGCCAGATGTTCAAGGTCACGGGCAGACACGTGTCGCCGCCGCCAATGCCGTCACCGTTGTTGTGGGGCGATGAAGCCACCGTACACACGCGCCTGCATCCCGCATTCATCAATTTGCATTGCACGCGGCGTGAACTCACGATGGCATTTCCGCTGACCCCAGCGGCCTCGGTCGAATTCTTCCGCACCTATTACGGCCCGACCAACCGCGCATTTGAATCGCTGGACGCGACCAGACAAGCCGCGTTGCGCCGTGACCTGGAAGAACTCTGGACCGCGCATAACCGCGCCACCGACGGCACCACGCGCATTTCCGCCGAATACCTGGAAGTCATCGCCACACGCGCTTAAACAGCCAGCGGCCAATTTTCCCCACTGACAGAAAGAAGACACCGACTCATCGGAGTGAGCTCGCCAGCTCGCTCCGATGGGCAAGGCGAAGCTGCGCCCGTCTCTCTTCCCTGTGCACATCAACCAACCCTGTTTGCAGGCTGGACAGGAACATAACCAAATTTGACGAATGGGTAAGGATTAGGAGGAAAACATGAAAACCATAAAACACTTCATTGTGATGCTGCTTTGTCTAGCGCTGTGCGCGCCGCTGATTCAGGCGCGCCCACTCCAGCAAGACGGGCAACAAGCGCAAACAACTGCGCAAGATGTGCTGATCATCATTCAGCAAGAGCAGGTTCGTTTCACCGCGCAAAAACCCGGCGCGGAAATGCAATTGCAGATTTTCGATCAAACCGGGCAATTGGTTTACGACAGCGGCATCGTCACGGAAACGGCGTTGACCTGGGCCTTGCGCCAGGCCAACGGAGAAGCCGTCAAAAGCGGGCTGTATGCCTACACGCTTTCGCTGAAAGAAGCCGGGGCCGAAACAGCGCGGTTGCGCCGTGGGCATTTCATCGTGGATCGCGCCAAAGAACGTGATAGCCAGTCGGATCGGCTTTGGGTGACCAGCCAGAACGACAGCGCCGTCGGCACGGAACTGACTGTGGCGCGCAACGAAGTCGGCATGATTGCGGGAACGAACTTCGCCAACCAAAACACGACGACCAACAACGAAAACACCTCGACTGACAACGAAGTCGGAACCAAGCCTGAACGCAATGCCGCGTTACTGGGCACGAGCACAGGCACTGTTGGACGGATTGCCAAATTCGTCACGACCAATACCGTTGGCAATTCCGTGATGAATGAAGTGAACAACAACATCAGCATCGGCGTGGGCAATCCGGTCTCGAAGCTGAACATCTTTTCCGGCTTCAACGAACTGTTGCCGCCGCGCGCGCAGACGTCGGATTCCAACAGCTTTGCCGCAGGCTGGGATTTCTATCACGGCACAGCCGGAAAAGGGTATGTCGGCGTTCCCGGCAGAACCACGGGCATCGCGCCTGGCGAAATGCTGGTGTACGGCGCGCTCAACACGCCAACGTCTATTTGGGCGGGCGGCGTGCGTGCCATCACGGTCAATACCGGCGGTTATGTTGGTATCGGTGTTGCCAATCCCAATTTGCCGTATCGTCTGCAAGTCACTGATGAATTGCCTGCGGCGGAAATCGGCGGCGCAGTTTATGGCTTCAGCGCCAACAACTCCGGCGTGTTTGGTCAATCGAACACGGGTGCGGGCGTGACCGGCTTGGCCGGCCCCAACGGTCTGGCAGGTCATTTCAGAGGACGGGTTGGTTTCGAAGGCGACGCGTTCCCCACGTTTGATGGCTATCGGTTGGGAACGCCCACCAAACGCTGGGCGGCGGTTTACGCGGTGAATGGCACGATCCAGACCTCTGATGCCCGCTTGAAGCGAGACATCACCAACATTCGTTACGGTCTGAGCGAATTGATGCAGTTGCGTCCGGTCAGCTTCCAATGGAAAGACGATAGCAACAGCCAGCAACACCTGGGCTTCATCGCGCAGGAAACACAGCAGGTCATCCCCGAAGCCGTCACACAGCCAACCGACGAAGCTTCGCCGTTGGGCATGAACTACTCGACGTTGATCCCCGTGGTGATCAAAGCCATTCAGGAACAACAAGGCACGATGACCACGCTCAAAACCGAAAACGAATTGCTGCAACAGCAAAACGCCACGCTGAAGCAGCAAAACAGCAAACTTGATCTGCGCCTCAAAGCGCTCGAAAAAACCGTCCGGCAACTGAACAAACAGTCGCAGGCGATCCATCGGTAAACTCACAAACCAGCCCGCAAAGGCCTGGCCGAGATCGCTCTTGCCAAGCGATGCGGCCAGCGCCTTTGGCGCGCTGCCAACCGTCATCAGCAAACGACTTCAAAAAAAAGCGCTTAGCCCAAACCACCGAACCAAGCGACGGGCAGCCAACCACTAAAACCCCGCAGGAGAAGGAGCACATCATGAAGCTACAACGTATCAGACAGGCCGTCGTGTGTGTGGCATTGGTCATCGTGTTTCTGATCGGGTTGAGCAGATTCTGCTCCCTGTCCACAAACGCCCAACAACCAGTCGTAGAACCTTATGCTCCCGGATTGCGCAACAGCGCCGTCGGGCATCCGCTTAGTGTGGAAGAAATGCTGGTGGTACAGACGCAGTTGCGACAAAAGACCGGCTTTGTGCAGCTACATTTTGATGAAGCCGGTTTTCTGAAGATTGAGAACCGCTCGCACATTGACGGTGGCTCTGCCCTTGCGCGCAAGCTGGTCCTCGCTGCCGCTGATAGCAAGAAATCCATCAATCTGCAAAGCCACAATCGCTCGCTGAAGGTGAGTTTCGCGCGCCTGACCCGGGGCATAAATTGGGCCAATTTGCGTACGGGCGTGCAGCTTGACGCCGAAATCATCGAACTCGATTTCGACGATTTCAATCATTTGCACGGCGATCAAAAAGCCGTGGAGGCATTCGATCCGGGCTTTGCGCTGTTACACGAACTCGGCCACGCCGTCCTGGAATTGCGCGATTCTGCCCCGCGCGCGAAAACGGCTGGCGATTGCGAAGCCTATATCAATGGCATCCGCCGCGAACTCGGCATACCACAACGGCGGCATTACACAGCCGATCTTTATCGCCGCGCCCGCTTTCAATCAGGGCTGACCATCACGGTTGCCGAGTTGACGTTTGAAGAAACCAGCACGTCCGCACACACCGAAAAACACGGCAGCAGCAGAAGGTTCTACCTGCGCTGGGATGCTCAGCAAGTCGGCGGAGCCCGAACAACCCTGCGCAGCACTGACAGGAAAAGAAAAGCGCGCGCCGGTCTGGCTGGGCTGTAACGCCAGCCAAGAGGCGCTCACCCAAAAACCGGCACAGCACGAACGCTGGCCCTTCAGTTTCGCGGAGGAGAAAAATGAATTGTCGTCAGGATGTTTTGGCGTTGTTGCAAGTTGTGGTGCGCAAAGCAATGAAACACAGGCTCATCGTTTGTGCGTTGTCGCTAATTGCGGTGGCGAGCGTCACCGCCAGC
>JAEUQO010000210.1 GCA_016789605.1 Acidobacteriota bacterium
GAACAACGCGGCGACTTCTTCAATTGTGTGCTCTTGTTGATCAACTGCCGCGACAATTCGCTGGCGTAGCTCTAGTGGGTGCGGTTTCATGGCGACCACTAAAACCGATTCACCCTGAATGCGCAAGCCGAAAACGCTTTATTATGATGACCCGGCGGTTTATCCGGTCAATATCGAAAAGCTTGGTAATGATCAATGGAAAGTCACTTTTGCAAGGAGATAAGATGTTTGATTTAACATGCGCTTTTTTGCTCGGGTTAGCATTTACGATTGAGCCTGTTTTTGTACAGACACTGAAGATTAGCCCGCACGAAACGTTCAATCAAAGCAATGGCAGCACTCAACCCACTACTACTGTGGCAACTGCACTCGGAGCCTACACCAAATGGCGCGATGAGGCGTTACGTAATCACACTCAGGGAGCATTGACGCCACATTACGCTGTAGCCATCGTCGCGCAGCGGCTGGATGATTCGACGGCGCAGGTTGAAGTCCTGATTGCTGCCGAGATGAAGCAGTACACCGTCTCGATCAAGCCGGTGACGCTGAACCGGTTGCCTTCGGGAGAGGCGGAGTCGAAACCGGCGGGTAACGTGGTGGCGATAGATCAGAAGGCGAGTGACAAGCTCGGCACCGGTTCCGATAAGATTCGCATCGGGCAGACAACGACGACCATACCGATCAGCAAAACAGTGCAGGCGCTGGAAATCACCTGGACGCCGAAGAACGACAACAAGGAAGGTTTCGCCAACACCTGCATCGTGCGTCTGAGCAAAGAGCCAGAAGTGCTGGTCAATGGGTACGTGATTGGTTCTCCGGTCAGATGAGGGCGGGAAACAACAGGACGTATTTCAGCGCGAACGGCGCAGATGAAGTGCCAACGACACAAAGAGCTTGTCAGCCAACGTGATCTGCTGACAAGCTCTTTTCTTTGTTTTGGGCAATCTTGCCGAGAGTGATGGTTAGGCGCTGCGACCAAACAGGTGCTCGCCGATGATGGGGATCTGGCGGCGGCGCAGCAGCAAGATTCCCAGGCTGGCGACAAAGACCACGACGGCCAGGGCAAAGAGCTCGCCGCGATCTCCGACGGCGGTCAGCGCGATGCCCAATCGCGTCAAATGTGCAAACAATGCTCCGCTAATTGTGCCCAAAGCCAGCAACGCTCCCAATGTCACGGTGCGGGGTAACAGCAAAAATACAGAAGCGATCAGTTCGATTACGCCTGAGCCGATGCGTCCCCAAGGCTCTGCGCCCAGCGTGCTGAAGATGTAAACCGATTCTACCGCGCCAGTGAATTTGAAAAACAAGGTTTGCAAGAGAATGACTGCTACGACAACTTGCAACACCCAGCTTGCCAGAGATTGCTTCTTGCTCAGTTCCATTTGTTCGTTCCTCCGAAATCAGCCGTCAACATGCCAGACAACGCTGCTGCAATAGCGCGCTTTCACTGACAGTAATCTCGCAGGCCGTACAAATTATTCCCGGCAGAATGTCTTTATTCGTAACGCAGGGATTCGATGGGGTCGGTTTTTGACGCGCGCAAGGCGGGCCACAATCCGCTCAAGACGCCGACAAACATCAGGATGCTGGTTGCCGTCAGCACGACGTCGCCAGAGAGCAACAGGTAAATGTCGGTTTGTTTGGTTGGGTCTTCGAGCAGATCGGCCAAAAACGGACGATGCCCGGCAAACGTGACCAGCAGGAAGGAAAGCAAGATGCCGAAAACGCCGCCTAAAAAGGTGATGACCAGCGCTTCGAGCAGGAATTGAATGAGAATGTGCCGGCGGCGTGCGCCCAAGGCTTTGCGCACGCCAATTTCGCGTGTGCGTTCGGTGACGCTGACCAGCATGATGTTCATCACGCCAATGCCGCCGATCATCAATGTCAGCGCGCCGATAAAACTCAGGATGACTTTCAAGCCGGTCGTCATACCAGAGATTTCCTTGGTGGCTTCGACCGAATCGTTAAACGTAACGGCGCGTTTGTCCGTCGGGTTGAAGCCGTGACGCGAACCCAGCACTTCGCGAACTTGTTTGAGCGCCTGGTTGTGCGTCATAGGGCTGAGCGTTTGAAAGACGATGTTGTCTACGTAATCCTGGCTGACCAGTTGTTTGAACGTTGTGTAAGGAATGAAGACGGAATACTTATCCGGCGAGTAGTAGTTGGAAAAACTGACCTTTTGCGTCAGCACGCCAATCACGTCGAACGACATGCCGTTGATGCGTACGGATTCGCCGACCGCAGGCGCATTGCCGAACAGTTTCTTGGCGACTTCCGAACCGAGGAAAACGACGCGGCGCTGTTTTTCTACGTCTTCGGCATTGACGAAACGGCCAAACTCGGCGACTTCGCTGCGCATCTCGGCATATTCGGGCGCGACGCCGCGCACCGCGGAAGAGGTTTGTTTCAGCTCGAAGGCCAACGGCAAATATTCGACATATTCCGGGCTGGCGTCTTTGACCAGGCCAAGTTGGCGGATGGCTTCGACGTCTTCTTCTTTCATACGGATGCGCTTGCCTGCGCGTTCACCGCCCGCTTGCATGCTGGTTTGGCCATTCCAGATAACGACCGTGCCGTTGCTGAATGCGCGCCGAAAACCGACAAAAATCGCTTCGTGAAATCCGTTGCCATACGCCATCAACAACACGACCGCCACGATGCCCCAGGCGATGCCGGTCATCGTCATCAGGGCGCGAAAACGATGGCCGAGCAGCGATTGAATGGCTTGCAGAAAAACTTCTTTCAGAATCATAGGTCTGTCTGGTCAGAGACTACATTTCGTAACGCAAAGCTTCGATCGGAGCCAATTCGGCTGCGCGTCGCGCCGGATAGGTCGCGGCCACAATCCCGATCAGCGACAACACCCCAATGGAAAACGCCGCCGTTTGCCAGGTGATGATCATTCCCGAAAAGCGCATCGGCAGCGGCAACAGGTTGATCAACTGGCACAAGCCGATGCCGATGCCCAAGCCAATCGTGCCGCTGAGCAAGGTCAGAAACAGGCCTTCGCTAAAAAACTGCCATTGCACGTTGCGCGCGGTTGCGCCCAACGCCTTGCGGATGCCGATTTCCTTGGTGCGTTCTTTGACCGAAATCATCATGATGTTCATCACGCCGATCCCGCCCAGCGCCAAGGTAATGATGCTGACCCAGATAAAAAACTCCCGCATGCTCGAAATCATCTTGTTGAAAAAGACGGTTTCGAGCGCCGTGTTCCACATCGAAAGCGCTTCGCGGTCTTGCGGGTCAAAGTTGTGACGCGGCGCAATGATCGAAAGCACTTCCTGTTCGACCGGACCGATCTTTTCAAAATTGATTTTGCCTTCGCGTTCGATGATGCGGTTCAACTCTTCGGCAACGTGTTCGTAGGGCGCAGCGATGATGCAGGCCAGGGAATCTGCCGTATCGAGCGGACCCGATTGCGGGAAATCCTTGCGCATCGTTTCGTAAGGCATAAACAGCCGGTTGTTATCCGGGCCGGTGTAATTGGAATCCTGTTCTTTTTTGCGTACGCGGCCAATGACGGTGTAAGGGATGCCGTTCAGTTGCAGTTGCTGGCCGACGGGATCGCGTTCGGCAAAAAGCTGTTTACACATTTCGTAGCCGATGACGACGACGCGGCGGGCTTCGGCATTGTCCTGCTCATTCAAGAGGCGGCCACGGTCAACTTCGATGGTGCGGATGTATTGGTAAACCGGCCAAACGCCGCTCATCTGGGTTGAGCTGGAATTGAAGGCGCTTTTGGCGCTGACGCCGCCGCGCATCAATTCGGGCGTGACGTGTTCCAGCAAGCGGCCTTTTTCCTTGAGCGCCAACACATCGCCCAGATTCAAGCGCACGGCTTTGCCGGCACGTTCGCCGCCTGCTTGCAAACTGGTGCGACCGTTACGAATGATGATGATGTTTTTGCCCAGCTCTTTCAGCACGTGCATGTTGCCTTGCTGAAAGCCTGTGCTGACGGCAGACAGCAAGACAATCGAAATCACGCCCCAGATGATGCCAAACATCGTCAGGAAGCTGCGCAGCTTGTGCGCCGCCAGATTCGTCCAGATTTGTGCCAACAATTCGCGCATAACGACATCAAAAGGCAAAAGGATGGAGTTTATGACGTGCTGATTTTTGCCTTTTGCCTTATTGCAGAATGACTTTCTCGCCTTCTTTCAATCCTTCCAGCACTTCGGTCTTTGATCCGTTGCTGATGCCGGTTTTGATGGCGAGTTTTTCGCGGCCTTTGGGTTGACCCGGAGCGGGAATTTCTACCGAAGCGTTGCGTTGTTTGTCATAGATCACGGCGCTTTCGGGCACGAGCAACGCGGCTTTGTGTTCTTCCAACACAATTTCGGCGTTGGCGGTCATGTTGGCGCGCAATTCGCCAGAGTTGTTGTTGATCGAAACCCGCACTTCAAAACTGACAACGTTGTCTTTGTCTACGCCCAGCGGCGAAATCTGTGTGACCTTGCCTTCAAACACCTTGTCTTTGAATGTTTCGACCTTGATGCGCGAGGGCTGGCCCAGTTTCACCACGCCGATGTCGGCTTCGTCCACTTTGCCTTTGACATAGACTTCGCTGATGTCACCCAGCACCATCACCAGTGTCGCCGCAGAACCCATATTCAAAATCGAAGAGACTGGCGAACCGATTTCCACATCGCGCGAAAGCACCATCCCGCGAATCGGCGAACGCACCGTGGCATAGGTCAATTCTTCCGCTGACCGGTCTACGGTTGCTTGCGCCTGCGCGACTTCGGCTTTGGCTTGGGCAACTTTGGCTTCGCTGACAGACAGTTGCGCTTTGGCGACGTTTTGCCGGTTGGCGGCTTGTTCATACGCGCTGCGCGCATCGTCAAACGATTGTTGCGGCAACACGCCTTCGCGCAGCAGCCTTTCGGCGCGCTCGAAATTGCGTTTGGTGAAGGGCACATCCGGCCCTTCGGCTTCGACGCGATTCTTTTCCAGTTGCGCCTGGGCGGCTTTCAGATTGGATTCGGCGCCGATCAACGCGGCTTTGGCTTCGCGCACACGCGCTTCCAGATTTTCCTTGTCGAGTTCGGCCAGGATTTGGCCCGGTTGCACCAGATCGCCGATTTGTACTTTCAGTTCTTTGATAATGCCGTTGGCTTTGGATTTGATTTCGACCTTGGTGATCGGTTCGATGCGACCGGTGGCGACGACCGAACGCGTGATGTCGCCGCGTTCCGCGGTGGCCAGGCGCGATTCGTCAATTTCGTTTTTGGGGCGTGACATCACGACAAAACCCGTGACGCCCAAACCCACCAGCACAACTAGCACGCCCGCAATCCACCAGAGTTTGCGCGATTTCTTCTTGAGCATAATTCTCCCTTGTCTGCCCGGTAACGATGATGAGCGGTATGTCTTTCCGGCTCCCCATACGGCAGTCACAAAATTGCAGTTCCGAAAAAGATGAACCTTGTTGTCCGCAGCCTTACTGCCAGACGCACGACACCGACGCGAAGGCGAACTTCTCCCTCTGTACCTGGTTACGCAGGTGAGTGACCGCAGAACGCAGAAAGTCGCAAAATTTTTTGGCCCGGATAGATTATTGGCCGCTTCATTGACTGGCTCTCTCTCAGGGTGTACCGTGAAAAACACTGCAATCAAGCAGCAAGCCGTCCAGTCTAAGTGGTAGCTGTGACGACTCTACAAGATGCCACTTGTGGAGAAGTCAGTTTATGTCAGCATCAGCGGATGGCATCTGCCCACCGATATCCCATTCTTCTCCCAACCTCTGCGTAACAAGCAACACCAGACAGGGAGACAATCATGATTGTCACACTGGTTGATCTGGCCGATGCAGAAGTGCGTCTTGCTGCTGGTGAACCTGCCTATGAATTCCAAACCGGAGATTTGACGCTTCGCATTCTAGGCCCGGCCTGCGGATTCGGCCCTGACCATCTCAAACGCCTGCGTACAGAAGGGCTATATGCCGAGGGGCTGGACGAAGCACAGGCCATGGCGCGCCGCAGACACAACACGATTACAGGCATCTGGTTTGTGAAAACCTGACCCGCAGGGCAAGGCTGAAAACCCGCGCGCGGAGTTTGCTTGAGGCATCCGGCGGAGCGAAGCCAAGGAGGAAATCTTGGAAGAACAGTTATTCGAAATGGAGTGTGGCCGCTGTGGGGAAACGCGGCTTGAGCCTTTGACCGAAAGTGAAAGCAGAACCGTTGCCGATGGTGTCGGGCCTGTCTATCGCCAATGTTTGCGCTGTGAAAGGACGACGGGCTGGATTGCCAGTCGCGTGCTGGCCGCAAACGGATTGTCTGGACAAGCCGCACAGTCTTCTATCCGAACCGGACAGATTGATCCGCGCGTGCCGCAAGGGCAAGAGCGGCTGGCCAGCGAATCGGAACTCGATGAAATGAATGACTTGTTGCAAGAACTCCGTGACGGTCAGCTTTTTCAATAACGCGGGTCAGCAATACCGGCACAGGCTGGAAAGAAAGCAAGGCGAATCATGATGCAGGGGAGCAAGCACGAGGTGTTGTTAGTGACGAGCAATGGCATAAATCACAACAGTGAATTGGCCGCACAAGCGACGGACGAACCAAACATTTCTGTCGGCGAGACAACAGCGCCGGTCGAACACGTAAATCGCTTTTTGTTTTGCACGCTCGTTTTGAGTGTGGCGCGACAGATAAAAGCCAGAAGGGAACAAGGTGGCGAGCGCGCGTCATTGTTAGTCGTGATGCGAGATGTTTTTCAAACTTACGTCCAGGCCAGCGGCGTGGAGAATGTCTCAATAGAGGCCACTGCGCCGGAAATGAAGCTGCCCGATCTTGCTCGCTTGCAAGAGGACGCGTTCAGTGGGGAAATCCAGCGCCGCTTACAGGATTATTTCCGGCAAAGTTGCGCACAACAGCGAGAAGCACAACGGCTGGACATCGAGAGCTTGATTCTGGCGCAAGAAGCCAAGCGCAAACGTCAGATCACCAAACGCGGCTAATACAGGTAATAGGCCGGATGCTTGGGAGACAGTTTGTCCGAATTCCCACGCCGCAACCCAAGGAGACACAATTGGCAGAAGTTTTTTTACAGCCGGGAGAAAGATTGGATTCGGCGTTGCGCCGCTTTAAGCGGCAAGTGTTACGCGAAGGCATTTTGCAAGACGCAAAACGGCGCGTGTATTACTTGAAACCAAGTGAGAGCAAAAAGCTCAAGTCCAAACGCGCGCTCATTCGCGCGCACAGACAGCGCCGGTTTGACGCGGCGAACGGATAGTCACAACAGACCATTGGCATCGCTTTCGAAGAAAGGAAAATCAATCATGTTCAAAGGCACGCAATTGATCAGTGGGCGAAAGCTGCACGAAAAGGTGCTCAGTTTACGCAAAGCCGGAAGAAACGAACGCGAGATTGCCGAACAGCTTGGGTTAACGCTTTCGACAATTAAATACATTGCTTCGCTCTTTTTGACCGAGGCTCAGACCGCATTTCATTCGAGAATTCGGCAGGATGATCAACGGCTCAAACTGGCTTATGAAATGCGGCAGGCGGGAAAAAGCTACGCCGAAATTCAGCAGCTTTTGCAGATCAGCACGGCGCGTGTGCGCCAGATGGTTCACCGATATACCTGGGCATTGCGCCAATCGTGAGCCGCGCCGCTGCCGGTCGGTTAATCTCTTTCGCTCAAGCCGCGTGAACCAGATGCCGATCCATCCAATCCAGCACCAGGCGGCGCATTTCGGGCAACTCTTCGTGGCCGCAATCAAATAGCTCGATGCGGCAATCTTCTGCCTTGCCGAATTTTTGATAGAGCGGCGTCAGATGATCGCGTACGCGTTCGACACCGGCGGGCGGCGTCAGCAAATCTTTACGCCCGTTCAAACTCAGGTGCGGACGCGGCGTGATGAGTTCGTTGATTTGCGCCGTTGAGAAATGTTTGAGCAAACGCGGCACGTAATAATAAATGCCGTGGCCTTTCAGATTGTTGATCCTCATCAGTTCGTCAAAATCCGTCATACAGCACAAATCCACACAGAGTTTGACGCGCGGATCGAGCGCCGCCAGCCACCAGGCTTTGGTCGCGCCCATCGAAAGCCCAAATGCGCCGATGCGTTTGGCATCTACTTCGGGGCGGCTGATCAGGTAATCCACGGCGCGATGTTCATCAAACATCATCATTCCAAACAGCACTTGCCCTCGCCAAAGCATCTGTTTGAACGCGTCTTCTTCCCCGGTTCGGCCCGTAGCATTGTGCTGGCGCTGGCCAAAACACCAACTATCAATTGCCAGGGTGACAATGCCTTTTTCGGCGACGACCGGCGCATAGGCGGGCAAGACCTTTTGCCCGGTCAGCAATTCCTCTTTGCCAACCGGATAGGTGCCGCCGTGCCAGTGAATATAGAGCAAGCCTGGCGCAGGCTTTTGCAATTTGTCCGGGATCAGCAACAGCGCAGGCACCGGCTCGATCCCGTTCAAATCCAGCTCTAACCGTTCGAGCGTATATCCGGGATGCTTTTCCGTCTTGATCAACCTGGGCGGTTGCGGACGATGACTGAGCGGCAACTCACCGAGCAAGCTCCAGAGCAACTTGCGACGGCGTTGCTGATAAGCCGCAAACTCTTTCTGGGTTTTGAACGATTGCGTCAGCGCCGTTGTCGCAAAGCCGGGACTAACCGCAACCGTAGTCGCAGCGGCGCTTTGTTTGAGAAAGTCGCGGCGCGGTAATGATTGTGAAGCCACGTTGCGTTACCTCCTGAATCTATGTGAACAGATCGTTGGGCAAGGAATGCTGCGATTGCCCCAAGGATTGGTGACGTAAGAATAGCCGTTACGTTATAAACAATCTTCGATATTGTTGGTCACACATTTTTCTGTCTGCTGACGATCATCGTTAGGTAGAAAAATATCTGACAGAAAAATCAACGGCGAAACAAGCTCAGGAGACTTCGTTGGGGTGGAAAAGCGGCGCTGCAGGCCGCACGCCAAAGCTTCGCCGATTGTTGGGAGCGCTCACTTGCCTTCATTCCAGTAAATCTTGACGTTTTTGGTGCTGCGACCGACGCCGATGATGTCTGGTTTGCGGTCGCCGTTCAGGTCGGCGCAGATGATGTCTTCGGCGCCGAGGCCTTTGGCGTCGAGCACTTGTTTGTCCCATTGGCTGCCGGTGCGGTCGCGCGGATGCAGCAAATACACCATGGCGTCTTCGGCTTTGCCTTCGGGGACGCCGCGAAAGCCGACGATCAGCGAATCTATGCCGGCGCCGGTCAAATCCGCCGTCCAGACGGCGTGGCCGCCTTTGTGGTTTTCGATCAGGACCTGGCGTTGCCAAAGCTGGTCAGACTTGCCGGGCGGCGTGTAGACGACGGCTTGGTGTCCGTGCCAGGGTTCGATGGTCGCCAGGAAGCGAGTTTTGTTCGCCAGACGCCCGGCTTTGATTTCGCCGCCGCCGTGTTTTTCGGGGTCGCCCTGGCCAAGCTGTTGTTTCGTCCAGCTTCCGCGCGCGCTTCGTTTGAAAAGAAACACGCCTTCGTAGCCAGCAGCCAGCAATTCCTCCTTGCGGTCTCCATCCCAATCCAGCGGCCAGACGTTGTGCGTGATGTGCAATTCGTTGCTGATGACTTCGCGCGTCCACGGGTCTTTGAAAGGGTTGGCCGGACGGCGCAACACGTATAGCGACGCGCCGTTGCCTTTCCACCAGTCGGGGCTTTTGGTGTCGCGTCCGTGCAGCGGAGCGCAAACCAGTTCTTTGCGGCCTTTGCCGTCGAGATCAATCAGCCGCATACGATGCATCGTCGGCTCTTCGTTGATTTTGATCGGCGTCCAGGGCTGGTTGAGGTCGCTGGGACGCTGAAGCAGCCACACCGTGCCGCCCGTCGTTGTGTTGGTCGGTTGCCAATCTGCGCCCAGGAGCAATTCGATTTTGCCGTCACCGTCTACGTCGAGCGGTTGCACGCACACCGGCAGTTTGGGAAATCCGGCGACGATGGTGCGCCGCGTCCACGAAGGATTTTCGTACCACACAACCTGATCGGGATTTTCGGTGACCACGACGATGTCGGGTTTTCCGTCGCCATTGATATCGGTCACGGTTACGGCGTAACCGACGCCGACGTTGGGATCAACGACCTGTTCCTTGAATCGTGGCAGGTTGGTTTGGGAAACGCTGGTGGACGAAAGTAGGACTACACAACCGAGAAGCAGGCGCAGCATTGTGTCTCTCCTGGGATTGAGGTTTGGTGAAAGAGGTCGAATGTCAGATCGGGATAGGGGGGCCACACAGCTACAGCGCCAGAGTTTGGTGTCATTGTCTGTCGCTGATGAATAGGCGCTCTCCCCAAACGCAATTGCAAACGTCTACGGGTTCAACTGCCAAGATTGATTTTGACGCGTGGCGCAAAGGGCAAACAGCTCAGCACGTGCAAGCGAGCGATGCGCGTACGCGATTCGTCGGTGTGCCACAGTCGCACCCAAAACGAACGCGTTTCGCCTTCGATCACAAAGATTGAATCGCTTTGCACCATCGGCGCGGGATCGGCCCAGCCGCCTTCGCGCAAGGTGGCGAACAGGTCTGGCAAGTGCGGGCGAAACTCTTCGCGTTCGATGGTCGCGGTTGCTTCGTCCAATTCGGCGGGCGGCAGTTCGACGGCTTCGGCGGATTCAAGCAAGAGCCGTTCTGCTACGCGCCCAGATTCTTCGCGTTTTTTGTGGAGTGCCATAGATTCAGTTTTGCTTTTTGGGCAGCAGTTCCAGGGGAACGCGTGCGCCGAATTCGCTGGAACGCGCCAAGCGCGCAAAGTAATCGTAGGCCAGTTTGGAGATTTTGGCCATTGCGTCGTCTGCGCCGTCGCCGATGAAATTGGTCATCAGCGCAATCGCATACGGACGGTTGGGCACGAAAACCACGGCCCAGTCACAGGCTGCGCCTTCGATGCCGCCGGGTTTGTTGGCGATTTCGACATTGGCGGGCAGGAGGCGCGGAATCGCACTGTTTTTGCGCAGCTTGAGAATTTTGAGCACGTCATCGCTGAGCGTTTGGCTGACGATTTCGCGGCGCGCCAGTTTGGCCATCAACTCCATGGCTGCATAAGGCGTCGCGGTGTTTTCGTCGCCGCGCGCCGAAGCCGCAACATCAATCATCTTGCGCCGCAAGCGAATGGCCGACAGCCCGGCTTCGTCCAGTGTGCGATTGACGTTGGGCATGCCCACCTGATCAATCAGCATATTGGTCGCCGTATTGTCGCTGAGCACGATCATCAGCACGGCCAGGTCGCGCAAACTCAGTTGCGACGTATGATCGCCGAAATTGAGAATCACGCCGCTGCCGCCGACTTTGTCCGTGCGTTCGATCCAGCGTTGATCGGTGAGTTTGTATTTCCCGGCGGCGGCTTGTTTGTGCAATTCGATCAGCACCGGGATTTTGATCGAACTGCCGGTGGGAAAGGTGAGCTGGGCATTGACCAGGATTTCTTCGCCGGTGGTCAGGTCGCGAATGGCGACGCCCATCACGCCATCCAATCCTTGCGCGACCTTTTCGATTTCGCGGGTCAGTTTTTGCCGCAGTTGCGCACGATTGGCCGGTTGCGCCTGGGCCATCTGGCACAGTGACAGCACCAGCAAGCCAAAGAAAACAGTCAGAAACCGTGAGTTGGAATTTCGCATAACGATTTGAGCAGAGAGCAGGGAAGAGTTTGTGCGGATGAAAGAACGGCTTGAAGAACCGGGCAGCAACGCCACCCGATTGCCACAAGCCGTTACAACAGCGTTACAGATGTTTACTGACGCGGATTGCGAACCGAATAATCCGGCCAGCATTTCAGGTTGTTAATGTCGTCGTGCGTGTCTTCCTCTTCGCTAAAGCGTCCGAGCAACGCCGCCAACGGATTGGCTACGGGGGCGGCAGGCGCAAATTTCGGATCGAGAATCTTGGCGATTTGATCCTTGGCGTCTTCCAGGTGCAGCTTGGTTGCGCGGTCAGTCGTACGCGCGACCGCTTTGGTCAGATCGGCGTTGAGGGCTTTGAGCTCGCCGCGAATGAAGGCGCGTTGATCGTCGGCCACCGCCGCTCGACCGTTCAGCCGCTCACCCATCAAATCCAGGTACGCGCGCTGCAAATTGCGGCGATACGGATCCACTTTCACCGCCGCTGTGCCGTTCAATTCGTTCCAGACGCCTTTGCGCACATCCGACAGGAAATCCACCGGACGATAAGCTTTGTCGCCGTCAATGGCTTCCTGTTCGACCAGACGGGCAAACCGCGCCGAACTCATCAATTGCGACAACAAACCCGATTGCAAATTCTTGATGCGATCGGTCACGCCGTTGGTTTCGATACGGCGCAGGATTTCCGGCTTGATCATCCACGTCGGCGTAGCAAACGCGTTGTCTTGCAGGAATTTCACGGCCTCGGCCTGTTTTTCTTTCGGCACGGGCGTAAACAGCACGCCGTCTTGTCCGATGTGTTTTTGTTGCGACCAGAATCCGCCGACCAATTGCGTGACGTGTCCCATCTCTAACCGGAACTGACCCAGCAAGCGGCCATACAGTTCTTCCAGGTCTTCGTATGGTTCACCTTTGGCGGTCGAAGTCGCCGACAACAACATATCGGCCACGCGCTTCAGGTTTTTCAGGCCCAGTTCGGTGGCTTTGACAGCGTCAGCGTCGCCAACGGCTTCGGTGTTTTCGCCAGGATCAGCGCCGCGCGATTTCGCGGTCGAAAAACGCAGCCAGGGCGTTTTGTCTTGTTCACGCGCCCATTCGTCGAGCGTTTTCTTTTCGTCTTCGGCGCTGGCGCTGCCCGGAATCGGTTTGTAACCCCACATCGTCGCCCATTTGTCATAGGGGCCGATCTTGGGGATCAGGTCTTCGACGGGGATTTTGTCTTCGGGTTGCGCGACGTAATTGAAACGCGAATAGTCCATCAACGTCGGCGTGTGGCCCATTTCCTTCAGCCATTTCGGGTCGCGGACTTTTTCAAGCGGATACATCGAACTGGCTTTCATGTTGTGCTGGAAGCCGAGCGTATGGCCGACTTCGTGCGCGACAACATAACGAATCAGTTCGCCCATCAATTCATCGGGGAAGGGGACTTTTTGCGCGCGCGGATCGAGCGGGCCGACTTGCGTGAAATACCAATCGCGCGAAAGGTTCATCACGTTGTGATAGAACTGAATGTCCGATTCCAGAATTTCGCCCGTGCGCGGATCGTGAATGTGCGGGCCCGACGCGTTTTCAATCGTCGAAGGCAGCCAGCGAATCACCGAATAGCGCGCATCTTCCGCGCTCCAATCCGGATCGTTTTTGGGAGCTTCTTTGGCAATGATCGCGTTTTTGAATCCGGCGGCTTCAAACGCGGGTTGCCAGTCTTCGATGCCTTGTTTGATGTATTTGATCCATTTGGTCGGCGTCGCCGGATCAACGTAATAGGTAATCGGTTTGATCGGTTCTGACACGGCGGCGTTGGGGTCTTTCTTTTCCAGACGCCAGCGCGTGATGTAGGTGCGTTCCGGCGAACGGTGTTCGTCTTTGCCGTAATCGGTTTGGCGAATGGTGAAATAGCCCACGCGTTCGTCAAACAAACGTGGCATCATCGGTTTTTCCGGCAGCTTGACCATCGAAAAATGCACGACTACCGATGCGCTGCCCGTCCCCATGCCTGCGCCAAGAAACGGATTGGGCGGGGTCGGTGCGCCGCCGCCAAGTCCAGCCGTGTCGGGCGGATTCGAGAATGTGTGCGTGGCTTCGACTTCGATGTTTTCCGGGAAGGAAACGGCGCGTTCGATGAATGAGCGCGAACTGTCGAACAGGCGCGCGCGCAAACGCGTTTTGGCGGTGAATTCCGGCACTTCGGTGTTGAACAGGCTGGTCACGTCAATCACAGGCGCGTCGTCTTTGCCCAAGGCTTCGATAAAAAATGCCTTGATGATGGCGTCGTTGTTGGCGGCTTTGACGGCCTGCGCAATGGGTTCTTTGGGGTCGGCAACGACTTGATACGAAACGTTGCGCAACAGAACGCGGTTGTCGCGACGTTCCCATTTGACGACGCGATTGCCCAGCGCTTGCCCGCCGTAACCGACGCCAAGCGTGGTTTTGGCGATTTGCGTCACCCAGAGAAATTCCTTGCCCAATTCGGATTTCGGGATTTCGTAATAGACTTTTTCCTTGATGCGATGAACGGTGAACACGCCCGGATCGGATTTGGCGTCTTTGGTGATGACGCGTTCATAGGGGCGGATTTCCGGTTCGCGCTGGCCAAAGCCGGGGATATTGGGGCGCTCTTGTGCAGGCGCAGCGGTCGCCGGTGGGTCTTGCGCCTGCCCGAATGCACCGGCCAAACCGGTCAATGCGGCGGCAACCAGCAGCCCACGGGCGTGAGTGGCAAACTTGCTCATACGGTAGCTCCTTGCTTACGGGTGTTGAGAGGTTCTGATTCGGTTCTGTTGCGGATGAACCCGCGCAGCATACCCGAACAAAAATTCAAAAGGCAAAACCAGGAATCGGGAAGTGCGCAATTGTTCTGACGCCGTGAGCGATCCGCTCGTTACAGACTTTCACTGGTCTCCGGTTACCCAAAACAAAATGCCGCAGCGTTTGGGGAGTTTCCAAACGCTGCGGCATTTGAATGGAGTCAGCGGCTAGTTTACGGCGCGAAGTAGCCGGAGACGTCTACGATGGCGTCGAGCGTGCGTTCGGCGAAGATGCGGTATTGGCCCGTGCCCGCGTTCAAGCCGACTACAAACGCGTTCGACAAGACCTGGCCCGGGAAGTAGATCATGTTCGCCGCGAGCGGTAACGTGACTCCGTCGGGATACAAAGTCAGGAAGCCTGCTTGTGCCGTTTGGTTGATCACCGTCACGTTGCCGAGCACGGTTTGCGCCGTCGCCGGAATCGTCAGGCTTTCGCACGTGAGTCGCGCCGGAGCCGAGATGGACGTTCCGCCTGCAATCGGCGCTGCCACCGAATCGCAGTTGCCTTGGGCTGCGCGCGTGTCGAGGATGCGCAACGGACGCGACAAGGGATTAAAGAGCAATCCTTGTCCGTTCGCGTCGTTGGCTTCGGTGCTGTAATAACCCGCCACATCCACGATCATATCAATCGTCTTCTCGCCGAAGATGTTAAAC
>JAEUQO010000260.1 GCA_016789605.1 Acidobacteriota bacterium
GCTGGGCGCGCGGTCACAAAACAGCCGACGTTGGCCTAAATACCAGTGCTCAAGTTCGATCACGCTGGCTGATTTGACTTGCGCTGCTTGTCGCATTTGTGGACGACGTTCGTCTGTGCCCCAGGACCAGGTGTTGCGGAACCAAATGGTCGGCAATAGATCGATCGAGGCTTCTGACGGGCCACGATTGACGACGGTGATCTGAATCAGGATATCTTCAGGCGCCGCTTTGGCGTATTCAACGAACACATCGAAATAGCGATTGTCATCAAAAATGCCGGTGTCGAGCAGTTCAAATTCGAGGGCGCGTTTGTCTAGCCGCTGGTTTTCTTCGATGAGTTGTTGGTAGGGAAATTCACCCTGTGGGTATTTGTAGAGGAACTTTTGATAGGAGTGCGAGGGCGTCGCATCCAGATAAAAGTAATACTCCTTGACGTCTTCGCCATGATTGCCTTGCGAACCGGTCAAACCAAACAGCCGTTCTTTTAGAAACGGATCACGGCCATTCCATAACGCCAACGAAAAACAGACATGCTGCTGCCGGTCGCTGATGCCAGCCAGCCCGTCTTCACCCCAACGATAGGCTTTTGACCGGGCGTGTTCATGTGGGAAATAGTCCCAGGCCGAACCGTAGGATGAGTAATCTTCGCGCACGGTTCCCCACGCGCGCTCACTCAAATATGGTCCCCAGCGTTTCCAATGTTTTTCGCGCGCGCGCGATTCAGCCAGGCGATTTTCTTCGGCGGTTGTGCGTGGCCTCAATTGCTGTGTTTCTGTTGCGGCTTTGTGTTTCAAGGCAAACTCCTTTGCGTTGAGATTGTTTTTCCCAAGGGGGATATCCCTGCCGCGCTGTGCAAAATTCCCACGCACAAAATTTTTCTGGTGTTGATTGCGAGCGCACTGCGGTTCAGGCAAACTGCGCGCTCTTGCCACACATAATCAGGAGGAACTGACATGAGTAAGGTTCGCTGGGGCGTGCTCAGCACGTCCAACTTTGCGCAGATGAAAATCTTGCCGGCGATGAAGCATTGCCAATTTGCAGAAGTCACGGCATTGGCTTCGCGCGATCTTGAAAAGGCAAAGGCGGCCGCAGAGCGTGCAGGCATTGCCAAGGCCTATGGTTCATATGAAGAGTTGCTGGCCGATCCGGACATTGAGGTGATCTACAACCCGATGCCCAATCATTTGCATGTGCCCTGGACGATCAAGGCGCTTGCCGCAGGCAAGCACGTGCTGTGTGAAAAGCCGATTGGCCTGAATGTCGCCGATGCCCAGCGGTTGCTGGAAGCAACTCAGCAATACCCGCACTTGAAAGTGATGGAAGCATTTATGTATCGGCTCCATCCGCAGTGGCAGTGCGCCAGACAATTGGTGCAAGAAGGGAAGATTGGCGAGTTGCGCACCATTCAATCCTTCTTTTCCTATTTCAATGCAAACGCCGGAAACATCCGCAACATGGCAGATATTGGCGGCGGCGGTTTGATGGACATTGGCTGTTACAACATTTCATTGTCACGGTTGATCTTTGAGGCAGAACCGCAGCGCGTGCTGGGAATTTTGGATTACGATCCGCAGTTCAAAACTGACAGGCTGACATCCGGCATTTTGGATTTTGGCCACGGCACAGCTACGTTTACCTGTTCAACGCAATTGGCTTCGTATCAGCGCGTGCTGATCTTTGGCACGGAAGGATACGTGGAGATCGAGATTCCGTTTAATGCGCCGCCAGACAAGCCTTGCAAGCTGTGGTTGCAGCGTGGCGAAACGCGCGAAGAGATCGTGTTTGAAATTTGTGATCAATACACAATTCAAGGTGATTTGTTTTCGCAGGCGGTGATCAATGACGCTCCGGTGCCCACTCCGCTCACCGATGCGGTCGCGAATATGAAAGTGATCGAAGCCATCACTCAAAGCGGACGCCGCAATGCCTGGGTGACGTTAAGCTAAGCTCAAATGAGAAGTGAAAGAGACAGCGTTGTGCGTAAGACAAGCGATAAGTCAGCGCTCTGCCACGCTGTTTCTTTCTTCTTTGCTGAAGTTTTCCCGTCTCTTTGATAACGACTATTCCCGACATCCATCATTCTTGATCTTCATCAACTGGCTGTCACGAGTTTTTGCCAGCGACAAATCACACCCATTTTCTTTTCGAAAAAATCTTTCTTTGTCAGAACCTCACTACAAACCACTCCGTTATTCAGGCTGCAACTGAGAACAACAACGAAAGCCTGTTACAACGATGTAAAGCAGGTTTCCAGTTTGTTGGCTATGAACCACGGATACCGAGAAGGAGAGTCTAGACAATGAAAAGAATGATTCAGATCGCTGCGGTCGCTATGTTTGCGTTGTTGGTTATGGTTTCTTCGGGCTATGCGCAAGAAGGCGCCAGAACGAAGAAGGTGACGGTTGATTTTCCATTTTACGTCGGTGACACACAGATGCCTGCCGGGGAATATGTGTTTGAAGTGGTGGGCCCGAACTCGCCACAAAAGTTGGTGATGGTAAAACACCTGGGGGGCGAAGCACAGGCGATTGCCACGACAGTGCCAGCCACAAACAGCAAAAAACTGGCTGCCGGTGCTGTGACCTTTAACAAGTACGGTGATCGTTATTACTTGGCCAATGTGCAACTGGGCGATCCTGGTTTGGTGCAAGCTGTGATCAAAAGCAGCGCCGAACGTCGTTTGATCAAAGATAGCGTTGCCGTTGTGACCAAGGCGAATGCGAACAAGAACGCAGCGTCAGGTTCAGGACAATAAGCGAAAACGAAGGAGCGGAGGAATAATTCGTAGGGCGCATAGGCAAAAGCTCAAGCTTTTGCCTATGCGCCCTACGTTTATTAGCGGCACGTGTTCCGCCGCATCTTGACCGCCTGTTTCGCATCACCTACCCTCTGCGCCTTGTTTTCCCATCGCACTTAAAGGCAAGCGCAGACACTGATGACGAACAAATACGCTGAACGCACTTCACACTTGCACGTCGCATTGCTTGAGCCGGAGATCCCACCGAACACGGGCAATATCGCGCGGCTTTGCGGTGCGACGTTCACGACATTACACCTGGTTGGCAGGCTGGGGTTTCGCACCGATGAAAAAGCCGTGCGCCGTGCTGGGTTGGATTATTGGGACGAGGTCGAAATTTATCAGCACACGACGATGGCGGCTTTGTATGCCGCATTGCCGCAATGCCGATTTCTTTACCTCGAGACCACGGCAGAGCGCGCTTACACAGAATTTCAGTTTTTGCCGAATGATTGTTTGGTGTTTGGGCGTGAAACAAAAGGATTGCCGGAAGAGTTATTGCGTGAAAATCGGGAGCGTTGTTTATACATTCCCATGCCGAACTCACAAGTGCGCTCGCTGAACCTGGCCAACTCGGTGAGCATTGTGTTGTATGAAGCGTTGCGGCAGATCGGTTTTCCCGATGCGGGCACGGCTGTCTGAGGTTGTCTATTGCGTTTTGGGGGCTCCGCCGATGAGTGCAAGTAACCCGCCATCCACATCAATTTCGGTGCCTGTCACAAACGACGCTGCGTCGGTGAGCAAGAAGGAAATGACTTCGGCGATTTCTTCAGGCTGCGCCAAACGTCCAACCGGATGCATCGCTTCGCAGGCTTGAATGACGGCTGACGGATTGGCATCCAGCGAAGCTGACCAACGAAACATCGGGGTATCCACCGTGCCTGGGCAAACACAGTTCACGCGAATTTTTTCTGCGGCGTAATCTACTGCCAGGGCGCGCGTCAAACCCAGAAGCGCATGTTTGCTGGTGACATAGGCGACTGCGCCGCGTTGCGCCGCGTGTGATTGCACCGAACCCACATTCACAATGCTGCCGCCTCCGCTGGCGCGCAGATGCGGGAGCGCCGCGCGCGCAGTCAAAAATGCTGCCGTCAGGTTTACGCTCAACACTTCGTGCCAAAGTTCCAGTGAGGTTTGTTCGGCATTTCCGTAACGCTGAATGCCCGCGTTGTTCACCACCGCATTGAGCTGGCCGAACGTTTGCACGGTTTGCGCCACGATACGTTCAGCCGCGGTTGCATCGGAGATATCTGCCGAGATGAAGATTGCTCGCCCGTCTGTGTCGTGTAATGACGCCAGCGCTTGTGCACCCGCTTCAGCTTGTAAATCTACCAGGGCGACACGCGCGCCACGCTGATGCAACAAGCGCGCGGTTGCCAATCCGATGCCACCCGCACTGCCGGTAATCAAGGCTGTCAGATTTTCGTAGGTGTTCATCGCTTAGCGTCGCTAAGAAGGACTACATCACTGGTGACGGTGCCGCGCGAACACGCAAGCTGTTTGCCGTCGTGCGACCAATCAAACCAAAAGATTTGGTCAGAGGTGAAATCGGTGATCTGTCTTGGCGGGCTGCCGTCGAGCGGTTGGCTCCAGATATTTGATGCGCCATCGCGCGTATCGGCAAAGGTGATGGCTTGGCCACCCGGAAGCCAACGCAGCGGAATCGGCGTTTCGGCGGTAGACGGAACATCAAAGGTTTTTTCCGGATCGCCGCCGTCTATGGGAATGATCGCAATTTGCCAACGCGCATTCGATTCAGCGCGATACCAGCAAGCGATGTGTTTGCCATCAGGCGAAACTGCTGGCCAGGTCGAAAGCCTGTCCGTTAATTGCACCGGCGTTCCGCCATTGATTGGCACTTTCCACAAGGTGAACTTGGTTACGCCTGTCGCGGTGTAAATGACCCATTGCCCATCCGCCGAAATGACCGGGAATTCTTCGCTTGTCCCGCTCGTTAGCGCGATTTGCTCACCAGTCTCAACGTCCAGGCGATACAAATTGGAATTGCCTGTACGTGTTGACACAAACACGATGTAACGTCCATCGGGCGTGACCGCCGGGTATCGGTCGGCACGCGTTTCTGCGGTCGTCAAGGGACGTGCATCACGACCGTTTTGATCCATCAACCAGATGTCCTGACTTCCGCTTGCGCGCGAGATATAAACGATTTTGCCATCTGGCAGCCAAGTCACTCCGCCGACGCCATTGTATTGGCCTACGCCATCGGTTATGCGGCGCGCACGAGAGGTTTCCTGATTGGATAGCAACCAGACATTGACGTGAGCTTCCGATTGCACGGTGACGACCATCCGCGCATCGTCTGTCAGGCTTAGGTCACGATAATCATTCAAATCATGTGTGATGCGGCGCGCGATCCCCGTGGGGTATGACAGATGCCAAAGTTGCGCCAGATTCGAGCCTTGCTCTGTGGCGCTGATGATCAAGCCCGAACTTTTCCCCGCGTTGATGCGAAACCAGGCAACACGGCCAACGCTGGACCAGCGTTGGGCTGAGAGCGGCTTTTGTTTTCCGTCGGAGACGTTGATTTCGGCCACATACATCTGACGCCCGCCAGTATTTGTGCCGGCAGGGCAGGCGATGATGCGTCCGTCAGGAGACCAGGCTGGACCATTGGCGAGAAAGAAATCAGGGCCTTGCCGTACGGCCAATTCACGTTCCTGGCTGCCGTCAACATTGGCAATCAAGAGGGCGTCTTTGCTTTGCCCGCGATAACGCCGCACAAAGGCGATTTGTCTGTTGTCTGGCGAAAGCGAAATCGGACTGTCTATGTCGTCGAGAATTTTGCGCGGCGTTCCTCCCAAAACCGGTACTTGGAAGAGCTTCTGTTTGGGATGATTCTGCTCCTGGGCGATGTAATACACGTGCGTGCCGTCACGCGAGAAGGTCAATCCGCGATAAATCACATCTGCGGGAGGGACGATCACGACATAGTTTGATTCGGTGACCTGGCGCACAAGCAGGCTTTGTTTGCCGGCGTCGCTCAACACATGCACAACGTATTTGCCGTCAGGTGAGATTGCCGCGCGCGTTGCTTTGCCGCTGGAGGTGAACCGCCGCAGTTGCAGCGCAGAAAATGGCCCGCTCGTTTGTGTGCGCGACGCCAGCAGCAGATACAACAGCACGCCGATGATCGCCAAGGAAATCCCCACCACCGAAATGAAGAGCGGGTTTTTGTAATTACTGCGTGACAGATGGCTCGGCAAAAAATTCAGCGAGCTGCTGGGACGGCGACTTCCCGTTGATGGTGAGCCTAATTCCAGGTCTTGAGTCGTGTCGCGGTTCAGACTTGTTTCCGCTGAGGGCAAACCGCTTTCGCCACTGTTGCGTGAAAGCGAACGTGATGCCACTTGTTCGATTTCCAGGCGATGTTGCAACCGCTTTAGGTCGTTGAGTATTTCCCTGGCAGTTTGATAGCGTTCATCACGATCTTTAACCAACGCCTTGGCCACAATCCATTCAAGGACTTCAGGTGTGTCAGGGCGGAAATGCACGAGCGGTTGCGGGTCAGAATGAATGATTGCACTGACGGTTTCTTTGGGGGTGGCGCCTCTAAACGGCAACCGCGCCGCGATCATTTCGTAAAGCACAATGCCGACGCTGAAGATGTCGGTACGCGAATCCACGCGGAGCCCGCGGCCCTGTTCCGGCGACATGTATTGTGCCGTTCCCATCACCACGCCGGGCACTGTTTGATTTACTGCCGGAGGCGGAATCGTCGCAAAATGGTCGTCTGGTGAGGATGCTTCATCCGTGTCATTGAATGCGACTTCAGCTGTCGTTGGCGTCTGCGGCAAGTTTTCGGCCGTTTGCGTTTCAACTGGTCCTGCAACGATGATCTCCTCGGTTAACTTGGCTAAGCCAAAGTCCACCACTTTGGCATAACCGTCCGGGCGGATCATGATATTTTCCGGCTTGATGTCGCGATGAACGATGCCCGCGGCGTGAGCTGCCGCAAGAGCACTAACTACCTGCGTGGCCAGATCAAGAATTTCGCTCAGCGAAAGTTTGCCCGCGAGCATTCGGCGTCGTAGGGTGGCTCCTTCGATGTATTCGGTGGCGATGAAATGCCGTTCCTGAGCCTGCCCAATTTCGTAGATGGTGATGATATTGGGATGATTGAGTGCTGATGCTGTATAGGCTTCTTGTTCAAAACGGCGTAACCGTTCGTCATCCTGAGTGAATTTATCGGGCAGGAGTTTGAGCGCAACCTTGCGACCGAGCCGTGTGTCCTGGGCGAGATACACTTCACCCATCCCCCCTGAGCCAAGCGGGGAAATGATTTGGTAACGGTCGAAAGTAGTTCCGGCGGTTATCGGCATACAGTCAGCGCATTTATTCGGGAGACCAAACAGGACTCTAGCCGAGTTCTTTCAGGGGTTCAAGCATTTACCGCCACTCTCTCCAAACACTTGCGGGAGGCTTTAGTTGCTTGCCCGAAGCGGCACCTGAGCGGCTGCTTTTCCGCGCTCTTCATTTACGAAAGACAGAAGAATCATTCCTATAATGAAAAATGCTCCGACAGCCAGAATAGCTGGGCGCTGACTGCCGGTTTGCTTGGAGATTGTGCCAAAGATGATCGGTCCCAGAAACGCCAGCGCTTTGCCTGCAATGCCTAGGAAGCCGAAAAACTCTGCGGCGTTTTCCTTCGGTGTGAACAGGGCAAGCAAGCTGCGTGTTACGGATTGACAGGACCCCAGGCCTAAGCCAGCCAATACCGCAACCACATAGAAGCTGGCTTTGGTGTATGAGAAATAAGCTGTTGTGACTGCTGCAATCCAAAACATCAGCGAAATGTAAATTGTCTTCTTCTGGCCAATTCGATCTGCGACCCAACCGAATCCGAATGCGCCGCCTGCAGCAACCAGGTTGAGCGCAATAAACATGATTGTGAGATCACCAGCAGTGAATCCGATGGTTGTTGTCGCATACAGGGCAGCGAAGTAAATGACGGTCACTACGCCGTCGTTGTATACGAGAAAGGCAATCAGGAGCTTGAACAGCTCTCGGTATTGTCGAATATTTCGGAATGTGTGGGACAACTGGCGGAATCCTACCGTCAAATAGGTTTCGCCTGGCGGAAGCGCTTGCGGAATGCTGCGCTCGCGGAGCCAGACAAACGTTGGGATGACGGCCAAGGCATAGTAGACGGCAACGATAACTGGGATCAGACGCGCTGTTGAGACTTGTTCAGCAGAAGCGTTGTCTACAATATTGTTGGCGGCAAATGGATAACAGATGGCCAGGCAGACAAGACCGCTAAGGTAGCCCATTGCCCATTTCCGACCGGAAATTTGCCCCGCGTTCGATTCGTTGGAAATGCCGGGTAGGAAACTATCAATGAATACCCCACCACCTGCAAAGCCGATATTGGCGACGACATATAGCCAGAATCCCCAATAGGTCATGCCAGGACCGACGAACCAAAGCGATGCGGTAAACAAGACGATCGTCGTACTGCAAAGTCCCAGGAACTTTTTACGACTGCCAGAGAAATCTGCAATGGCACCAAGGATTGGAGCCAACAGGGCCACAAAAAACTCTGACACCGAAGCCGCAAGGCCCCATAAGAAGTCGGCTTGTTGTGGATCGCGTACGACAACTTTGCTGTAGTAGGGGGCATAGAGGACAGTTACGATGATGGTGGTAAATGCCGAGTCTGCGACGTCGTACATGCACCAACCAAAGATTTCGCGTTTGGTGACAGGCGCGGGCGAGGTGCGATCTGGGGTGACGGTCATTTGATCGGAAGGGAACTGTTTTCGGAGTTTTGCGCGCAGCCCTTGCCTGATGCAAAAGGGCTGCGCAGCAGCATTTTGATGAACACTTACCGAACGCCCAACAGTAAGTCGATCACCAATTGATCAAGCTTTTCGTATGGGAGTTTTTTCTTTGCCAATTCAATGCGGTCGAGGTTCAGGTTTTTGATCTGTTGTGCCCGCTCTTTGGTAAATTTGATCGGCTCAGCAGAGAAGCTCGGGTCAGTGGCATGAATTTCAGCCAACAAGGATTGGATATCTTTGTCCTCGCGGAAGCGTCGCGCTTTTTCTTTGAAGATCAGGTAGTTACGCATACAGCCAGCCGCAAAATCCCATACTCCTTCTTCATCTTCGCTGCGATATGCGTGTGCGTCAAAATGGCGAGGGCCTTCGTATCCTTTTTCCTCCAACAGCTTCACTAGGAAAAACAAGTTCTTGATGCCCTCAGACCCAAAGCGTAAATCCTGGTCGAAGCGAGGGCCTTTTTGGTCATTGAGGTCAATATGGAAGAGCTTGCCAGCTTCGAGAGCTTGGGCCACAACGTGATAGAAATTCAAGCCCGCCATTTGTTCGTGCCCGACTTCGGGGTTGACGCCTACCATGTCAGCGTGTTCAAGCGTTTCGATAAAGCCCAGATAGGCGCCTGTCGAAGGGAAATAGATATCTCCACGCGGTTCGTTGGGTTTCGCTTCTAGGGCGAAGCGATAACCGTAACCTTGCGAGAGCGAGTATTCGCACAAAAAATCCAACGCTTCGCGAAACCACTTGATGGCGTCACAGGCATCTTTGGCAGCATCTACTTCTGCGCCTTCGCGTCCACCCCAGAAGACGTAAATTTTTGCACCGACTTCTGCCCCAAGGTCCATTGCGCGCATCGTTTTTTGTAGCGCATAGAGGCGAACCCGCGGATCATTTGAGGTGAAAGCACCATCTTTGAATGCCGGATCAGAAAATAGATTGGTTGTGGCCATGGGGACCACAATCCCATAATCATTCAATGCCTGTTTGAATTCTCGAACAATTTTGTCCTGCTCGGCGGCTGTTGCATCAATGGGGACCAGGTCGTTATCGTGAAAATTTACGCCATATGCTCCTAGCTCAGATAGACGTTTGACAATTTGCACAGGCGAAATCGGGAGACGTGTTGGCTCACCAAATGGGTCTCGTCCAGGGTTTCCCACCGTCCACAAGCCAAAACTGAATTTGTCTTCCTTTTTCGGTTGCAGATAATCCATTACAGTTGCTCCTTTATGCTTGCCAGCAAAGATTTTAAGTCGAGATTGGAAGAATTCGCGATATTCAGCGAAAAGGCTGCATGAGAGCAGAATTGTAGCTGAAAATCTCTGTGCAAGAAAGAGATACGGTGAGATTTCTGGGGGCTAACGCCGATTGGAAGAGGATATAAAGAAGTGGTCAGTCAATTAAGCTTGTAGGCTTGACGGCGCAAGCATTAACAAGTGACTGTTGTAAGATTCGAAAAGGGGGAATGGGGAGACTTGGGTGAAATGAGGGGCTTGATGAGTTGGTCTTTATCGTCAAGCCGATTGCGGATCTGTTTTGGAGAACAAGGCGGCGAAGGCTTCCCGTGCACCAGAGGTCTCCTCACGGCGATTTTTTAGCCATTCGGTGGTAATTTCCAGTGCTGTCCGAGTTGTTGGCTGCTTTTTAGCTCGAAGCTTCCTCGCCTTACGTGCTTGGCGGAGTTGTTCTTGGAGTGGAGAGTCTTTTTTGATTAATGTTGCTTTTTTCATGGTTTCACCTTCCAGTTCCTAACCCAAATAGAATACGTAATCCCAAATATGGTAGGGATAAATCTGAAGCAAGATAAGTTCTGCTTTCAACAACGATTTATGCCTGAGATGGCAAGCGCCTAAAGTGACTTAAGGCAATGTTGACTCAAGGCTTTAGCTCAAAACTTCCTTGAAGAATGATCCGACGCTGATAATCGGCAATCGGGGAATGGGGCGGAAGATTTGGGGGTAACGAGTCAAACGGCAGAGCTAAACTCCAAAAATAATCTACCATAAGACCTGCAGATTTCACACAGGAATTTACATTTTTTTCGTCTAAGCGACAGATGAGCCTGAAGAGATCGCACCAGCGACATGCAGAACTTCGTCTGGCTCAAAGGCAAGAACTAACATTCTGACTGATTGTTAGCATTAGGGAAATAAACCAAAGGTCGGAATCAAAAAACTGGAGCGGGAGACGGGATTTGAACCCGCGACTTCAACCTTGGCAAGGTTGCACTCTACCACTGAGTTACTCCCGCTTGGGAAAAAGCTTTTTAACTTAGGATCAGCCGTTCTGTCAACGGCCCGGCCTTAAAAAAACAAGAATCTTGCTCGTGGATGCGACAGAATCTATCTGGCCTTTTTAGTCTTGATCAGTGTGCATCAGGACCTGGCTCTTTCGCGTTGGAACGCTGTCACTAGGATCGTATGTGACGGATATTGTCAGTGAAGTAGCCCTTGTGAAGAGTCAACACTATATTGTCTTCGTCTTCGAGCAGAACCGAGATGGCGTCGAAGCGGTAGGGAGCATCATTTAGCCCCATAATACGACGAAAAGCCCTTGCAACTTTGATGATCTGTCGCTGTTTTTGACGGGTAATGGCGGCTTCAGGCAGTGCGATTGATTTACCCGAACGAGTCTTTACCTCAAGAAATGAAAGAACATACGGAGAGGCGCTCTCATCGTAGGCGATCATATCGATTTCGCCTGAAGTGGGGGCTCCATTTTGGTTGTGGCCTATGGGAGCTATGAAATTACTCGCGACTATGCGGTAGCCACATTGTTTGATGTAGTTTGCCGCAACTTTTTCGCCCCATTTCCCCAACGCTAGATGTGGCGCGACCGTCGGGAGTGTTTTCTTTGACCATAAACGTGTAGCGGATAGGTTGAAGATGTTCATTTCAGGCCCCTAGTGTTTGATCGTGATATGCTGGCGATGGCGTAGTTTTCTACACATTCAAAAGAGAAATCAAGATTACAATGGGAGACGTGGCGCGAGTCCCAAACGTCATCTGTCGCGAATTTTGTCCGTATCGGGAGTAAGAGATGGAAAACGAAATTGCAACTTTAGCCGGTGGTTGTTTTTGGTGTCTTGAAGCTGTTTTTGATGAAGTAGAGGGCGTTGACCGTGTTCAGTCTGGATATGCCGGGGGACACACAGTAAACCCCACGTATCACGAAGTCTGTAGTGAGACGACAGGCCATGCCGAGGTTGTCCAAATCACGTTTGATCCGCAAAGGGTGACGTTTGAGGAATTACTGCAAATCTTTTTCTCAATTCATGATCCGACTACCCTCAATCGGCAGGGCGCAGATGTGGGAACGCAATATAGGTCTGCTATTTTCTACAGTTCAGAGAGCCAGAAAGCCACCGCTGAACAAGTGATTGCGGCATTGAATGCTGCTCAGATTTGGGATGACCCTCTCGTCACAGAAATTCGCCCGCTTGAGGCCTTCTATCCTGCCGAGGAGTATCATCGTGACTATTTTCAGCGCAACCCTAGCCAAGGATACTGCCAGTTTGTTGTTGCCCCCAAAGTGGCAAAATTTCGTCAATACTTCTCTGAAAAAATGAAAAAGAAGCAGCTTTGATTCTGTCAAAACGGTCAGCAGGCGATTCTTTTGACTTGTTGTTAATTGATCCCGCCTGACAAAGACAGGAGCTGTTGTGCGTGCTATCTTAAGCCCAGCCTCATTCACGCCCCGCCATTACTCGAAAAGGAAATCGGTCGGTATGAAAAAAATCTTGGTCTCAATCATTCTTTGGGGAGTTGTTTTATCAATCGTGTGTAGCGGGGCGGCAGCCCCCCCGAAATTTGCTGGCACTTGGATTTTGAATCGCAACAAAAGCGAAGGGCTTACCGGAGGATTAGCGGATGCGGAAGTTCGCCTGGTCGTGACGCAGGATGAACGATTGCTTTCGTATGAACAGCAAGTGCTCATTCGTGGGCGTCAGCAACCGGCGCAAGAATTGACCTATCGGATGGATGGTGAGGAAACGACCGCCGAAGTTGTGCGTCCTGTGGCGGGAACAATGTATCTGAAAGCCAGATGGCTGGAGGCAACGAAATCTCTTGAGCTTGTCTCTACAATTGCTGGCGAAAGTAGTGGTAAAGAAGTGAAGATCACTACCCAGGAGCAATGGCAACTACTGGAAAACGGTAAAGCATTGCGCGTCACGCGAACCCGCACCTCTCCTCAAGGCCGTCAGGTTTCTAGGCTTTACTTTGATAAAGACTAAAGATACTGAACGAAAGAGCGCAGTGCTTGCGTCAGTTTATCCATTTACCTGGAATTTGCTCTTTGTTTTTGATGTTAGCCGCTGAGCCGTAAAGATTGCCAGTCAGAACTAAATCACAACTGAAATTAAAATTGACAAGGAGCTTGTCATTATGACAAGCTCCTTGTCGTTACGTAAAGATGACAGAACTTCACAAGAAAAAAGGTTCACCAGAGCAAAATGAGGCGCTAGTCGAGTCAGGGTTCAATGAACTCATCAATGAGACCGCATTGCTTTTTCACCGGTTGAAGATCGTTGCTGAAGAAGTTCATCACCAAGGCGAAATGACAGGCGGGTTGCGCAGCATCTTACGCGGATTGGACAAGCTAGGCGCACAAACCGTGCCAGAAATGGCACGCGTACGTGCTGTTTCGCGCCAGAATGTGCAGATGATCGTCAACCAGTTGGCAGAGCTGGGGTATGTGGAGTTTGTAGAGAACCCTGCTCATAAGCGTTCGCCACTGGTGCAGATGACGGCTTTGGGGCGGAAGACAGTCGCGTCAATGAATCGCTGTGAAGCTCAACTGCTGAGTCGAAGCCAATTAGGAGTGCCCGAAAAAAACTTACGCGCCGCGGCCGAAACATTGCGACAAGTGCGCGCGTATTTCGAGAGCGAACACTGGCAGCTTACTCTGAAAACCAACAAGTAGCGTGTGCAAGCGCGTTACTTCCTGCTGAATGGAGAACGCCAATGCCCACGTCAGTCAATCTCAACCAGCCACTATTCAACTCTCCGCGTCCGACAACCTGCAAACAAACCGGATGGCGCGCACAGTTTGCTTGTCCCACTGGCAAACTAGGCTGGATAGCCGGTCAGATCATGGCGTTGAAGAATGCCGCCATGAACCGATATGCCGTCAGTGTGATCGCACCACGGCCGGAAGATCAGGTGCTTGAGATTGGTTTCGGCCACGGAAAGACCGTGAGGCTCTTGGCAGAACGTGCTCACAAAGGCTTTGTTGCCGGGATTGATATTTCAGACGTCATGGTTCGTCAGTCAGCGAAACGTAACCAGGATTTGATTCAGGCAGGGAGAGTTGAGCTCAGCCAAGCCTCTGTCACCGACATTCCATATGAATACGGACGGTTCAACAAAGTGCTGGCCGTCAACAATTATCAATTCTGGCCCAATGCCGAATTGAATCTGGACGAAATTCGTCGCGTGCTTGCGCACGACGGTTTGTTGGTGCTGTGTTTGCGCAGGAAACAGCCGAACAAGGCATTTCAAGTGGCGCCAGGTTACACAACTGAAGAGATCGTTGAAATTGCGGGATTGGTGCGCTGGGTCGGATTTCGTGACGTGCAAATCTTACAACAGCAAGGCACAGGCGAAGCTGCCTGTGTGGTTGCCCGGCGCTAGTTTCCCTTCGCTTTTGTTTTCGGCAAGACAGGATCGTTGTTCGCGCGCATCTGAGCCAACATCTTGGCCTCCAGTTTTTTGCGAATCGTCTTGGCACGGGGCGCTTCGATCAGGTTTTGCTTTTCGCCAGGGTCGGATTTTAAGTCGTACAATTCATCTTTGCCTGCATTGAGAAAGTCACGCACTAGCTTCCATTCTGCCGTCCGATACATGCGCAAATGCGTTTGGACGTAATGGTGCTGACTCCATTCCACATAAAGATCATTGTCCCAACGCACTTTCTTGCCGGCCAGCAGGGGAGAAAAGTCATGTCCGCGAATCAACAGTCCTTTCGGTAAATCAACTTTTGCCATTGCCAGAATTGTCGGGAACCAGTCCAGATTGTTGATGGTTTCTTTGATCTCTATCCCCGCCTTGATTTGTTTGGGCCAGCGAATGGCTGTCGGTGTACGCAGCGAAGTGTCAAAGACGTTTGGGCGTTGAATGCTCGGATCAGTCGTACGAACGCCAGCGGCTGCTTTTGTCAGCAGATGACCGTTGCCTTTGTGCCAAATGCCGTGTTGACCGATGTTGTAACCGTGGTCGCTGGTGAAAACGATGATCGTGTCATCGCGCAGCTTCAGCTCATCTATGACGGTCAGCAAACGCCCAACGTTGCGATCGATCGCGACGACGCTGGCCAGGTATTCGCGCATTAACCGTTTGGCTCGCGGTAAATCCAAATCCGGGTGATCGTTGGCGATGACTGGATCAAGGTCTTTGACCTTTGCCCAGTCTTCATCGCGCACAGGCAAATAGGCTGCGTGTGGTTCGCGGTAATTCAACATCAGAAAGAACGTTTCATTGTGCCGATCGCGCAAAAAACGAATCGCGTCGTCGGTAACGATGTCTACGGTAAAACCTTCGACTTTTTTCACCTCGCCGCCGACTTCCAATTTGGGATCGCGCGTAGCTTCACCGCCCGCGCGAAAACCCATGAAGTATTTGAAGCCAAATTGCGCCGGGTGAAACCGATCCTGCGTTCCCAAATGCCATTTGCCAACCAAACCCGTGAAATAGCCGGCTTCGGCCAACAACTTAGGCCAGATCATCACTTGGGGCGACAAGCCCAGTTCCGGTTCAGCGTTTGGGTTGATCCAATCAGTGATCCCGACTTCGGTGCCATAACGACTGGTGAGCAAACTTACTCTTGACGGGGAACACACGGGCGTCACCACAAACGCGTTTTTCAGATACGCGCCTTCGCGGAAAAAACGGTCGAGATTCGGCGTGTATGCATCGCGGTTGCCGCTTGCGCCAAGTGCCCAAGCAGCCTGATCGTCAGTTTGAATGAAGATGATGTTTGGACGTTTGGCCTTGGGTTGAGCCGGAGCGGTTGACGAATAGCCGTACAACGTCAGCAGCAAAATCACGAGCAGGAGTTTTTTCATTTGTCTCGCCTTTGAATCATCTGCTTTTGAACAAGTCACGGCCTTCTGCCGTGGGCAACTTCACACCGAGCAAACCCGCCAACGTCGGCGCAATGTCGCGCATATCTATTCGGCCCAGATTCTTTCCGGCTTGCATCCCCGCGCCAGCGATGAAGAAAGACGAATCCATCTCTTTCAGCTCTGCTAAAAAGCCGTGGCCGCCGCTCGGTTTCAGATTGCGAATGACGGGCGACTCCAACGCCCCACCGATATACGTGCCCGGTTTGGTTCCGACAATGAACGCCGCGTCGGGAAAGCCTCCGAGTTTTTGCGCGAGGTCGCCTTCGTACCATTTGAGCAACCCGCTTTCAGGGGCAGCAGCCAGACGCTGCAAAATTTGCCGGATTTTGGCGCGCGCGTCTTCGTCCATTTTGTTGTTCAACATCACCGCTGCCGTGCCGCCGGAATTCCAGGTGATGGCGCGCCACGATTTCACCTTGCCGGCTTCGACTTCGATCAATCCGGCTTCGCGAAACGCGGCATTCAGGTTCAGCGATTTGTTGAGCGGCGAAAATCCGTGATCCGACGCCACGGCAACCACGGCTTTGCCGTTGCCAAGCTTTTCCGCTGCCGCGCGAACCTGACCAACCAACACATCAATTGCTTCCAGCGCGGCATAGGCTTCGGGGCTATCCGGCCCGTGCGCGTGTTGCACTTCATCCAGCCCGGCGAAGTACGTGGTCAAAAACGCCGGACGTTTCTTTTCCAGTAGATACACGTTGAAAGCCGCCCGGCGCTGATCGGCTTCGACAGTGTAATCGTAACCTTCGGGATAATTGCCAATAGCTTTTTCGGCTTCGGTCAGCAAGCCGGGCGTGGAAAGCGCGCGAATCAATTTGCGGTCGTCCGGCGTGGCTGCGCGCCACATTTGCACAATGTTGAAATCAATCTTTGCGCCGACGGTGACAGGCCAATCTACGCTGGCGGTTTTCAATCCTGCTTGTGCGCAAACGTCCCACAACGTCGGCACGCGAATGTCTTCAGCATACCAGTACCAACCGCCCTGATTCTTGCTGAAGGGATCGAACGGCGTATTAGCGTAAATGCCATGTTTGGCGGGCGAAACACCCGTCACCAAGGTGGTGTGGCTGGGGTAAGTCACCGTCGGCGTGACTCCGGTAACCGCCGAAGCAAACGCGCCTTCTTTGGCGAGGCGGCGCAAGTTCGGAATCTTCAACTGGTGCCGGTCGGCTTCCAACACGTAATCCGGTTTCAATCCATCAATCGAAATCAGCACAACCGGTGGAACACTGCTCCGCTGCGCCGAGGCTGACAGACTTAGGGCAAAAATTGAGAACAAACAAAACAGGCGAATCCGTGACATGAGCTTCTCAACTCGAATAAAAATTGTCGGGGGGCACCGCAGAGCCGCTGAGAATGCAAAGACGGCGAGATTCTCTGCGCGTCCTCTGCATCCTTTGCGCCTCTGTGGTGAGAGGTTTTCAGCTACTTCCAAAGTTTGTTAATCACACGCAGCAACACAAACCCGCTGACGACGAAAACTGCGCCCATCAGCAAGGCGGCACTGGTACGACCATAAAGAATATTCCCGACCGTAAACAGCGAAGACCAGATCGTAATGCTGCCAGAGAGCCAGCCGACCAGCGCCAGCGGTAAACTTTCGCCTGTTTGTGCGGCTTCGGTTTTGGAAATGCCAGCGGCTTCGCGAATTGGTTCCCAACCTGGACCCGCCGGGCGAACCTTGCGGTAAAACTCAATCAAGGTTTTCCGATCCGTTTGCGGCGCTAAGTACGCAGCCAAGACCCAACAAACCGTTGTCACGGCAATTGTGATCAACAAACTGTTGGCGGTGGAGGGAACTTCACCCCCGCTTTTTTTGATGACCAAGAATGCGATGGAAACCAGAAATGAGCTGAGCATCGCCACGACTTCGCACCAGGCATTGATGCGCCACCAAAACCAGCGAAACAGATACAGCAACCCGGTGCCTGCGCCAACTTGCAGGATGATGTCAAAGGTGTCTTTGGCCGTGTCGAGCAAATACACAACGGCGGATGAGAGCAGGAAAAGCAACACCGTGACGATACGACCAGCGAAAACGTAATGCCGCTCTTCGCCATTTTTATTGATAAATCGGCGATAGAAATCGTGCACCAGATACGACGCGCCCCAGTTCAAGTGGGTCAGGATCGTTGAAGAGTTCGCCGCCACTAATCCGCCGACCATCAAACCGACAAAGCCTGCGGGCAGGAATTTCAACATCGCGGGGTACGCGATGTCGTGGCCCAGAAGTTTGGGATCGAGATTGGGAAAGGCGGCCTGAATGTCAGACAGTTGCGGGTACACCAAAATCGAAGCCAAGCCGACCAGAATCCACGGCCAGGGGCGCAAAACGTAATGTGCGACGTTGAAAAACAACACCGCGCCGAGCGCGTCTTTCTCGGATTTTGAGGCCAGCATACGTTGCGCCATATAGCTGCCGCCGCCCGGTTCCGATCCGGGATACCACACCGACCACCATTGCACGGCGATGGGAATGATGAACACCGCCATCGCCATATCCCAGTTGTTTGTGAAATCTGGTAAGACGTTCAGGTAATTGATGCCTTCGGGCCCTTTCATTGAAGAAAGCTGGTTGACCAGCCCGTTCAGGCCACCGACTTGTGGGAGTCTGACGGCAAAATACGCTGCTGCGATGACCGCTGTCATCTTGATAAAAAACTGAATCATATCAATCACCAGCACGCCCCACAGGCCAGAGTGCGCGGCGAACGCGACGTTGAGCAAGCCGACAAACAGCAGGGTTTGCCAGCGTTCCAGGCCGAAGAGAATGCTGGCGATTTTACACGCGGCCAGGTTTACAGAGGCCATGATCATGCAGTTGAAGAACAAGCCTAGATACAAGGCGCGAAAGCCGCGTACTGCGCTGGCTGCCGTTCCCGAATAGCGAATTTCGTAAAATTCCAGATCGGTCAGCACTTCCGAACGCCGCCAGAGTTTGGCGTAAAAGAACACCGTCGCAACGCCAGTCAGCACAAACGCCCACCAGACCCAATTGCCTGCGACACCATTGCGCCGCACGATATCCGTTACCAGATTCGGCGTGTCGCTGCTGAAGGTCGTTGCCACCATCGAAAGCCCGGCAAGCCACCACGGCACGGAACGTCCGGACGCAAAAAATTCCGATGTGCTTTTTCCTGATTTCTTGCCCAGAAAGAGCGCCGGAACAAAGCAAATGGCTACGGCCAACACGGCAATGATCCAATCAAGCGTGCTCAGGTGCATAGAGAAGAGTCCTTTCACAAACCAGTTTCGGCAAGAAACAGCTCTTGCAGACCGAATCCGGCAGCGGTTTGGGTTGTACGTTTTTACTTCTAGAAAAGCAGGTGTGATTGATGCGGGGGGATACTACCGTTTGAGGGGAATTCTGTCGAGCAGTGCAAGCGGGTCATTCGCGCTGAGCAGAAGCGGGAACTGTAAGCCCGTTTTAGGCTGGAAGTCGTTTGGGATGGTGTCTCACTTTCTGTTACCATCCGATTGACCTTACGACGAGCCTGAAAACTAAATCAGAACACGCGACATTGGTACACGACAAAGTCAGGACGCCAAGATTCATCGGAATGTTTAAACGTCGCGTGTTCTGATGACGGCTGTTACGATTTAGGATCAAGACTATGAAATTTCGCGGAAGTTTTAGCAAACGGTTGCTCATAGGCGTCTTTGCCGGTGTCGTACTGGCGATTGCCGGATTGTCTGCCGTGGTCGCTGACACAATCAGCGTTGGACAAGCGCGCAATCTATTGCAGCATCTCGGCGGGGCGAACTGGTCTAAGAACCAGGTGCAGATCAGAGACATCTCTGCCGGAGTCGGCGCCGGAGGCGCAGTCGTTGAAGCGCAGATTGAAACGGCTTTTCGGCTGGCCAAGGAAAAAGGCAATTGGCGCGTGACCGAAATTCGCCTGGGAGATCGTCAATGGGAGTCATTTGAGCTCATTGAAGAGGCAGTGCGCCGCGAAAAGATTCGTCGCACCAGTGCTCTGTTGACGCAAATGGCAGATGCGTTGAGCGCATATCAAAAAGCGCACGGACAATTTATTGAGGCAGACAAGGTCACTCCGCTGCTTGATCAACTGGCGCCGCAGTACCTGACAACGGTACAGCGCTTTGACCTGTGGGGAGAAGAATTGAAATATCACGGAAGCGGGGCTTCGTATTGGTTGAGTTCTGATGGCCCCGATCGCAAATCGGGCACGAAGGATGATTTGGTGGTGGAAAACGGCGCGCTCAAGGCGAGCCTCGAATAGCTATGGATTACATTTCAGTAGAACATCAAAAAGCTCTGGCGCAACGATATCGGCTGGCCTGTATCGTGGTTACGGCGTTCATGGTTTCAGTTTTGGTTTATTTGTTGGTGGCGCGCATCGTCACGCCGGAAAATCCCGTTCCGGGCAGCGAGACTTGGGCACAACCGATCTATTCCGGCATCATTGTCTTGGGTTTGCTGGTGGTAGTTTGTCGTAGATTATTACTCTCTCAGATGGTGATGCGTCCTGCGGCCTCGCGCGGTGGGGTCATCGCGGTCTTGGCGAACCTTTTTACCATGACTATTGTGGTGGCTGTGGCGGCTGAACTGGCTGCTCTCGTGGGCTTGGTTTTTTATTTCCTGACCGGTGATTATCAATACAGCTGGCGGCTGGGTGTGGTCAGTCTGTTTTTGCTCGCGTACAGTTTTCCCCGACGTGGCGAATGGGAGCGCGCAGTTGTTGCCAGTACGAAAGCACAGGCTTGATCTTCTTGATCTTTAAGTTGGCCTGCGGCTGACTGCGCTTCGATTATCTTGGGCATATTAAGGTGGCAGTACGATGAAACGACATTCTCTGGCGGCGATGATTTTGTTCGGGCTTGGGCTGACGATTGGTGGTCTAGCTGGCCACGTCTGGGGGCAAACGCCTGTACAGTCAGGGCAGGGAAAAACCGCGTCTGCCACGATGACCGCGCCACAAACTCCCAGCAAGTTTTCTTTCTCGGTGGAATCGCGCAAACGCCAGCAGGCCTATTTGCGCTATTTGGAAGCGCAACGGCTCAAGAACGAGGTTCTGCGAACGCGGAGCATGCGTTTGCTTGAAGACGCGATTAAGGCCTTTCGCGAAGCCAGCGAGCTTGATCCTAAGGCCGCAGAACCGCACGTAGATTTGGGGGAAATCTACTTCTTTCACTTTTCACGTCACGAAGTGGCAGAGCGCGAAGCGGAAATTGCCATCAAGCTTGACCCCAAAAATGTTGGGGCGCATCTGTTATTAGGCCGCGTGTATATCCATCTGGCAAAGATGGAAAACAATCCGCGCTCACTGTATCTGGATCGTGCGATGCGCGCCTATGAAAAGGTGACGGAGTTCGATCCGGGGCAAGCCGAAGCCTGGGCATTTCTGGCAGACCTTTATCAATTGAGAAACAACCAGTCCCGCGAAATCTTCGCACTGGAAAAATGGACAGGCGCACCGATTCCCAACGATCCGCTGTTTTATCAACGGATGATGAATGCCGACTTGATGCCGGATCGGGCATATTACCGGCTGTCGTTGCTCTATCTCAGTCAGGGGAAAAACAGACAAGCCATTGATGCGGCACGTCGTGCCTACGAAGCCAATCCGGACGCGGGCGAATACGCTAGCAATCTGATTTCCGTTTTGCGCGAAGCGGGCACCAGCGCAGATGAGTTGCGCATTTACGGCCAATTGATGAAAACGGCCAATAGCCCGGCGTTGTGGCTTGGCTATGGTTCGGCTTTGATCCGTGCCGGGCGGGCAGGGGAAGCGGTTGAACGCTTGCAAGAATACATCAAGCTTGACCCGGCGAATGCCAGTGCCATTGGTTTGCTAGCTTTGGCGCAGCGCCGGGCAGATCAACGGTCAGCGGCGATAGAAACGCTCAAAGCCGGCTTAGCACGAGTCGAACCGGGAATCAGAACCAACCTATTGTTGGAGCTGGGACAGATTTACGAGGAACTTGGCCGTAACGATGACGCGATTTTGCAATACGAGCAGGCTTTTGACAGTTTTACCGCTAAAGGCGGTGTTACGCCTGTCAATGCGCCATTGTTTAATGAGATCGTTACCCGGCTGGTACAGGTTTGCCGTCGTAGTGGGCAGCAAACAAAGCTGCAAGCCGTGTTGACACGCGCACGTCGTTTGGTTGACGAGCATAACCCGTTGCTGGATCACCTGACGATTGACATGTTGCGTGAAGATGGCAAACGACGCGAAGCGCTCGATCTGGCGCTGGCAGCAATACGGCGCTATCCAGATGATCGTTCTCTGAAATTTACGGAAGCCCTGATTCTTACCGATTTACGGCGGTTCAACGATGCTGCTGAACGATTGCGTGCGCTGCTCAAAGGGAATCCGGAAGATGCTACGGACGACGCTACGGTCTATTTGTTGCTCGGCGGGGTACAGTTGCAGGCTGGCCAGCTTGTTGAAGCGGAAGCTTCGATACGCAAGGCGATGACGCTAAACCCCGATGATCCGGAAGCATTGGTTCAGCTCAGCTCTGTACAAGACCGGGCTGGCAAGCACACTGAAGCGGAAAAGACTTTGCGTGATTTGCTGCGTCGGCATTCGGATTATGCAACGGCGTTGAACAATCTGGGCTATCAGTTGTTGGAACGCGGCGAACGTTTTGATGAAGCGCTGAAACTGATCGAGCAGGCCGTCGCCATTGAACCTATCAATGGCAGTTTCCTGGACAGTTTGGGCTGGGCAAATTTCAAGCTGGGGCGATTGGAAAAAGCACGCGAGAATTTGGAGCGTGCGATGATGTATTCTCGCCGTAACGCCACGTTGCACGAACATCTAGGCGATGTATTGAAAGAGTTGGGAAAACTGGCTGAAGCCCGCCGCCAATGGGAACGAGCACTCGAATATTCGATTGAAGCGGATGAAATGGCCCGGCTTAAAGTGAAACTGAAAGACCTGCGTTAACTTCGCATTGATGATTCTCACACTTCCTTCTTTTGCCAAGATCAATTGGACGCTGGAAATTCTGGGCAAGCGTTCGGATGGCTATCACGAATTGCGTACCTTGTTGCAAACGATCAGTGTCGCTGAAGAGCTGATCTTTGAACCGATTGCCAGCGGGATTGAGTTGTTCTGTGATCATCCTGGAGTGCCTTGCGACGAAACCAACCTGGTTTATCGCGCGGCACGCTTGTTGGCTGATTGGGGCCAGATTTCCCACGGCATACGGATTACTTTGCACAAGCGTATTCCAACCGGGGCTGGGCTGGGCGGTGGCAGTGCCAACGCTGCAGTGACGCTCATGGCCTTGCAGCGGTTGTGGGAGATGACGGTTCCGACCGGGGAGCTATATGCGATGGCTGCTAAGCTGGGGGCTGATGTGCCGTGTTTTTTGCTTGGCGGAACCTGTCTGGGAGTCGGACGAGGAGATGAGGTTTACCCGTTGCCAGACATTCGGGCAGACTTTTTGCTGCTTGTGAATGCAGGGATACAAGTCCCGACAAAAGAAGTTTACGGGAATTTGCCGGGTGAGTTGACAAACCCAAAACCCGTCGCTAAGATGCCCACTTCCTTCGTGGCTGCATACGCTGCCGAAACAACACCAAATGAATTGACGCCGCTGCAAAATGATCTGGAAATTCCGGTGTTGGCTCGTCACCCGTTGTTGGAAGAGATAAAACAACGGCTTTGGGCAGCGAAAGCGCGCGGTGTTTTGATGTCGGGCAGCGGTTCGACAATCTTTGCGATCTTTGACACTGAAGCGGAGCGCACCAACGCGCAACGCGAATTGAGCCAGCGAGATTGGTGGTGCGTTCCAGTGCGCACGCTAGGTCGCGCTGAGTATCACCAAATATACCGGCAAGCATTTGCCGCAGCAGAAGCTCAGATTTAGCTATCGTGGGAGGCTTCAGCTTGCAGAGCAAGAATGAGATTAAACACCATCAAAAAGCCCTGAAAAAAGTTTTGGCCGGGTGTGAGAGCTTAATTTAGTTTGTTGATTGCGCAATCAAGCGAGATTCGCAAAGAACAAGTTTGTTGGGGAGTCGCCAAGTGGTAAGGCAGCGGCCTTTGGAGCCGCCATTCGTAGGTTCGAATCCTACCTCCCCAGCCATGCATTAGTGATGAGTGCTAGAGAATAAGGACTACCAAAGATGCTTTTAGCAGGTCAGTCATTGTTCCTTAGCACTCATCGCTATTTATAGAGAACCGTGAATAGCCTTCAAATCTTTTCGGGCAACGCCCATCGCTCACTGGCGCAAGAAATTTGCGCTTATCTGGGACTGGAACTGGGCCGCGCCAACACGACGCGATTTCCCGACGGCGAATTCAATTTTCAGATTCTCGAAAACGTGCGCGGCAGTGACGTCTTTATCGTTCAACCGACCTGCCCGCCGGTGGATTCTCACCTGATGGAACTGCTGATTATGATTGACGCTTTTCGGCGTTCATCAGCAGATCGTATCACTGCGGTGATTCCTTATTACGGTTATGCGCGCGGAGATAAGAAAGACCGCCCGCGCATTCCGATTTCGGCGCGGTTGGTGGCCAACCTGATTACAACGGCTGGCGCAAATCGAGTGTTGACGATTGATTTGCACGCGCCGCAGATTCAAGGTTTCTTTGATATTCCGGTTGATCACTTGTTTGCTGCGCCGGTGATGATTGATTACTTCACCAATAATCGGATTGACGATCTGGTGGTCGTCGCTCCTGATCCAGGTGGCGCTGAGCGGGCACGCGCATATGCTAAACGGCTTGATGCTGATTTCGCGATTGTGGACAAACGCCGTGAAAAATCGCAGCCTGGCCACGCCGAAGCTGAAGTGATGAATGTGGTCGGGCAAGTCGAAGGCCGTGATGTGCTGATCGTGGACGATATGATGGACACGGCTGGTACGTTGACCAAGGTCGCGGAAGCCTTACAGAAAAAAGGGGCCAAGCGAGTGTTGACCAGTTGTGTTCATGCAGTGCTTTCAGGCAATGCCATTGAACGGATCAAGAATTCGCCGCTTGAAAAAGTGATCATGACCAACACGTTGCCGCCGAAAGAGGCGTGTGCTTTTCCCCAGTTTGAATGTTTGAGTGTGGGGCCGTTGCTGGCTGAAGCAATCAAATCCATTCACGAGGAAAGCTCAGTGAGTCGGTTATTTATTTAACTTGAGATTGTCGGGCGATCCAGGCGGATTTGTCACAGGCAATTTCACGGGCGTTGTTTGAAAGCCCACGACAAACCACTGGTTTGTCGATTTTTTCCGTGGAGCTGAAAAATGAGTTTCGATACCTCTGTTTCGTTAAACGCTGAAGGCCGCACCACTCGCGGCAAGAACGAAGCACGCCGCCTGCGCGCCGCCGGTTTGGTTCCGGTGACGCTTTATGGCGGTGGCCAAGAGGCTGCCAGCGCAACGGTTGCCAAACGCGAATTTGCCGCGTTGATTCGTGCGCACGGCCGCAATGCAATCTTCACTCTGAATGTGGATGGGGCTGGAACCCCGGTGAAGATCGCTGAAGTGCAGCTTGATCCTATCAAGGGCGGTGTCTGGCACATTGACTTGATGCGGATTTCGTTGACTGAAAAAGCCAAGTTCGAAGTTTCGGTCAAAATTATTGGTGAATCCGAAGGCGTGAAATTTGGCGGCGGCATTCTGGATATCCCGACGCACTCGTTGGAAATCCGTTGTTTGCCGACCGAAGTTCCTGATGCAATCGAAGTTGACGTGACCAAATTGGGTCTCGGCGCGAACTTCAAAGTCGTAGACCTTTCGCTCGCCGAAGGGATTGAAATTCTTGATGACCCGGAAACGGTTATTGCCACTGTGGTGGCGCCGCGTGCCGAAGAAGGGGCGGTTGCGGCTGAAGGTGGAGCCGAACCGGAAGTGATCAAGAAAGGTAAAGGCGAAGAAAAGTAACAACTGGTTGGGGCGCAAGCTGCTTGCAACATATTTGCTGCAAATCACTTCCAGTTTGTTTAACTTCTTCAATGCAGGGCTGAGTTATGTGGTTGATTGTTGGTCTTGGCAACCCCGGCCCGAAATACGAGTGGACGCGCCATAACTGCGGATTTCTGGTTATTGATGAATTGGCGCGGCGTGCGGGACGCGATGTCAAACTGTCAGAATGCCAAGCGCTCACTGCGCGTGCGGCCTTTAACGGACAAGAGGCATTGTTAGTTAAACCGCAGACATTCATGAATCTTAGCGGCGTTTCTGTTGCTGGATTACGTGAAAAGTATGAAGTCAAAGACGCCGCTCATATTCTTGTAATCAGTGATGATTTTGCCTTGCCGTTTGGTAAATTGCGCTTACGCCCGCAAGGCAGCGCTGGTGGGCATAACGGCTTAAAATCGCTCATTGCCAAACTCGGAACTGAAAAGTTCCCTCGGCTGCGGATAGGAATCGCGCCTGATCACCCGTTGACCAATTCAGCGGATTTTGTGTTGGCAGAATTCCCGCGCAAAGACCGTGATGCTTTGGCAGAAATGGTTTCACGCGCCGCAGACGCTGTAGAAGAGATTTTGTCGAATGACATTGCTTCGGTGATGTCAAAGTACAATTGATGCTGGTCAACCGCGCGGTTGATCGCTCCTTGCCTGTCAGGTTCAACAGACCGGCAGGCTTTATAATCCACAAGGAGGAATAAGACTTGAGAACTTACGAAATCGTGTTCATCTCGTCGCCAAATGCCAGCGACGATGATGTCAAGAAACTCACTTCCCAGCTCGAACATACCATTACCGATAAAGGTGGCAAGGTCACCAAGGTCGAAGAGTGGGGTCGCCGTAAACTCGCCTATCGCATTCAGAAATTCGATGAAGGTACTTACACCGTCGTGTATCTGGAAGGCACTGGTCAGGAAGTCTTTGAAGTCGAGCGCCGCTTGCGCGTGACTGACTTCGTGATTCGTCATCTCGTTGTGCGCACAGACGAAGACCTGAAGCGCGCCGCGAAAGTCAAAGCCAAGCGTAAAGCACCGCTTGCACCGCGCAACGTTGAAGAAGATTTCGAGGTTGAAGCGGACGATGACGATCTGGCTGATGAATAAGTGCCGATAACCCAAGGTTACGAAAGCGAGGACTGTGATGGCTGATATGGAAAACGACGACAAGAATGGCAAACCTCATCGCTCTGGACGCCCGACGCGTCGCCGCCGTGTGTCAAAGCTGACGGCTGAGCGCATTGATTACATTGACTACAAAGACACGAAGTTGCTTCAGGCTTTCATCGCCGAAAACGGCAAGATTTTGCCGCGCCGTCTGACGGGCGTTTCTGCGTGGCAACAACGCAAATTGACCGAGGCGATCAAGCGTGCACGCAATCTGGCGCTGCTGCCGTACACGAAATACTAAGTTGTTCGTTGCACCGCTTCTGGGCGGTTTCCGGCTTCGGCTGGCACTACGAACGGAGGAATTGAAGTTATGCCAATGATGGAACTTTTGCTCAAAGAAGATGTGGACAATCTGGGCGTGCGCGGCGATTTGGTCAAAGTTAAGCCTGGATATGGTCGCAACTACCTGTTGCCTCGCGGATTGGCGATTCAGGCCACGCCGGGCAACGTCAAACAGATTGAATTGCAGCGCAAAACGCTGTTGAAAAAAGAAGCCGCCGAACGCGACACGGCTTTGCAGCAAGCAGACTTGCTCAAAGAAGTGACGCTCGAATTTGCGCGCAAAGTCGGCGAACACGGGATTCTGTACGGGTCGGTTACTTCGATGGACATCGCCGAGGCGTTTGCCGCCAAAGGCTACGAAGTGGATCGTCGCCGCGTGCTGCTGAAAGACCCGATTAAAGAACCGGGAGAATTCGAAGTTCCGGTCAAGTTGCACCGCGAAGTCACGACGAACATCAAAGTCGTCGTTAAAGACGAAGCGGCCAGCTAAAACAAGACATTTCGGCGAATGCTTGTTGGCTTCGCCAAAATCAGACAGCAACGGCTTGACGCACGTTGTTCTCTGCATGAATATGCGAGCGGAGTGAATGCCCACCGGGTTTTTCACTCCGCTCTTTTTCTCGTTATCCAACCCGCAACATTTTCGGTCTGAGCATTCAATTAGCTTGCCGTTGCGTATGACGTCCGCGTCGTTTGTTTCGGCACAGCACAATCTGTAAGTCACATACAACATGGCCAGGCAAGCAATGGCGGAAGACATCACGCTGGAAAAATCGCTACCGAGTAATCTGGACGCTGAGCGACTGATTCTGGGTGTGATTTTGCTCGACAACGTGACTGTGAACCAGTCGGTGGAAATTTTGAAGCCGGAAGATTTCTTCCTGCTTTCCCATCGTCTGATTTACGAAAAGATGCTGGCCTTGTATGAACAAGGGCGCGCGATTGATCCGATTACTTTGCAAGAAGACCTGCGCCGCGCAGGGGAACTGGATCAGGTTGGCGGACCTGCTTATATCGCATCATTGTTTGACGGCGTACCTCGTTTCTCGAACATCGAAAACTACGCCAAAATCGTCAAGGGCAAATCCACGCTGCGCAAACTGATCAAGGCGTCAAACCAGATCATGGCGCTCGCTTTTGACGACGAAGACGAGCCCGAAGCCATCCTGGATCAAGCGGAAAAGCTGATCCTTTCCATTGCCGAAGACCGTATCAAGCAAGGCTTCGTTCACATCGGCGAAGTCGCCAGCAATCAGCTCGAAGTCATCGAAGAAATCGCCGGTCGTCAGCAATTGATCACGGGCGTTGCCACAGGCTTTACCGATCTGGATTACATGACTGCGGGTTTGCAGCGCGGCGATTTGATCATCGTGGCGGCTCGTCCCAGTATGGGCAAAACGGCTTTCAGTCTGAACATTGCGCAAAATGCTGCGTTGGGGCAGGACTCGTCCGGGCGTCGTCACGATGATCGCGAAAAAGCCGTCGTCGGCGTCTTTTCGCTGGAAATGAGCAAAGAGCAGTTGGTGCAACGTCTGCTTTGCTCGCAAGCGCAAATTGACGCGCATCGAATGCGCAGCGGCATGCTCAACAAAGATGACTGGCGGCGTTTGGCGATGGCGGTGGCGGAACTTTCTGAAGCGGGCATTTACCTGGACGACACGCCCGGCATCAATGTGCTGGAAATGCGCGCGAAATGCCGCCGTCTGAAAAATGAGCGCAAGCGACTGGATTTGATCATCGTGGATTATTTGCAGTTGATGAGCGGTCGCGGACGAACGGAATCTCGCCAACAGGAAGTCTCGCAAATTTCGCGCGAACTCAAGATTCTGGCGAAAGAGTTGGGCGCGCCGTTGATCGCGCTTTCCCAGCTTTCGCGTGCGCCTGAGACGCGCACGGGCAACCACAAGCCGCAGCTTTCTGACCTGAGAGAATCCGGTTCAATCGAACAGGACGCTGACGTCGTGATGTTCATTTACCGCGAAGAGGTTTACAAACCCGAAACCGAAAAGCAGAACATCGCTGAGATCATTATTGGCAAACAGCGTAATGGTCCGATTGGCAGTGTGGAATTGGTCTTCCGCAAATCGCTGACGCGCTTCCACGACATGATTCGCGAGGAGATGAGCTGATGTCGGAGCTTGTCTCTGATTCGCCTCTGCAACCGAAACGGCCTACCTGGGCTGAAATCTCTTTGCCCGCGCTTGCCCACAATTTTCAAACCCTCAAAGCGCTGCTGGCTGACGGAACACAACTAATGGCCGTCGTCAAAGCGAATGCTTATGGTCACGGCGCGGTTGCTTGTGCGAAAGCGCTGGAAGCGGCTGGCGCAGACTGGTTCGGTGTCGCCCTCGTTGAAGAAGGCGTCGAGTTGCGCGAGTCTGGCATCAGCAAACCGATTTTTTGTTTGGGCGGCGGGTGGCGCACACAAGGCGAACTGATTCTCAAACACGAACTCACTCCAGCGCTCTTTCGTCTTGATCTGGCGGAGGAATTGGATGCGCTGGCCAAAGCCAACCAGCGCGTCATCAAATTTCACCTCAAAGTTGACACGGGAATGGGACGCCTGGGCATTCCCTGGACTGATGTCGAAGCCTTTGCGCAGCAGTTGCAACGCTTTTCCCAGCTTCGGCTGGACGGCGTGCTCACCCATTTTGCCGCCGCAGACGCTGCCACTAGCGATTACACCGATTTACAAATCGCGCGTTATCAGGCATCAGTCGCTACATTGCGTGCTCTTGGCTTCACGCCAACCTGGTTTCATCAAGCGAACAGCGCAGGGCTGCACGCGTATTCACAGGCACAAGGAAATCTTGCCCGCGCCGGAGCCGCAATGTACGGATTGGTTTCTGACGTGCTTTCGCCCAGATTGACGCGGCCCGAATTGCAGCCCGTGATGTCCTTGCGCTCGCGGATCGTCATGCTCAAGACGGTTCCTGCCGGTACCTCTTTGGGATATGGCTGTACCTTTACGACTCCACGCGAGAGCCGAATTGCGACACTGCCGATTGGATATGCTGATGGATTACGCCGCGCACATTCCAACCAAGGACGCATCATCATACGCGGCAAGTTCGCTCCGATCGTGGGACGAGTGAGCATGGATTTGACCATCGTTGATGTCACTGATGTGCCGGGCGTCGAATTGGGCGACATTGTGACCTTGCTGGGGGCACAAGACGGATTGTGTTTGCGCGCCGAAGAACTGGCCGCGCAAATTGAGACCATTTCCTATGAGATCGTCACGGGGATTTCAGCGCGCGTCCCTCGCGTGCACATCACCGCTTGACGCCTGTGCAGCGAAGTGGTTTTATGACGCCGCTTTCAATTTCACACTTACCTGAACAACTAAACGCGCCATTGCTGCACCAGCACCCATTTGTTTGGCAGTTCGCAATGCGCTGATCGTCGGACTTCGGGCAAGCGATACGCTTTGCCGGACTTTTCCTGAGGAGAACTTTCGCAATGAAACTGAGACTGATCTTGTTCAGCATTCTGATCTCGCTGTCCCTGGCGCTGACTGCCTTTGCACAAGCCAAGAAAGACAGCGAAAAAGGCTTCAAAAAGATCACGGACGGCAAGAGCTTCAAAGGCTGGAAATCGGCTGAAGAGAACAAAGAAACCTGGACGTTCAAAGACGGCGCGTTTGTTGCGCACGGTCCGCGCTGCCACTTGTTCTATGTCGGGGATGATAAACCGTTTGTGAATTTCGAACTGAAGCTGGACGTGATGACTGAGCCCGGTTCAAACGGCGGCATCTACTTCCACACAGCCTATCAACCGACGGGATGGCCCAAAGCCGGATTCGAAGTGCAGGTTAACCAGACGCATACTGACTGGAAAAAGACCGGCAGTTTATATGATGTCGTGAACGTCAAAGAACAGTTGATGAAAGACAATGAGTGGTATACCTATCACATCATCGTGAAAGATAAGCACGTCACCATCAAAGTGAATGACAAAGTCGCGGTGGAGTGGGATCAGCCAGCGGATCGTCAGGCGGGCAAGGATTTTGCCCGTATGCTCGACAAAGGCACATTTGCGCTGCAAGCCCATGACCCGAAGAGCATCGTCTCGTACAAAAACATCCGTGTGAAACGCTTGAACTAACTTGGTTTATGTCGTGGTGTCGGACAATTGGCCTGAATTGTCCGACATCGCTTTTGCACAGATGCCGCTGATTTGCCAAATCCTGTTTATTTACAGCTAGGGCTCCCTCAACTTAACCGTTAGCCCGCTCTCGACTAACGGATAGATCAGTCGAGCAGTTGGCTGGGCATTTTGTCTGGGGGGAGTCTAAGTTGCTGTGCGCACAAATGTTAGTTATCCTGGGCAAGAGCGAGATTGGTATTACCAAAATTTGACACTATCGCAGGCTGCGTGCTATAACCCGCCGCGTCATTCGGAACTATCTGACTGACAGTCATTTCCATCAGATTCCACACAAACACAGAAGAAGAAAAATCACCATAGCTTTGCTGGCTTGAGTCGTTAACAGGGAAGGACGTGGCGTGTAACCCGCGCTACTGGGAGAGGGACGGGTGTCGGTTCTTCTTGTGCTTCTTACCTTTTGCTTTCTATAGCGCCGCTAGGGGTCTACGGCGGCGGATTCGGTTGTCAAACAATACAACAGTTTTGTCATCTGCTTTTTCCATCCCCCAATTTGGTAATGGCAGTCTGCCAGAGTCTCTGGAGATTAGAGCGAATTGTCTCAACTGACAATCTGCGCTGGCTAAGCCGGATCAAGGAGTCCACGACTACGCCAATTGTAACGAGCTGGCACATTGCTCAATATGCGAACCGATGTCTGAATTTGGCACGGATCGTGAGCGTGACTGGCTATGGAGTTAACTCGACACGAGCAGGTTCGCTGCACAGTCCGCAGTAGAATCAACGGTTCGCTTCGTTACTGTGTTGCATCCGCCAACCTGCTGGTAAGCACCCTACCGTAAGACTGAAGCCCAGGGCTTCAACGATACCCCAACGAGAAACCACACGGAGGTTTTGATATGTCTTGCAGAGAGCATTTAAGAATGATTGTGCTGCTGATCGCCTGCCTGGCGTGCCTGACGGCAACCGGGGTGGCGCAATCAGATCGTGGCACGATCACCGGAACCGTGGTTGATGGCACGGGCGCGGCTGTTCCTGGAGCCACCGTGACCGCCACAAATCAGGCAACCAATGCGTCTTCCAATGCGGTGACAACCAAAGAAGGCGTCTATACCATCCCGGCGTTGCCGCCGGGCGCATACAAAATCCGCGTTGAGAAGACCGGCTTCAAGGCTGCTGAAGTCGCTGGCGTCACGCTGACCGTCGGCAACACCACCAGCGCGAATGTCACGTTGTCGGTCGGGCAGGTAAGTGAAACCGTGGAAATCGCGGCGGCAGGCGGCGCGCAAGTGCAGACCGAAAACGCCAAGATTTCTTCGCAGGTTTCCAACAAGCAGATTGACCAACTGCCGTTGGTGGTGAGCGGTACGATGCGCAGCCCATTTGATTTGACGCTGCTCACGCCGGAATCCAAGCCCATCGGGCTCGGCGGAGACGCAGGCGTGCAAGGTCCTGGTTACACATCGAACTTCTCGTTGGGCGGTGGCCAGGGCGGTACCTGGGGCATCACGCTCGACGGCGCTTCGTCTGGCACCAGCCGCTTCGGTTCGACCGAATGGGCCAGCTTGAATACGCCTTCGATTGATGCGATCACCGAATTTGCGGTGGACACCAACGGGTTCAAGGCCGAATCCGGTCGTGCGCAAGGCGGCAGTTTGAACTTCTCATCCCGCTCAGGCACGAACGAATATCACGGCACGGTCTATGAATTTGCGCGCAATAACTATTTCGACGCGCGCAATTATTTCGAAAACCGCACCAGCACATTGAAACAGCACGATTACGGGCTGACCCTGGGCGGGCCGGTGCGCATTCCGTGGGTGTACAACGGCAAGAACAAAACCTTCTTCTTCGGGTCGGCGGAATGGTTCCGCAATCGCGCCGGGTCCAACAGCTTTGTGACGTCAGTGCCGACGTCCGAAATGTACAACGGCGATTTCAGCAAGTGGGTGGATCCGACCGGCAAAGTGTTGCCGATCTATGACCCCGCGACCACGCGCGCCAATCCGAACTACAACGCCGGCCTGCCGATCAGCGAATCGAACCCGCGGTTCATTCGCGACCCGTTCCCGAATAACCAGATTCCGGCAAACCGCATTAGCCCGTTGGCCAAGAAATATCTGGAATACGTTGGCAATACGGTGTTTCCGAATGCGGCAGGCGCTCCGGGAACGTATGCTTACGTCAACAATAACTATCGCAGTTTCGCAGGCAGTTCACTTTTCCCCTGGACGAAGTGGAGTGTGAAACTCGATCACAACTTCTCTGAGAAACACAAAATCAGCGGTCTCTATAACTACGGTCTGAGCGAAGTGTTGCCCGGCGTGGACGGGTTCCCGCAATTGCCCGCTTCGGTCAGTAACTTCCGCTATACGCAACAAGACAGTCACGTATACCGCGTGAATTACACCTGGACGATTTCGCCGACATTGGTCAATTACGCTTATGGCGGCGTCAACTGGTGGAAGCAGTTCAACTACACGCCGAATATCGGCGGCGGTTGGAAAAATCGCGGCATCTGCTTGCCAGGCGCTTTTAACTGCGACGAAGCCTTGTTGCAAGTCGAGTATCAAAGCGACGGATATACAGCGTGGGGCGGCTCGAACGGTGACGGTTCAGAAAACCCGATCTTCACCATCGGCGACGATCTGACCGTGATCAAAGGCAGCCACACCATCAAAGGCGGCTACTTGTACGAACGCCTGCACTACAACGGCTTTGGTCGGCAAACGCTGGCTGGTCTGGTGCGTGTGAGCCGTGCGCAAACCAGCATTCCGCAAAGCGGCAACTCCGCCCTGGGTGGCGGCAACAGCTTTGCTTCATTCTTGCTGGGCGAAGTCAACGGCGCACAAACCGAAAATGATCGGTTCGTCCGTCAGTACTGGCGTGGTCACGCGGCGTACATCCAGGATGACTGGAAGGTCAATTCCAAGCTGACGCTCAACTTTGGCTTGCGCTATGACGTGACTTTGCCGCCGCTCGAACGCGACGATAAATGGAGCGACTTCGATCCGTTCACGCCGAATCCGCGCGCCGATAATCGGTTGGGGGCGTTGCGTTTCGCAGGCTTCAATCAAGGCGAAGTCGGCAAACGCACGCTGGTAGAAGGCTGGTACAAAGGCTTCGGTCCGCGCTTCAGCTTTGCCTATAGCCCGGATCAGAAAACCGTCGTGCGCGGCGGTGTTGGCCGTACTTTCGGGTTGGTGCGTACGACTTCCGGTTCGACCCACTTTGCGGGCGCGATCCAGATTTACAGCGTGCCTTCGCCGGACGGCATCAACCGCTTGTTCAAACTCGACGATGGGTTCATCGTCAACGGTGTGAACACTGTGCCGCAACCACCGAGCACCGATCCTGGATTCAACACCAACGCCGATGTGGATTGGTGGCAATATCAGGAAGTTTCGCGCTTGCCGGAAAACTGGAACTGGACGTTGTCGTTGCAACGGGAATTGCCGGGCAAATTCCTGGTGGAAGCTTCGTACAACGCTTCGATCGGTGTGCATCTGATGGCGGGCTTGCTTAACTATAATCAACTGCCGTCGCAGTACATTTACGATCCGAAGATTCAGCCGTTGTTGGGGCAGCGCATTGATTCGGCGGCAGTGCGTGCCGCTGGATTTAGCAAACCGTATCCGTCATTCCCGGATAACCTTTCGTTGGATCGTGCGTTGCGGCCTTTCCCGCAATACGCCAACATCAACACCTGGAGCGGCAACGGTGACCGCAGCGGTCACTCGACCTATCACGCGGCCATCATCAAGATGGAGCGCCGCGTTTCGACGGGCGTGTACCTGCAGGGTTCATACGTGTTCTCGAAACTCATCACCAATACCGACGTGGTGGATTCGGGCGGACGCGCGATGGATCATTACAACATGCGCCTGGAAAAATCGGTGGGCGCGTTTGACCTGCCGCATAACTTCAAGTTCAGCTACATTCTCGACGCACCGTTTGGCAAAGGCCAAAAATGGGATTTGGGCAAGGCTGGCAACGCCATTATCGGCGGCTGGCGCTTCTCGGCCATTCACGTCTATACCAGCGGTCAGCCGATTCAATTGTCGGGAGGCGCCGTTTCTCTGGGTGGACGCAGCGCCGCGCTCGTCAAGACGCTGGACGGCTGGGTGGCAGATGCGCCAAGCAATCCAAACTATCGTGCGACGACGGGCTTCACCAGCTACTTCGCGCCGGTTTGCTCGATTGCGGCTTTCTGCAATGCCAACGGTCAGGTTGTCCCGCAAACCAACACGCTGGGCAATGCGCCGCGCTTCAACGGCCTCGCGCGTCGTCCGGCCAACTTGAACGAAAACGTTTCGTTGCAAAAGAGCTTTAACTTTACCGAACGCCTCCGCCTGGATTTCCGCTGGGAAGTGTTCAACGTGTTCAACCGTGTGATTCTGGGCGGGCCTGACACCGGCATCACCAGTCAGACTTTTGGACGCATCACGAGCGCTGCACCGCCGCGTCAGATGCAATTCGGGTTGAAGCTGTATTTCTAACCCGCAGAAAGTCTGTTTCCATCCTGCGCAATGTCAGCGCGCGGTCACCTGGCTTCGCACTGACATTGCGCAACGTTCATTCTTTTAAGTTGAAACCTCAGCAGCGCCGAGCCGCGTCTTACCCCACAAGTGGCTTGTCGCTGCTTTTTCCATCTGGTTTGAGAACACTCGCAATGCAATCGAAAACTCCTGTGTATGACGTGTGCGTGGTTGGCTCGGGCGCTGCCGGAGGCGTCGTGGCCATGGAATTGGCTCAGCGTGGCGCTTCTGTCGTGGTGCTGGAAGCTGGCAAATGGGTAGACCCCACCAAAGAGTTTTTCAGTCACACCATGCCCTATGAATTACCGAAGCGGGGCAAGGATTGGGACCCGCGTGCGCATTTGCGAGTTGATCCAAAGAAAGAACCCTTTACCAAAGCGGGCGAATACCAGCGTATTGACCACTTTGTGACCAAAGCCGTGGGCGGCAAAACCTTGCTTTGGGCAGGCTTGAGCTGGCGTAACAGCCCCTATGATTTCGCGACCTGGCCGGTCCGGTACGAAGAGCTCGCGCCTTACTACGACCGTATGGAAAAGATGATGGGCGTGACCGGCAACTATGATCATCATCCCAATGTGCCTGACGGCGTGTTTCAGAAACCGTTGCCGTGGAATTGCGCCGCCTATGAAATTCAAAAAGGCTGCAACAAACTCGACGCCAAGCGCTTTCGCATGATCACGGCGCGCAAAGCCATTCTGACCGAACCGCATCAATCCAAGCGTCCGGTTTGTCATTACTGCGGACATTGCATGCGTGGTTGTGACAGCGAATCGAAATACACCTCGGCGAACACGGCGATGCCGGCGGCGCTGAAAACCGGCAAATGCAAATTGATCCTCAATGCCAACGCCGCCGAAGTGATCGTCAGCAAAGACGGCAGCCGTGCAGTTGGTGTGCGCTATTTCAAGGCGGGAACGCGCACGACATACGAAGTCGCCGCCAAACACATTGTGCTGGCTTGTGGGCCGATTGAATCTGCGCGGTTGTTGTTGCTTTCAAAATCGAATCACTTTCCGAATGGGCTGGCGAATTCTTCCGGCCTGGTGGGCAAGAATCTGATCAGTCACACCACCGCAGGCGCGCAAGGGTATCTGAAACAGATGGTCGGGCGTCCTGTGTTTAATGATGACGGCACCGAAAGCAGCCACGCATACATCGCGGCATTTTACTGGGACAAACCGCATCCTGATTTTCCCAAGGGCTATCACATCATCGTGGATTCGGGCACGCGCGTTGGCACGGGGAATCCGGGATACGCGCGGCAAATGGAAGGATTCGGCGGGGATTTCAAACGCCGCGTGCGCGATCGTTATCCGGCATTGCTCAGCCTCTATTCGCAAAACGGCATGATTGCGTCGCCAGAGCGGTACGTCGAACTCGATCCGCAGGTGAAAGATATGTACGGCCTGGCAGTGCCGAAAATTCATTTCAGTCTGACCACCGAAGACCGCGCGATTTTCAAAGACGCGACCGAAAAGATCACTTCAATCATTGAAGCTTCGGGCGGTGTCGTCACCAACGTGAACTCCGCGCCCGGCGTTGATAGCGTCCATTGGGTAGGCACTTGCAAGATGGGAAATGATCCCAAGACTTCGGTGCTCACGCCATTTTTGCAGTCTCACGATGTGCCAAATTTGCACGTCGCCGACGGCAGCGGCTTCATTGATTATTCTGAAAAGAATCCGACGCTGACGGTGATGGCGCTGGCGGCGCGTTGTGCCGACCACGTTCACGAGTTGCTCAAACGCGGCTAATTGTTCTGAAACGAGGAACCGGTAAGACCTATGAAACGACGAGAGTTCATTACCTCTGCACTCACTGGCGCGACGGTCGTTTCCACCACGGCGCTGTCATATCAGCGCATCGTTGGCGCAAATGATCGCGTGCGTGTCGGTTTGATCGGTTGCGGCGGGCGCGGACTGGATGTGGCGCTATTGATGAAACAGGCACCCGGCGCTGAATACGTGGCCACGTGTGACGTATACGCGCCAAACGCGCAGCAAGCCAAACAACAGCTCAACCCCGAAGCGCAGGTGTTGGGGGATTTTCGCAAGCTGCTGGCGTTGAAAGAGGTAGACGCTGTTCACATCGCTACGCCGGATCATTGGCACGGGATCATTACGGTGCTCGCCTGTCAGGCAGGCAAAGATGTGTACGTCGAAAAACCACTGGCGCACAACATCAAGGAAGGCCGCGCCATGGTTGCGGCAGCCCGCAAATACAACCGCATCGTACAAGCAGGGTTGCAGCATCGCTCAGCCCCGCATTACCGCGAAGTCGAGCAAATCATCAAATCCGGTCAGTTAGGCGAAGTTCGTTTTGTGCGGGTCTGGAATTACAGCAACCTGACGCCCAACGGCATCGGCAATCCGCCTGACTCGCCCGTCCCCGAAGGATTGGATTGGGATTTCTATCTTGGCCCGGCACCCAGCGTTCCGTTTAACCGCAGCCGCTTTCTCAGTACGTTTCGTTGGTTCTGGGATTATGCGGGCGGTACGATCACCGATTACGGCACGCATCGGTTCGACACTGTGCACCAGATTATGGGAGCGACTGCGCCCAAAACAGTTTCGGCGACGGGCGGACGCTTTTCTTTGAAAGACAACGGCGAGATGCCTGATGTGTTGCAGGCGACGTATGAATACGACGGGTTTGTGCTTAGTTACGAAGCCAGCAATTTGAATGCGCACGGAGTGGGAGGCCGCACGCCCGGGCAAAATTATTACGCGATGCGGAGCAAGGAAGATCGCCCGCACGGAGAGGCGTATTACGGAACAAATGGCGCGTTGTTTTGCGACCGCATTGGCTATGAAATCTATCCCGAACCACTGAGAAACGCCCAGACGCGCAAGGAGCGGGAAAAGCCAGTGACCGAGTATCGCATGGAAGCCAAACGTGTGCAGGGCAAAGACGCCACCGATTTGCACACGGCGAATTTCATCGAATGTGTGCGCTCACGCAAAGCGCCCAACGCCGAAGTTGAGATCGGGCATCGTTCGACGACCGTGCCTTTGCTGGGCAACATTGCCTACAAAACTGGCCACAAATTGGTTTGGGATGCCGAAAAAGAAATGATCATCGGCGATCCCGAAGCCAATAAGCTGCTGGGGCGAAAAGCGCGCAAGCCCTGGGATTTGCTGGGACAAAGTTCCTAGCCGTTGGGTCAGGTTACAGATACGGCTGCCATTTTTCCAAAATGGCTTTGAGCTCTTCGCGTTCTTCCGGGCGAACTTCGACCAGCGGCGGACGTACAGGGCCGCCGCGCAAGCCGGCCATATCCATCAAGGTTTTCATGGCCGACACTTCATAGCCTTTGCGGCGCGCGCGCAGCGCATAGAGCGGCACGACCAGTTCTGACATCAGGCGGTTCAATTCTTCGCCGCGTCCGGCGGCGGCCACTTCGTGAAGTTTCAACGACAATTTGGGGGCAACCGTGGCAATGCTGGATGTGTATGTGCGAATGCCCAGTGAGTAATAGCCTGGCACCATATCGTCGCCTGCGCCGCCAATCCAATAGAGCCGGTCGCCGACGTGGTTGATGATCATTTGATACCGGCGAATGTCTGCTTGTCCGTCTTTCCAGGCCACCAAGGTGGGAATGCGCGTGGCCAAACCGGCGACTTGCGCGGGTGAAAAGTTCGCCCAATCGCGGCTGTAAATCAGCAATCCCAAATCGGTGGCTTTGCCGATGGCTTCGTAATACGCCAGCAGCCCTTCGGTGTCGGCTTGCGGATAATACGGCGGAAAGGCCAGGATGCCGTCCGCGCCAGCTTGGGCGGCAGTTTGCGCCATTTCAACCGCGAGCGATTGGTTGAATCCGACACCGGCGATCACAGGCGCGCGACCGGCAATAACTTCGACCGTTGTTTCGACGACGGCGGTATGTTCGCTGGGGGTCAGGGAATACAGTTCACCTGTACCGCCAGCCGCGACGACCGCGCAAACAGGATGTTGCATCAACTGCGTCAGGTTGTGACGCAAGCCTGCGAGATCAAGCGACAAATCAGCTTTGAAGGGCGTGATGGGAAAGGCAACAACGCCTGAGAATTTTGCGCGCAATTCTGCCGGTGTGGTCATTTCGATGCGGTCACTTTCTGTGTTGGATTGGTTATTACAGCGAGCGCGCACTATACGGCGCAGTGATTTCACAGTCAATTCTCGTTCACTTACTCATCAAGGGAGGCAAGGCAATGATTCGAAGCAAAGCTGCCTGGGCAATGTTGCTGCTTGTCGTTTGCGCAGCAGGCGTTTTTCAATGGCGTGTAAACAGTCAGACGTCACAGGTGGTCGTGCCAAAAGAATTGCGTACGCAACGCAACACCTGGTCGCCGTTGATGGATGTGCTCAAAGACAAACGTCCACGCGTAACGGATGAACAGTTGGAACGATTGCGCGACCTTTCGATCGAAAACGTCTGGGGGGCGATTCAGGGCAAAGGCTACCGGCAATGTTTTGTCACGCACCTCAAGCAAACGCAGCCGGGTGTGAAAATGGTCGGGCGCGCAATGACCATGCGGTATTTGCCACAGCGCCCTGATTTGGACGAGGGCGTTCGCCAACTGGCCAAGGAGGGGAACTGGGACCCGGCTTTCAATGTGCGTGGTGGAGAAGACGCCAACCCCGGTGACGTGGTGGTGGTGGAGTTGGGCGGAATGGTAGACCGCGCGACATTTATGGGCACAATGACCGGCCTGGGCATGAAGTTGCGCGGCGTCAAAGGCATCGTCGTGGATGGCGGCATCCGCGATTTGAATGAGTTTCTCACCTGGAAAGATTTTCCGATCTATTACGCCGGCGCGCACGCTTCGGCAATGGCAGATCAAATCGGCGTGGAATGGAACGTTCCCATTCGCATCGGCAATGTGACGGTGATGCCGGGCGATGTCGTGATCGGAGATGAGGAAGGGCTGTTGTTTTTCCCGCCGCAACTGGCTGACGAAGCCATCAAAGCCGCAGAGAACCAAACTTACAACGAGCAGTTTAAAGAAGAGATGATGAAGAGCGGCAAGTATCGCACGCGCGATATTTATCCGCGCTTAAGCCCCGAACTGGAAAAGGTCTTTGAAGAGTGGAAGAAGACGCATCCACGAAAACCCTAAATCATCCGATTTAGACAACGGAAGACAAAGGAGACGCATGAATCGCCGAGACGCATTACGTTTATTTTCGACCGGAGCCGCCGCAAGTGGATTGAACCTGCTGCCGGGAGGCGCATTGGCACAAGAAAAGCCCAAAGCGCTGAACGGTCTATCGCCGGTCAAAATCAAAGACATCAAAGTCATTTTGACAGCGCCGGATCGCATTCGCCTGGTCGTGGTCAAAGTTGAAACGACTGAACCAGGTTTGCACGGATGGGGCTGTGCGACCTTTACGCAGCGCGCCTATGTCGTGCAAACGGCCATCGAAAAATACCTGAAGCCATTTTTGATTGGTCGCAACGTGGACGAAATTGAAGACATCTGGCAATCCAGTTATGTCAGTTCGTACTGGCGCAATGGGCCGATCCTGTTCAACGCGATGAGTGGCGTTGACATTGCGTTGTGGGATATCAAAGGCAAACGCGCTGGAATGCCGGTGTATCAGTTGCTGGGCGGCAAAGTTCGCTTTGGCGCGGATTTGTATTTTCACGCGGCTGGTCGTGACTTTGCTGAAGTCACAGACCGTGCAAAGCAGGCGATGGAGCGCGGTTATCGCCACGTGCGCGTGCAAGCGGCGGTTGAAGGTCTGGCGACGTATGGGGCGGGCGGACCAAATCGCGGTACGGGCGCGGCTCCCGGCAATAACGATGACGTTGTCGGCCCGACCAATCCCAAAGCGATCTGGGAATCGGGGAAATACGCGCGCATGCTGCCGCGCCTGTTTGAGCATTTGCGCAAAAACCTGGGCGACGATGTCGAGTTGTTGCACGACATTCACGAGCGCGTCACGCTGACGCAAGGCATCCAAATGTGCAAAGACGTCGAGCAATATCGCCCGTTCTTTATCGAAGACCCGTTCCCACCCGAAGACAACGCGCATTTCGCGCTGTTGCGCCAGCAATGCTCCACACCGATTGCGATGGGCGAATTGTTCAATACGCAGCAAGAATATTTGCCGCTGATCAAAGACAAACTGATTGACTTCATCCGCATTCACATTTCGCAAATCGGCGGCTTAAGTCCGGCGCGGAAAGTTCAGGCCTTGTCAGAATTCTTTGGCGTGCGGACGGCCTGGCACGGACCGGGCGACGCGTCGCCGTTGGCCCACGCGGCACAGTTGGCGTTGGAATTGGCCAGCTACAACTTCGGCATTCACGAGGGCTACGTCTTCCCGCAAAACACGCAGGAAGTTTTCGCAGGCTGCCCCGAAGTCAAAAACGGCTACATGTATGCACAAGAGAAACCCGGCCTGGGCATCGAAGTAGACGAGAAACTGGCGGCGAAATTCCCCTTCCCGCAAGGGCCGCCGGATTTCGATTACAGTTGGGGCACGACCCGTCGTCGCGATGGCACGGTGATTCGCCCATAAATTCCATGACCCGGTAACACTTCGTCTGAAGCTGTTTGGAAATAGGTTGCGGATTCAGCAAAGACAAGCGGCGTAGCAACATCAGATGTGCGTCGTGATTGTCTCGGCAAAGTCCGCAGCCTATTTCTTTTTCCGGGCGCTTCGTTCACAATCGCGCCCCACAGAAGTCGAATCCCAACGAAAGAACTCATAAATCGAGATGGCTGAAGAAAAAAGTCAGTTGATTCGTGGTCTCACTCTGACCGATACGACGGCGCTGGTGATCGGTACAGTGATCGGGTCAGGCGTATTTCTGAAAGCCGCCGTGATGGCGCAAGAAGTCGGTACACCCAAATTGGTCTTGCTGGCCTGGGTCGCTGCCGGGTTGTTGTCGCTGGCGGGCGCGCTCACTTACGCCGAACTCGGTGCGATGTTGCCACACGCAGGCGGTGAATATGTTTACTTGCGGCATTCTTACGGCGAAGCCTCCGCGTTTTTGTTCGGCTGGCAGCGCTTCATTGTGGCGGGCAGCGCTTCGATTGCGAGTCTGGGCGCGGGCTTTGCCATCTTTTTATCAGCGTTTGTGCCGCTCAATCACGTTTGGGCTTCCAGCACATTCCGTTTTCTGGGACAGACAATCAACTGGCAGTTCGGGTCGAAACAGGTCGTGGCCGTGCTGGCGATTTTGGCGCTTTCCGGGATTAACTGCCTGACCGTCGCATTTGGCGGCAAAGTGCAATCGGTGTTGACGGTGCTGAAAGTCGCCGGCTTGTTGGTGTTGATTGTCGGCGTCTTTTTCTTTGCGCCGTCGGCTAACTGGGCGAACCTCGCAACGCCACAGGGATCACCGGAATGGACAGGGCTTTCTGTCTTCGGCGTGGCGATGTTGGCGGCTCTCTGGGGCTATGACGGATGGAACAACATGCCGATGGCTGCTGGTGAAGTTCGCAATCCGGGGCGCAACATTCCGTTTGCCTTGATCGTCGGCATGCTCATCGTCATGGCGATCTATTGTCTGGCCAATCTGGCGTATTTTTATGCGCTGCCGCTGGGCGAAGTCGTGACCGCCAATTCGACCAAATACCGCGATGCCTTGCCCGTGGCTTCCAAAGCTGCGCAAAGCTTTTTGGGCGATTACGGCGGACGACTGATCGCCATCGCTTTTGTGATTTCAGCCTTGGGCGCGTTGAATGGTTCGATCCTGTCGAATGCGCGCGTGCCGTATGCGATGGCCGAAGACGGGCTGTTCTTTCGCCGCATGAAATCGCTCAGCGCAACGACCAAAGTGCCGGTCTTTTCCATCATCGTCCAGGCCATCTGGTCCAGCGTCCTGGCATTGTCGGGAACGTTTGATCAATTGACGGACTGCCTGCTGTTTGCCTCGTGGATTTTCTATGGCTTGGTGACGTCATCGGTCTTTGTGCTGCGCCGCAAATTGCCCAACGCTGATCGGCCTTACAAGACGCTTGGGTATCCGCTGATTCCGCTGGTGTTCGTGCTGGTGGCGGTGTGGCTGATTTTCAATACGCTGTTTTCGCGTCCGGTTGAATCGGTGGTAGGGCTGGGACTGATTGTCGTTGGTTTACCGCTCTATTTTTACTTCAAACGGCGTTAAGAGCATACCCGCCGAAAGGAGTCTTTACGATGAGAAAGTCACTGGTTACTCTTTTGCTGATTTGTTTGGGAGCGATTACGGCGCTGTCTCAGGACAAGGTTGAATCTGGAACACTCAACGGCGCGGCATTTCGTATCGAAATGCCTGCGAACTGGAATAAAGGCCTGGTGATGTATTGTCATGGATATCAGGTTACCGGTACTCCCAACAACTTTGAAAACGCGCGCGCACAAGGATTGCGCAATGTGTTTTTGTCGCGCGGGTTTGCCGTGGCAGAGTCGGCTTACAGCACGCAAGGCTGGGCGGTGAAAGAAGCGGTCGAAGATACTGAAGCGTTGCGCCGCTATTTTGTAGCCAAACACGGCAAGGCTAACGAAACCATCGTGCTGGGGCATTCGATGGGCGGCGCGATCACGATTGCGACGATTGAGAAATACCCTGAAGTCTATGACGGCGCATTGCCGATGTGTGGGCCGCTCAACGTTATTCTGAATGGGTTTCAAGAACGCATCTTCGATATGTTGGTGACGTTCGATTATTTGTTTCCCAACGTGATCGGTTCGCTCAGTAATCTGCCGCAAGGCGCCAAACTCGATCAGGCAAAAGCCAAAGCCGCAGTTGAAGCCGCGCCGGAAAAAGCTGCGATGTTTGCCAAACATTACAGTCTGGGTTCAGCGGCTGAATTGCCGGGTGTGTTGGCGTTCTGGTACGAAATTGTGCGCGAGCTGCAAGTGCGTTCAGGCGGAAACCCGTTCGACAACCGCAACACGATCTATGACGGGTTTGACGATGATGTAGCGCTCAATCGCGGTGTTAAACGTTACGCCGCCGACGCCAAAGCGCGTGAATACTTGCGTCAGCATTACTCACCAACGGGAAAAATCGCCGACCCGGTGCTGACCATTCATACCACCTATGACCAATTGATTCCGGGCCGCTTTGTCAGCCAATACGACGAGTTTGCGCGTTTGGCTGGCACACAGGATTTGTTCGTCGCCAAATTTGTCGTGGCCAAAGGCCATTGCAACTTTACCGTGGGGCAAACCGGCGCGGCTTTCGATGAGCTGTTAAGCTGGATGCGCGACAAAAAGCGCCCGGCAGCCGGAGAACTCAAGGCCGAAAGCAAATAAGATTGCGAATTCTTTGGGGGAGTGTTGCACGATGAAAAAACTCGTCAGCGTCTTTTTGCTCGTCAGTTTTTCTTTGTTGGCGCAAGCGGCTGACAACTGGCCGCAATTTCGCGGGCCAGATGGCACGGGGCATTCTGATGCGCGTGATTTGCCGCTGACCTGGAGCGAGACGCAAAACGTCGTTTGGAAAACTGCGATTCATGATCGCGGTTGGTCTTCGCCGGTGATCTATGGGAATCAGGTTTGGCTGACAACGGCGAGCAAAGACGGACGGCAGTTGTATGCCTTGTGTCTGGATCGCGAGACGGGCCGCATCATGCGCGACATGAAGTTGTTTGACGTTGCCCAGCCGCAATACGCGCATCCGTTCAACACGTACGCTTCACCGACGCCCGTGATCGAAGCTGGCCGCGTATACATCACCTTTGGCTCGCCCGGAACCGCCTGCATTGATACCAAAACATTCAAGGTGGTGTGGGAACGCCGCGATTTCGAGTGCAATCATTTTCGCGGCTCCGGCTCTTCGCCAGTCCTGTTTCGCAATTTATTGTTGATGCATTTTGACGGCAGCGATCATCAGTTTGTCGTTGCGCTCGACAAACGAACAGGCAAGACAATTTGGCAGACAAAGCGTTCGATTGATTTTCAGGATTTGGACAAAAACGGAAAACCGGCGGCGGAAGGCGATATGCGCAAAGCGTTTGCTACGCCGCACGTGGCACAAATCAACGGACGCTGGGAAATGATCAGCCTGGGCGCGAAGGCGGCCTACTCTTACGATCCGTTTACCGGCAAGGAACTCTGGCGTGTCGAAGAGCGTGCGCAGCATTCGGCCAGCACGCGACCAGTGCTAGGACACGGGATGATCTTTTTTCCGACCGGATTTTCTGCCGGACAATTGTTCGCCGTGAAAACCGGCGGCAACGGATTGATCACCGACACGCATGTCGCCTGGAAGTTCAAACGCAGTGTTTCCAACAAACCGTCGATTCTGCTGATAGACGACCTGATTTATATGGTCAGCGATACGGGCATCGTCAGTTGTCTGGAAGCCAAGACAGGCGCGCAAGTCTGGCAACAGCGCATCGGTGGCGAATTCTCCGCTTCGCCTGTGTATGCCGACGGCAAACTCTGGTTTTTCAGCGAAGACGGCAAAACCACCGTCATCAAACCCGGGCGTGCGTTTGAACGACTGGCGGAAAATCAGTTGGCAGACGGCTTCCTGGCCTCGCCCGCTATTGCCGGCAAAGCGTTCTTTCTGCGTACTCGCACTCATCTCTATCGCATCGAAAAGAAATCGTAATGCGCACACTCGACATCATCATTCTTTTTGCCTACCTGATTGGAACGGTGCTTTTCGGCTCCTGGTTTTCGCGGCGGCAACGGCGCGAAATGAAGGATTACTTTGTTTCCGGGACGCGCGTTCCCTGGTGGGCGATTATGGCTTCGGTCGTCTCAACGGAAACCAGCAGCCTGACTTTTGTCAGTGTGCCGGGGTTTGCGTTCACGAGCAATTTCACCTTTTTGCAGTTGGTCATTGGATACCTTTTTGGGCGATTGGCGGTCACGCTGATTTTTGTGCCGCTCTACTTTCGCGGCGAATTGCTGACCGTTTACCAGTTGCTGGGGCAGCGTTTCGGCAGCAGTGTGCGGCGACTGGCTTCGACGCTGTTTTTGATTACACGCAGCATTGCAGACGGCTTCCGACTCTATCTGACAGGCATTGTGCTCGCAGCGGTAATTTTGGCGTTGCCCGGTAGCGAGGCTACCGCACGTGCCTGGTTTCCTTCGCTTGATCCGACGCTGACGATCATCATCTTTTCGGTCTTGGTGATGGGCGTGGCCACAATCGTCTTCTCCTATTTTGGGGGCATTGACGCTGTCATCTGGACTGACGTGACACAGCTTGGCATCTATTTGATCGGCGCGTTTGTCGCGGCGTTTATTCTGCTTGGCAAAATTTCTGGTGGCTGGGACGAAGTGATTGCCGTTGGCAGTGCGGCGGACAAATTCAAACTGTGGGATTTCACCTGGGACATCACCCGCAGCTACACATTTTGGTCAGGCTTGATCGGCGGCGCATTTTTGACGACGGCGACGCACGGCACCGATCAATTGATGGTGCAGCGATATCTGTGCGGCGATTCGCCCAAAGAAGCCCGCAAGGCCTTGCTGGTGAGCGGCGTCGTTGTGTTGGCGCAATTTGCTTTGTTCCTGTTTATCGGCGTGATGCTCTATGTCTTCTACACAAATTACGCGAGCGCCGAAACCGCAGGCTTTTTGGTTGATGGACGGGTACGCGCTGATCGCATCTTTCCGCACTTCATCGTCAATCATCTGCCCACGGGCGTTGTCGGGTTAGTCATTGCCGCGATTGCGGCAGCGGCATTCACTTCATCGCTGAATTCCCAGGCTGCCACGACGATGGCGGATTTTTATGTGCCGATGACTGACGGCAAAAAATCAGATGCTCATTACCTGAAAGCCTCTAAACTGCTGACGGCGTTGTGGGGCGTGGTGCAGATCA
>JAEUQO010000266.1 GCA_016789605.1 Acidobacteriota bacterium
GGCAGGCTGAGGTCGCACCAATCCTCTTTTGAAGGTACTGATCTATGCCGCCGATGATTGAGTTTCCGCTGGATTTGCCCGAAGTCCGTGTTCTGAAGACCGAATTGAAAAAGCGAGAGATCGTCATCACGGTCGAGAGCACGCGCCCCTATGCGATCTGCTCCCGCTGTGGGGAGAAGACCTTTGATTTTCACAGCTACGATGATCCGATCCGCCTGAGGCATTTGCCGATTCTGGAGCAGCGCGTGTTCATCGAGTTGCGCCCAAAGCGTTACCGCTGTCCGACCTGCGACGATCATCCGACGACCACGCAGCAGTGCGATTGGTACGAGCCGCGCTCGCCGCACACGAAAGCCTTTGAGCAGTCCCTGCTGCGGCAGTTGATCAACAGCACGGTCAGTGATGTGGCGCGCAAGCAGGGAGTCAGTTATGACGCGGTCTTGGGCGCAATCAAGCGAGGCGTGGCGCGCTCGGTCAACTGGGGCGAGTTCACCTCGCTGAAAGTCATCGGGATGGATGAGATTGCCCTGCGCAAAGGCCACCGGGATTTCGTCGTGATTGTCACCTTGCGGCGTGGCGATGGCGACATTGCACTGCTCGGCGTGCTTCCTGATCGGAAGAAAGAGACGGTCGCGGCTTTTCTGTGTTCGATCCCGCCCGAGTTGCGGGCGAGCATTGAGCGTGTCTGCACCGACATGTACGAAGGCTACACCAACGCGGTCAAGGAACAGATCGCTCAAGCCCGGGTGGTGATTGATCGTTTTCACGTGGCCAAGGCGTACCGTGAGTGTGCCGACAAGTTGCGCAAAAGCGAATTGCGCGAATTGAAGCAGGAGCTTGAAGATGATGAATACAAACTGCTCAAAGGGACGATGTGGCCGTTTCGCCGGAATGCCGCGGACCTGGAGCCAGAGCAGGAGCAAGCCGTTTCTCTGCTGTTGGAATGCGCGCCTGATCTGCGTAAGGCCTATGACCTGCGCGAAGAATTGAGTGCGATCTTTGACGCCGAGCACACCAAGGAATCGGGCACGCGCGCCATCACCGACTGGGTCGAAAGCGTCAAACAGAGCGGGTTGAAATGCTTCGATTCCTTTTTGACGACACTCGATCACTGGCTCGACGAGATCAGCAACTACTTTCTCGACCGCCAGACGAGCGGTTTTCAAGAGGGCTTGAATAACAAAATCAAAGTCCTCAAACGGCGCTGCTATGGGATAACGAACGTTTCGCATCTGTTTCAACGCATCTGGCTTGATCTGGACGGCTTCAAGCTCTTCGGGATTTGAGATCACAAGATGTTGTGGCGCTTCCGGCAATTCCTAAAGAGCCA
>JAEUQO010000280.1 GCA_016789605.1 Acidobacteriota bacterium
CGGCAGCAGCTTGAGCAATCCGTTTCCGGCGGGAATCGTGCCGTTCACGGATGCTTATCAAGGCCCGCTGACGGCCTTCGGCCAGCAATCCGTGCCAGTGCGATTGCGCAACATTCGCCAGCCGAAGTTGGGGCAGTGGAACCTGAACGTGCAGCGCGAACTGCCCGGCGGGCTCACCGTTGAAGCGGCTTACGCGGGCGCTACGGGCATCGGCCTGTTGAGTGGCGCAACCGACATCAACCAGCTTTCGCCAGAAGCGACCGCCATTGCCAGCCGCCTCGTCAATGGCGCGCCGCTGGGGAATCTCGCCGTGCCGAATCCGTTTTTGAATTTGCCGGCGGACCAGCGTCCGGCGGCGACTTCGATCCTGGGGCGTTCGACGGTGACGGTGGCGCAACTGCTGCGGCCGTACCCGCAATTCGGCAACGTCGTTTCTTACAGCCAGAACGAAGCGCATTCCAGTTATCACTCGCTGCAACTGACGGCGTCGCGCCGCGTGGGAGACGGGCTGAGTTTCACGGCGGCCTACGCTTTCTCGAAATCCATTGATGATCTGACTTCGATGTCGCTGAACAACCAGACGATTCAGATTCAGTATTACCAGGACTACCACAACCGCCGCGCCGACAAATCGCTGTCGAACTTCGACGTCACGCATCGTTTCATCGGCGATGTCACCTGGCTGTTGCCTTTTGGGCGCGACCGCCGCTTTGTGCGCGACGGCTGGCTGTCGAAGCTGATTGGTGGTTTTTCGGCAAATGCGATTGCCCAGGCGCAAAGCGGATTTCCGATTTCCATCGGCGCGACCAATGCTTCGTTGCAAGGGCTTGCGTTCAACAGTTTGCGTCCGAACATTACTGGCGACGTGATTACTTCGGCAACGGCGAAAGCAGACCGCTTGCGACAGTACTTCAACACGCTGGCCTTCGCGCAGCCGACGCCGTACAGCTTCGGTAACGCGCCGCGCACGCTGCCGAATTTGCGCGGGCCGAACTACTTCAGCACCAACCTGTCGTTGCAACGCGATTTCCGATTGACCGAAACCGCCAAACTGCAAATCCGCGCCGAAGCTTTCAACATCTTCAACCGCGCGAATTTTCAAACGCCGGGCACAGCATTCGGCGCGGCGAACTTCGGCATCATCAGCAGCACCGAAGACCCGCGACAGATTCAATTCGCGGCCAGATTGTATTTTTGAGCACGAGCAAAACGCACACAAACGGAGAACTACCAATGTCTGATGAGCAAAGAATGGTGCAAAACACTGAACAAGATCAGGAATGGGCCGACTTGCTTTCGCCTACGCGGCGCAGCTTTCTGGTCAGCGCCGGGCTGACGGCAGCAGGGTTGACCGCCAGCGGCATTGAAGCCGAAGCGCAGGACATCGCCGTTCCGCAGGGCTTCAGTTTCAAACCCATCGTGCCGCCGCCCGATGTTGGCAAGAGTCCGTGGGGTTATGAAACTTACAAAGAAGCGGTGGCGCGGCCCAAAAGCATTCGCCCAGGCGAAGAAAGCGGTTTGCCCAAAGCGCCGCGCGCATACACGGACATCAAGAGCTATCACGCGCATTTTTACTTTGACGAAGACACCTACGAAAAAGCCGCGTTGGTGCGCAAATGGGTGATCGAACGGTTCCCGGTCGAACTGGGAAACTGGAACCTGCAACCGCGCGGGCCGCACGTCACGCCGTCGTTTTACTTTGGCTTCACGAATGATCTGCTGCCGATTGTCGTGCCGTGGCTACAATTGAACAGCCTGGGATTGACGATTTTGCTGCATCCGAACACGGACGATCCGCGCGCCGATCATTTGTATTACACGCTGTGGGTCAATCGTTCGCAGGCGGTGAATGCTTACGGCATGCCTAAATCGGCGACGGTTGAAAAGATTTTCCCGAACATCAAACCAACGGTGAAACTGGAAGTATAGGTTTGGCCAGCGCGCGGCAAGGTTCGCCGAACCGCGCCAATGCCGGGCGATTTTCCGCAATCACCATTTTTCAAAACGCACACGAAAGGAAACATAACAATTCAATGGCACAAGGATTCACACTATGGTTCACGGGCCTGTCAGGCGCGGGAAAAACGACGCTGACTGAAGCCCTTCTGCCGGAGCTGCGTGCTCGCGGCGTCAACATCGAAGTGCTGGACGGCGACGAAGTCCGTACGAACCTGAGCAAAGGGCTGGGGTTTTCCAAGGAAGACCGCGACACGAACATTCGCCGCATTGGGTATGTCGCCCGGTTGTTGTCGCGTAACGGTGTGGGCGTGATTGCCGCCGCGATTTCACCGTATCGCGAAATCCGCGACGAAGTGCGCGCCAGCATCGAAGGCGAAGGCGTCAAATTCGTGGAAGTGTTTGTGCACGCTTCACTCGATACGTTGGTGTCGCGCGACGTGAAAGGTCTGTACAAAAAAGCCATCGCGGGCGAAATCAAACAATTCACCGGCGTGTCTGACCCGTACGAAGAACCGCTCGCGCCGGAAGTCCGCGTCAGCAGCGATAACGAAACTGTCGCCGAAAGCGCGGCGAAAATCATCGCCAAACTGGAGGCACTGAATTTGGTGGCGCCGCTTTCCGCGAAGGCGGGAGGTGCACAGTGAACACGGGAACCGTGTATCTGGTGGGAGCAGGACCCGGCGATCCGGGCCTGCTCACCTTGAAAGCGCGCGATTTGCTCGTCGCGGCTGATTGCGTGATTTACGACTACCTGGTCAACCCCGAAATACTGAAACACGCCGGACCCGACGCCGAGATGATTTATGTCGGCAAGCGCGGCTTTGGCGATTCGTGGACGCAAGCAGAAATCAACCGCTTGCTGTTGGTCAAAGCGGAAGAGTATTCGTTGATCGTGCGGCTCAAAGGCGGCGATCCGTTCGTCTTCGGGCGCGGCGGCGAAGAGGCCCTGGCGTTGAGCGAAGCGGGCATCCCCTGGGAAGTCGTACCGGGCGTAACGGCTGGTTCTTCGGTGGCGGCCTACGCGGGCATTCCGATTACGCATCGCGGGTTGAGCAGTTCCGTCACTTTTGTGACCGGGCACGAAGACCCGACGAAACCGGAATCTGCGTTGCGTTGGCAGCATCTGGCGCAAGGCGTGGACACGCTCGTGTTTTTCATGGGCTTGGCCAATCTGTCAGATATCGCAGAGCAATTGACCGCGCATGGACGCGCTGCCGAAACGCCGGTGGCGGTCATCCGTTGGGGCACTTACGAGCAGCAGGAGACTATCGTTGGCACATTGGCTGACATCGCCGAAACCATCGAACGGAAAAACGTCAAAGCGCCTGCCTTGATTGTCGTGGGCGAGGTCGTGGCTTTGCGCGAACAGTTGCAATGGTTCGATCAGCCTGTTGCCGCTCAGCGAGGTTTTGGTTTCAGTTTGCCCAATCCCTTTTTTGAGTTGTTAGCCAGCTAATCGCCGTTTATGCGCTATTACCCTGTGTATCTGGATTTGCAAAACCGCGCCGTGCTGGTCGTCGGCGGTGGTGTGATCGCTGAGGGAAAGGCTTTGCAACTGGTTGAAGCCGGTGCGCAAGTCAAAGTCGTCAGCCCGGATTTAACGCCGCGGTTGGCTGAACTCGCGGCCGCAGGCGCGATTACATATCGGCAAGGCAAATTCGCGCCGGATGATTTACGCGGCGCAGTGTTGGTGATCAGCGCGACCAACGATCAGCAAGTCAACGAACAGGTCGCACAGTTGGCGGCAGCGGCAGGCCAGCTTTACAACGTGGTGGATCAACCGGCGTTGTGCAGCTTTATTACGCCTGCGCTGGTCACCAGAGGCCGATTGCAAATCAGCGTTTCCAGCGCGGGCGGCAGTCCTTCGGTCGCGCAACGCGTAAAACGCGAAATCGCCGATTTGATCGGTGACGAATACGGCGAATTGCTAGAGGTTGCCGCCGAAATGCGGGCCGAAGCCAAACGGCTGATTCCCGATTTTGACCAGCGGCGGCAAGTGCTGCACGCCTTTGTCGAATCAGATGCCCTGGCGTTGTTGCGGGCAGGGAAGCGCGAAGAAGCGCGTGCGCTGGCGTTTGCGTTGTTACAACAAGCGGTCGCCAGCCAGGATGCCTGACCAGCAAACTTACACACACAATAGAAGGAAAACACGCATGCTGACAGCCGTAAAACCGATTTCAAGACAGGAAAACGAGCTCAATCATTGGGCCGATCATTTTGAAACGCGCAGCGTCGAAGCATTGCTGGAGTGGGCGGTCGAACATTACGCCCCGCAACTGGTGATGACTTCAAACTTTGGCGCGGAAGGCGTCGTGTTGCTCGATCATCTGGCGCGCGTCGCGCCTGGCACGCCGGTGATTTATCTAAGCACCGGATATCAATTCGCCGCGACCGACGAAGTCAAAGAACGATTGCAGGCGCGCTATCCCCTGAATCTGATTGAAGCTTCTGCTGCGCTGAGCGTCGCCGAACAGGACGCGCAACATGGGCCGCGTTTGTATGAGCGCAACTCGGATTTGTGTTGCCGTATGCGCAAAGTGGAGCCGTTGCAAAACGCTTTGCGCGGACAGCGGGCTTGGTTGGCGGCGTTGCGCCGTGACCAATCACCGACGCGCGCCCACATCAAAACCGTCGAATGGAACGAGCGCAACCAATTGGTCAAATTGCATCCGCTGGCTGGTTGGACGCGTGCCCGTGTTTGGGATTACATCGTCAAACACGATCTGCCTTACAACCGGCTTTACGATGAAGGCTACACCAGCATCGGTTGTTGGCCTTGCACCAAACGCGTTGCCGCCGGACAACACGAACGGAGCGGCCGTTGGGACGGACAGCAGAAACAGGAATGCGGCATTCATCTGTAATGCAAGACTTGGTCGTTGGCGGTTGTTCACCACGAAAACTCAGCGGGGTTGGCAGGCGACGCGCCTTGCGCGCAAAACGCTCGGGAGCAGTGTGTCTAAACCGGGCAAAACTGTGAGCGGGTCAATGGTTTAGCCGCCAGAACGCGTCTGGGGAAACGATTGACATCGGCTGGGCTGAGCGAGTATAACCGGCGCTGTTGTTAGCGAAACAATCAACCCAAACAATTCGGTCAATACATTTCGGTTACGAGTGGGAACAAAACGCAACCGCAATGACGGTTCGCAATCCAAAGCTGGCTGGGAAGAATGACAAAAGCGGGTTACGGATGCGCGCAAAATCGCAGAACCATCTTTCGCCCATTTGCGCGCATGTTTCGTAAGCATTCCAGGAAAATACCAGCAACCAGCCAGCCATCTGCCCCCTGCCTCTTTGCCCATCGCGGGCACGGGGTGAATTCTAATTTACTCTCACACGCCAATTAGTGCCTTGTTCGATTTCGGTATGGTGCCGCATGTACAGGGGAACATTCCCCCGCTTACAGCTAGGGATAGGTATAGAAACTCGCGCTGCAACCGTTGGTGGACGGTCTTGCTTTGTTGCTTGTTGCTGTTTGTCAGCACTGCTTGTCGTCGCAAATCAGACGAAGCGAGAGCGGCGACCATCACGCTGTATGGGTTCAGTGTGTTGCGCGAACCGTTAGAGGGTGGCGTGATCCCGATGTTTCAGCAGGAATGGCTGAAAAAGACCAAACAGCAGGTCAACTTCGATACGTCATACGCCGGTTCTGAGATTGTGACGAACCAGATCATCTCCGGCGTCGAAGCCGATGTCGCCATCGTCGCCATCGAACGCAACGCCGACCGGTTGGTGCAACCGCGCGTGACCAGTCACGAATGGCGCAAGTTGCCGTATGGCGGCATCGTCAACAAAACGCCGATGGTGATTGTGGTGCGGCAGGGCAATCCCAAACGCATCCGCGATTTCAGCGATCTGGCGAAACCGGGCATCCGGTTGATTCAATGCGACCCGGTTTCTTCCGGCGCAGGACAATGGTCTTTGCTGGCCGCGTATGGTTC
>JAEUQO010000293.1 GCA_016789605.1 Acidobacteriota bacterium
GCAACAATACAAATGGGTGGTCTACTTTTTCGTGGCCGTCGCATTCTGGAACATGGTTGGAGCAGGGATTTTCGGCTTTATGATTAACCCGCCGATTGCGCTTTATTACATGCAAGGTTTGAACACGACTGCTGTCCACGCGCACGGAGCGCTGTACGGCGTATACGGAACGCTGGGGCTTGCGCTGACGCTGTTCTGCTTGCGTGCCATGAAGCCGGAATTGTTGTGGAAAGAATCGTTGATCAAGTTTGCATTCTGGACAATCAACATCGGCATGCTGATGGAAATCGTGCTGAGCTTGTTGCCGATTGGGTTGCTGCAAACCCAGCAGTCGGTTTCAGTGGGGTACTGGTCGGCACGCAGTCCTGAATTTATGCAAACCGACTTGATGCAGTTCCTCCGCTGGATGCGAATCGTCGGCGACACTGTCTTTGCCATCGGAGCTGTGGCGTTTGTTTATTTCGCTCTTGATCTGATCTTCAGACGCCCGAAATCACAAAAAGCCGCTCTCCACGCTTTGCCTGAAACCGCATAGCTCAAATTACAAAAGGCGGATGGCCGATGTATCCGGCCATCCGCCTTTTGTTACTGCTTCTGACCGAGTGGCGATCAGGCACACAACTTTCGTAAAGGATTGTATTCAACACGCAATGAACGCAATGACCAGAACAATATTCCTCTGTGGTGTATTGGCGCTGTTTTCTCTTGTTTGTAAAACTACGCCACTGACACCAGAAGATACTCAACAGAAAACAACGACCAGCCCAATGTTCAAATCACTGAAATTACAAACCACGATTGGCGAAGGAAAAGACAAACAGGTAGAACTGTTGTTCGAGGGAACCAAACGAAAGATTCAGCAAATCACCTTGCGCAACAATGCCGTGCTGGCAGCGCATCAGGCTGCTGAACCGATTACAATTCAATGCGTAGCGGGCAAGGGAATTTTATATCTTGGGGAACAGAAAGAATCCGTGGAACTCGTTCCTGGAGCGTTATTCACTCTGGAACCGAACCTTGTACATGCAATTGATGCATTGCCAGCGGTGTCAGTGCTGGTCACCAGATTTACAGACAAATGATGAATAAAAGACTTTACATCGTAATGGTGTTTGCCGGATTGATGGCGCTGTTGTGGGCGTTGCCGTTGGTTCATAGCCAGGATCAGTTGCAGGATTCTCCGGCCATTGGTTATCGCCGCGCCGTCAGTCAAGACGCCATTGCGCGTTTGCAGCAGCGAATCAACAGCGGCGAAGTCAAACTGGAATACTCCGAAAAAAACGGCTACCTGGAATCCGTTTTGAAAGCCCTGAATGTGCCTGTCTCTTCGCAAGGGCTGGTCTTTTCTAAAACCAGCTTCCAATTGCATCGGATTATGCCTTCCAGCCCGCGCGCGATTTATTTCAACGATGAACTGTATGTTGGCTGGGTGCGTGGTGGTGATGTGCTGGAACTAGCCGCCGTAGACCCGCAACTGGGCGGTGTCTTTTACATGCTGGATCAGGAAAAAACGACACGGCCACGCTTTCAACGCAACGATGAATGTTTGCAATGTCACGCTTCGAATAGCACGCGCAACGTGCCGGGCTTCCTGGTGCGTTCGGTGTACCCGGATGCGCGCGGATACCCGATTGCGCCGCTCGGCGGATTCATCACCACGCACAGCAGCCCGCTCAAAGAACGTTGGGGCGGTTGGTACGTCAGCGGCAAACACGGCAACGAACGCCACCTGGGCAACATGCGCTTTGACGAAAAAGGCGCGGATTACAACCCGGCGGAACTTCCCAGTCAGAATCTGACTGCGCTGGAACCGCGTTTTGACACCGCAACCTATCTGACGCCGTACAGCGACATCGTGGCGTTGCTGGTTTTGGAACATCAAGCCCAGGCGCACAATCTGATTGCCAAACTGAATTACGAAACACGGCTGGCGTTGCATCACCAACAAGTGATGAACGAAGCCTTGCAGCAACCAAACGACGAACTGTCGGACAGCACGCGCCGCCGCATCACGCACGCGGCGGAAGACCTGACACGCTATTTGTTGTTTGCCGGAGAAGCGACCTGGCAATCACCAATCAACGGCGTCAGCAACTTTGCCAAAGAGTTCGCCGCCACGGGTCCGCGCGACAAGCAAGGCCGTTCGCTGCGCGATCTGGATTTGCGCCGCAAACTCTTTCGTTATCCCTGCAGTTATTTGATCTACTCCGAAGCCTTCGACGCGCTACCCAAACCGGCGCTTGATCATTTGTACAAACAGCTTTGGCTGGCGCTGACCGGCCAAACCAAAGACAAAGACCTTCTGGCAATCGCGCCGGAAGACCGCAAAGCTGTTCTCGAAATTCTCCGTTCGACCAAAACCAATTTGCCCGCATATTTTCAGCGCGACAATTAACCGCACTCGTCTTTCCGCCAAGCCGAGTCTTTAAATCAGCAGTAATGTCCATTCCGGTTTCACGCAGGAACCGGCGAATCAAGCGCAGTTGAATACGGCTTCCTTGGGAGTCTTTTGAGCGAGCCTATGTCGGTTTGCAGGGGATTCTCTGTCCTAATCGCCTTCAAGCGGCGAGTCGGAGTCGGCATGGAAAAGCTGAATGAAAAGCTGAATGTTCAAGTCCCGGGCGAAAACTATCATCAAGGGTTGATCTCTTGTCAGGTCGCGTGTCCCGTCCACACTGACGCGCGCGGTTACGTTCGCGCCATTGCCGAAGGGCGCTTTGAAGAAGCCTACCTGATTGCGCGCGGTCCCAATCCCTTCGCTTCGATTTGCGGGCGCATTTGCGGCGCTCCGTGCGAAGCGGCTTGTCGTCGCGGCAAGGTTCCGCGTGTGGATGACGACGGCCGTTTCGTCGCCCATGACCGCCCGGTTTCGATTCGCGCGCTGAAACGATTTGCCTGTGAGCAAGCCGGTCCCGAAGCCCGTCCCGCCGCCGAGGTTCTAGTGCCTCTTCAAGCCTTAATTTTGGGGTAAAGCCGCTTCAGTTTCACGCGGGCCTTTTCGATCCGGAATTGCCAGTCGACGCCACGTTGTTTGGCATTGGTTCTAGCGGACCAAGCTGCGATTTCGGTTTGCAGTTCCGTCAATTCGCCGAGGCGGCGGTCGCTCAGACATTGACTCGTCAGGCAACTCAGTTCGCATTCGGCAACGTTCAGCCAACTTCCGTGTTTCGGTGTGTAGCAGAAGTTGATTCGTTTGATATACGCGCGCGCAATCTCCGGCTCGAACGCTTCATAAAACGCTCCTTTGGTGTGCGTGTTGAGATTGTCGCAAACTAACGTCAACTTCTCACAATCGGCATAACGTGTATCCAGCATATGCGCCACTTCGATGGCCCAGTCTGTTTTAGTCCGTCGTGCGCGCGCGGTCGCTTGCCGGAAGCCCGACAGCGGTTCGGCAAAGATGAAAATGCTGGCCGTGCCATTGCGCTCGTATTCATAATCAACACGCTTCCCCTGCTTCTTCGTCGCGGCGATTGAGACCCGAGTCTCCTTGAGCAACTGGACCGGCTGTTCGTCCATACACAAAACGGGATACTTCGGATCGTAGGCTTCTGCATACGTTTCGAGCACCTCTTCCATGCAAGCCACAAACTCGGCATCTTGCGCTGGCGGAATCACCCAATACTCAATCTTCCGCTTCGTCATTCCGTTTTTTTTAGTGCCTTGCGCACTGTCTCGTGACTGATCGCATCGACGATTTCCAAGGCCACTAGCTCGTCGGCGAGCAGTTGCAACGTCCAGTGTCCGTAACCCACCGGCGGCTTGCCCAAGCGCAGGGCAATCAACTTCGCTTCAGCCTCGCCATCGAGTTTGCAAGGCGTGGGCGGTTCCTGGCGTTTCTTCCCCTCCAAAGCCAATTCGAAGCCTTCCGTCACCAAGCGTTTGCGGAGATTCTCAATCGTTTGCACGCGGCAATTGAAAGCTTCAGCGATCCTGCCATCAGTCCACCCTGGGCCATCGGCATCCGCCTTGAGAAGAATCTGAGCGCGACGAAACTTCTGCGATGATCCTTTGAGATTCTTGATGATCTCTTGGCAAACACCGCGCTCTTCATCCGAAAGACGTGCAATGAACTTCTTGTTCATGGGAATCCTCCTGATGACCAGAAGTTTCCCAACCTGACCCGAAACCAGCAACCCCAATTCTTAGTCTTGAAGAGGCACTAGAAGCTGTTCAATCTTATGTTCCGTTTGTTGCGGCCAACGCCGAAGAAATCGCGGCGCTGCTCAACTCCTGTCTGGACGGCCGCATCGCCAAAGCCAATGGCGAACGCATCGCCATCATCGGTGCAGGCCCTGCGGGCTTGGCCGCCGCGCACGATTTAGCTTTGCTGGGATTTGCACCCGTTGTTTTTGAAATCGAATCCGTGGCGGCGGGAATGCTCGCCGTCGGCGTGCCTGCTTACCGTTTGCCGCGCGAATTGATTCAAAAAGAAGTCGCCGTCATCGAAGCCCTCGGCGTGGAAATCCGCTGCGGCGTGACCATCGGCAAAGACATTTCCTTCGCCGATTTGCGGCGCGATTTTGCTGCCGTGCTGATTGCTGTCGGCGCGAAAGCTTCGCGCGGACTGGGCTTGCCGGGCGAAAACGGCCCGCGCGTGTTTGGCGGCGTGGATTTGCTGCGCGCGGTTTCGTTGGGCGAACCGCTCGACATTGGTCGCAACATCGTCGTCATCGGCGGCGGCAACGTGGCTTATGACGTGGCGCGCACGGTCGTGCGGCAGATTGCTTACGACACGGCGCGCACGGCGGCGCGCTTGGCGGGAACGGCGCGCGTGCATCTGGTTTCACTGGAAAGCTTGGAAGAAATGCCCGCCGACACAGTCGAAATCTTGGAAGGCGACGAAGAAGGCGTCGAACGTCACAACGGTTGGGGGCCGGTCGAAATTTTGCGCGACGGCGAAGGCAAAGTAACCGGCGTGCGGTTTCGCAAATGTCTGCACGTTTACGACGAGCAAAAACGCTTCGCGCCGGTTTATGAAGATCAAACCACGGAC
>JAEUQO010000312.1 GCA_016789605.1 Acidobacteriota bacterium
ATCGTTTTTCAATTCGCTTTACGGATTGGCCACAGAGCCACGGAGGCTCAGAGAAATACTTAGAAACCTCTGTGGCTCTGTGCCTCTGTGGCAAAACCCGTACGCCAAAATGAAATCTGATCTAAATCGTAACAGCCGTCATCAGAACACGCGGCACTTAACCATTGCGATGAATGTTGGCGTCCTGACTTTGTCGTGTACCGATGTCGCGTGTTCTGATTTAGCTCATTTTCCAATCGGTCAGTTTTTCCCGCACAACCTTCAGATGAGGATGCTCAGCGGTTTGGAACAGTTCCAGCGCCGCTTCAGCCTGGGCAATGGCTTGTTTGCGTTCACCGATCTGATCCAGGGCCAGACTGAGGTTGAAAATGGCGTGCGCCTGTCCGGCGATGTCGCCGGTTTGACTGGTCAGGTTAAAGGCGCGCCGCAGCAAATCAATGGCGCGTTGAGCTTCGCACGAAGCGGTATAGGCTTCACCCAGGTTGATCAACGCCAGGGCTTCACCGCGCCGGTCGCCGATTTCGCTTTCGATGGCCAATTGGCGTTCAAACAGTTCGATGGCGCGTGACAGATTGCCCTCGTGATAGAGAGCCAGACCCAGTCCGCCCAAGGCGTTGGCTTCGGTGCGCCGGTCGCCAGTTTCGCGCGCAATGGCCAGGGCTTGTTCGTGACAGGTGCGCGCCTGACGGTATTGGGTCAGACTGGCAAAGGCGCTGCCCATGTTGCTGAGCGCGCTGGCTTCGCCGCGCCGGTCGCCGATTTCGCGCGTGATGTGCAATTGTTTGTCAAACAATTCGATTGCGCGTTGCGCGTTGCCCAGCGCGTAATGCGACAGCCCCAATCCGCCCAAGGCGTTGCTTTCGCTGCGCCGGTCGCCGAGTTCGCGCGCGGTGACCAGTTGCCGTTCGAGCAAATCGCTGGCTTTGCGCGCATTGCCCAACGAGTAATAGGTCAGTCCCAGGCTTCCTTGCGCATTGCCGGCCAAGCGGTGATCGCCCAGTTCCTGGGCCAGTTGCAAGGCGGCTTCCTGGAATTCGCGTGCGCGATTCAAACCGCCGCCCAGGTAATGCGCCGTGCCCAAACCGATTAACGCGGCTGCTTGTCCGCGCGGATCGTTGCTGGCGCGTGTGATTTCCAACGCTTGCTGGTAACAATCTATGGCGTGCTGGATTTCGCTCAGGTCAGCATATGAATCGCCCAGCGTGATCATGTGTCTGGCGGCGGCTTTGCGCCGCTTGAGTTGTTGCGCGGCGGCCAGCGCGGTTTCGCTCCAACGAATGCGTTCACGCGGATGCTGGCGCAAATCGAGCACAAAGCGTCCGGCATCGGGGAACGAATTGCACAATTCGCAAGCCATGCGATCCGTCTCCAGATGCGAAGCCGCCCAGACTTGTGCGGCTTGCAGGTTGTGCCATTCGCGGTCAACCAGTTCCAGCCCCTGCTTCAAAAAGACGCCGCCTTGTTCGTATAGCGCATCGGCTTCGTGCAACACGCTTTGAAAATGCGTGGCGTGCCGATAACTGGCGACGGCGCGTTCGTCTTCGTGCAAACAGGTTTCGGCAAATCGCATCATCAAATCGTGCAACCGAAAGCGCCCCGTCGCGCGATTGCGTTCGACCAGACTGTAAGCCATCAGTCGTTGCAAGGCGTTTTCGGCTCGTGCCGGGTTGATTTGCCAGATTGCCGCCGCCGCCGGAATGTCAAAAGAATCAGGGAAGGTCGCCAACGTACGCCAGAGTTTGCGCAAGCCGGGCACGAGCAATTCGTAACTCAACCGCAGCACGGTTTCGACAGGACGGCGCGTGCCTTCTTGCTGAATGCGGTGCAGGTGCTCGATGTAATTGCCCACCCCCATATCCGGGTGCAGCGTCAACGCACTGGCTGCCAGCCGCAACGCGAGCGGCAAATGACCGCAGAGTTCGGCGACGGCTTCAGCGCCATAACCGATGTTGGGCAACAGACGGTGCAACATTTCGCGCGCTTCTGATGGCGGCAAGGCTTCCAGCCGCGACGTGAACATTTGCGGCAACGAAATGTGCTGGCGCGAGGTGACAATCAGCAAACAGGTTTCGGGCGGCAACAGCGGCGACAACTGTTGCGCGTTGACGGCGTTGTCCAGCAAAAGCAGCGCGCGTTTGCCATACAACACAGCGTTGTACATTTGTCCCAGTTCGGCTTCATTTTCGGGCAAGCGCGCAGCAGGCAAAAACGCGCGAATGACGTGCGATTGCGCTTCGGCGATGGACAGTGGCTGGGAACTGGCGCCTTTCAAATCCACAAAAATTTGCGCGTCGGGATAATGCGAAGCAATTTGATGCGCCAGTTTCAGCGCCAAGGTGGTTTTGCCCACGCCGCCCAATCCTTGCAAGCCCAGGATTTTGATTTCGTGGTTGCCGCGCGCGGCCAGCAATTCGGCCAGCTCAAACGCGCGTCCGGCAAATTCCGGCAACGGTGGCGGAAGCTGTTGCACGGGAGCCGCAGGCGTTTCTGGCAAGCCGTCACTGAACGGCTGGCTGAGCGGAAACGCTTCGCTGGTGCTGAGAGTTTGTTCGTAAATGTTCATCGCCAGGTCTTTCGGATGTTGAGGCGGGCGCTCTTCGTCCGCGCTCATTGTGAGGGAAGGCGCCGAAAGCGCCGCCGAATTGGCTACCGTGCGCGTTAACGCAGGAACAGCTCGCAAGCCGGGAAAACTGAACTCCGGTTCCGCAACGGCCTCTTCTGCCGCTGCCTCCACTGTCGCTTGGGCCGCACTCGGTTTGGCCTCTGCCACAGTCTCGCACTCCTCACCGATCAAAAAATCATCGGGCCAGTCTTCGGCTTCTTCCACCAACCGCCTTGCTTCGGGGTATGCTGGCGCGGCCGGTTGTCGTTTCAGACTCCAGAACAGCAACACGCCGCCGCCACAACTTGCCGTCAGCAAATACGGTGTCAACCAGATCAACGGTTGTACCAGTTCATCTTCCGCGCCAGCCAAACCCATGACCGGTAAGACCCAGCGCGCCGAAATCAGCAGCGCCGTCCCCAACACAATTGCCCCTGCAGCTATCGTTGTCCCTCTTCTCATAAGGCACCAATTCGCCAGCCATCGGTGGCACGGGGACTTCACAGCCGGGCCGGTCAAGCGAATCAACCTCTCGCTGAACTGGAGGCTCGTTCAGCAACTAATTCGTGTGGACGAACAACGGGGTCACTTCGTCATCTGTGGGGCACGGGCAGGGGGAAGGCGGGGGATGGCAATTGCTGACGCACGCTTTGGGGTGGGGATGCTTTGTCCGAAGCGGACAAACACTCGTTCGTGGCGTCAGAGCCGTTTGCGTCAATTCAATCGAAATATTCCGAAATATTCTTTATCCAGAAAGGCGTTTTTCAGCGTAATTGGGTACTTAAAAAACGCCTTCAATGGTTTCTTTCAACAACATGTCCACCACGGCGCGCAAATCGCCGGTCTCTTGATAGACCTTTAACTGGCGATCGGCGCTCGTGCCGGTTTCCAGAATCTTATAGACGTAGTTGATGGCATCGCGGCTACCTAATTCATCCACCACGTCATCTACAAATTCCAGCAATTCGTGAATCAAGGAACGGGTATTTACCTCTTCGCGTTTGCCGAAATCAATCAGCTTGCCATCCAAACCGTAGCGCGCCGCGCGCCATTTGTTTTCTTCGATCAAGGCGCGGCGATACAGCCGGAAGCCCATGTTTTGTCGGTAGAGTTTATACAGCTTGGCGACGATGCCTTGAAAGAGAGCTGCAATGGCAATCGTTTCGTCAACTTTGGTCGGGATGTCGCAGATGCGGAATTCCAGCGTCGGGAAAAATGGATGCGGGCGGATGTCCCACCAAATCTTTTTGCCGTTATCAATACATCCGGTTTTGATCAGCAAGTTGACGAAGTTGTCGAATTCGCCAACCGAATTGAAATAATCCGGAATGCCCGTGCGCGGAAATTGTTTGAAGACTTCATACCGGTAACTCTTCATGCCGGTGTTGCGCCCGATCCAAAACGGAGAACTGCACGACAAGGCATATACGTGCGGCAGGAAGTAGCGGGCGGCGTTCATGACGGCAATGGCTGCTTCGCGATCAGCCATACCGACGTGCACGTGCATGCCGAAAATCAACAACGCGCGCGCCGAATGCTGCAACTCTTCAATCATCTGGAAATAGCGTTCGTGCTCGGTGATGCGTTGATCGGCCCAGTGTGAAATCGGATGAGTAGATGCGGCGGCGATGGCCAGGCCTTTGCGAAAGGCGAGTTCTGAAATGGCGCGGCGCAATTTGATGACGTCGGCGCGGGCTTCCGTGACGTCGCGGCAGATGCCCGTCCCGACTTCGATCATGGACTGGTGCATTTCGGGTTTGACCTGCTCGCCCAACAGCATGCGCCCTTCTTCGAGAATTTCGTCCACGCGCGAGCGTAATTCGCGTGTTTGCGGGTCAATGATTTGAAACTCTTCCTCGATTCCGAGGGTGAATTCGTTGTCGAAGGGCATTAGACGACTCCGTACACTAAAATTGTTCTGCTTATTGACGACTCAACAGCGTGCGAGAACTGTGCTGTGAGCTTGGGCACGCGCTGGAAGAGAACTACGGGCGCGAAGGCGGGCTGATGGTACGGCTTTTGGGTAGGTGACGCAAGGAGAAATTAAACCGTCTGAATGCAAGCAGAAGGCTGTCTTGGAAAGAACCTCGGATCAGTCATCCGCCGCAAATTTTCCCGGCTGCGTATCCGGTCGTGAGAGCGATATGTTATCTTTGCCAGGCTCAAACGCCACGTTTCTTCCCGACAGCAAGACTGTAACATCAGTTCATCGGACGCCTTTACGGGCGCGACAAAGGGACACTCATGAGCACACCAGCAAAAGAACTCAAATTGTCTGTGGCCGGGACTGCGCAAGGCCGCGCCGAGTTGCAGGCCTGGGAACGTAGCCAGCCATCGAATTTTTACGAGACAGATCAGCATCTGCAAAGTCTGCTGGCGTTTTACTGGGGCGAACAACGATTGCAACAGCACATCGCTCGTTTGCGGGAATTTGGCGCTGCTGCCGCCACGGTCGTTGATCAGGCGGTGCAACGCGCCAATCAGCCCGAAAACCTGCCACGGTTGGAGCGCTGGTCGGCAGTCGGTGAACGCACCGAAGACGTCATTCATTCACAAGATCATCATTTGGCCGGCAAATTCATTTACGGTTCCGGCACGATGGGCGTGTACGGCCAGCCGGGCAGCAATTTGCTGGCGCAAGCGCTGTTTTATTTGTCTTCGTACAACGGCGAAGCCGGGCACAATTGTCCGCTGGCCTGTACCGCGGGCGTGATCAAGACGCTGCAATTTGCCGCCAGCGAAGAACTGAAAGCCAAATACCTGTTCCGTTTGCTGGATGAAAATTACGACACGCGCTGGCACGGCGCGCAATTTCTGACCGAAGTCCAGGGCGGTTCGGATGTCGGCGCGAACGCCGTCATGGCAACGTTACGCGATGGGCAATGGTGGCTGAATGGCGAGAAATGGTTTTGCTCGAATGTGACGGCGGATTTGGCTTTGGTGACGGCGCGCCCTGACGGCGCGGCTGCCGGAACCAAGGGGCTGGGCCTGTTTCTGGTACCGCGCAAACTCGAAGACGGCACACCCAACGGAATGTACATCCGTCGTTTGAAAGACAAACTCGGCACGAAATCGCTCGCGACCGCCGAAGTGGATTTCAAAGACGCGCTGGCCTACCAAATTGGCGCGCCGGGCAAAGGCTTTCAACAGGCGATGGATTTCGTCGTCAACACGTCGCGGCTGTATAACGCCGTTGGTTCGACGGCGGCTGGACGGCGGGCGTATGTGATTGCCTGGACGTATGCGCAACAGCGCCACGCGTTTGGCGTCCCGCTCAAAGACCTTCCGCTTGTGCAACAAACGCTCACCGAAATGCGCGCCACGACGATGGCGCTGACGGCGGGTAGTATGTATCTGGCGCATCTGCGCGACGAAATCGAAACCGGCAACGCTGATGACGCCGCGCGCCAGTTTTTCCGGCTGGCGGTGAATCTGAACAAATACCGTAGTTCGTTTTTGGCGACCGGCGTTGTGCGTCAGGGGATCGAAGTGCTGGGCGGCAATGGCGCGATGGAAAACTTTTCCGTGTTGCCGCGCTTGTTGCGTGATTGCGTCATTTTTGAAGCCTGGGAAGGCGCGCACAATACCTTGCTGGCGCAATCGGTGCGCGACATTCAGCGCTACAAACTTGATGCAGCATTTTGCCAGCAATTGGCTGACTGGTTCGACGGGCTGGATGACGCTGTGTTGCGCGAGCGCGGGCGCGCGGAAGTCGCCGCCTTGCGCCAGGCGTTGCAACCGTTGCACGAGATGCAAGATGCCTGGGCTGGAGCGCTGTTCAAACCGCTGGCAGACCGCCTGATGTGGTTGTTTTATTGCGCCTGTCTGGCGCGCGAAGCGGAACAGGATGACAGCAAACGCGTTGTGCTGGATTGGCTGTGGCAAAAAACGCTGGGCCAGGGGCAGCCGGAATCTGCCAATGCGTACGTTCGGCAGTTAAGCGAAATCAGCGCAGTGTTATGACAAACAAGCGGTGCGGCATCACACCCGCCGCCGCAACAAATAATCCAGAGAATGATGAAAACTGTGCGTCATTCTGCGGCTAATTTCAGGTTTTTACAGGAAGAAGCCGCCAAAAGTCAGGCGCAAGTTTCAAACTTCAAGTTTCAAACTTATATGATCAGGGGGCATCAATGCGGCTTGGATTGAATGTCGGATATTGGGGCTCAACGCCGGTAGACAACGTGGCGTTGGCGCAGGAAGCAGACCGGCTGGGGTTTCATTCGGTCTGGACGGCGGAAGCATACGGCTCTGACGCCGTGTCGCCGTTGGTTTGGCTGGCGGCCAAAACCGAAAAGATCAACGTCGGCACGGCGATTATGCAAATGACCGCGCGCGTACCGGCGATGACGGCGATGACGGCCGCCACCGTGGATTTGCTGACCGGTGGACGCATGCTGCTCGGCATTGGCGCTTCTGGCCCGCAAGTCGTCGAAGGCTGGCACGGCGTGCCTTACGGCAAACCCGTGACGCGCGCGCGCGAATACGTCGAAATCGTGCGCACGATTCTCAAGCGCGAACAACCGCTGGAACATCACGGCGAGCATTACGACATCCCATGCAACGGCGGCACCGGTTTGGGCAAGCCGCTCAAATTGATTGTGCATCCGCTGCGTGATCGCATACCGATTTACCTGGCGGCGGTTGGTCCGAAAAACGTGGCCCTGGCCGGCGAAATCGCTGATGGCTGGCTGCCGATTTTCTTTTCGCCAGAGCGGCTATCAGTTTATCGCGAATGGCTGGACGAAGGTTTTGCCAAAGCGGCAGCCGCAGGCACGAGCAAAGACCTGACCAATTTCGACATTGCGCCGACTGTTCATATCGTGCCGGGCGATGACGTCAATGCCTGTCGCAATCAGGTCAAACCGAATTTGGCGCTCTACATCGGCGGGATGGGAGCCAAGGGCAAAAACTTCTATTACGACATTGCCTGCCGGTATGGATATCAGGACGCCGCCGACCAAATCCAGGCGGCATATCTGAGCGGCAAGAAGATGGAAGCGGCAATGGCAGTGCCCGATGCGCTGGTGGACGAAATCGCGTTGTGCGGCCCGCGTGAGCGCATCGCGGAACGACTGGCAGCGTGGAAAACCAGTGGGATTACAACCATGATTTGCGGAACTTCAGACATCAACGTATTACGTATGATGGCAGAATTAGTGCTCTAACCAACGAAAAGGAGACCAAGATGGCACAAAGCATTCCTGAAAAATATTTGGACTTGATCGAGAAGAAAGTGTTTGCCGGATTGGCGACTGTGATGCCGGACGGCTCGCCTCAAGTAACGCCGGTTTGGGTGGATTACGACGGCGAATATGTGCTGGTGAACACCGCAGAAGGTCGGCAGAAGGACAAAAATTTGCAACGCGACGGTCGCGTGTCGTTGATGTTCGTTGATCCAGAGAATCCGTATCGTTATCTGGAAGTGCGCGGCAACGTCGCCGTTCGTACGCACGACGGCGCAGATGATCACATCAACAAAATGGCCAAGAAATATCTGGGCCAGGATGTGTATCCGTTTCGCCAACCGGGTGAAGTGCGCGTGCTTTACAAAGTGAAACCCGAGCGCTTCACCTCGATGGGATAAGTCGTCCGTTTTTTGGGTAGCGGAGTCAATTCAGGGCGAGTCGTTGTGTCCGGCTCGCCCTGATTGTTTTTGCCGGAACGACTAACCGGATTTCAAGATACCTTGGATTGCTGGTTGGGTTTGTTGGCCATTGTCGCCGGAGTCGCGCTGCTTGGCGCGGGTTTCCCTTCCTTCATATGACAGGTGCCGTCGAACGTCGCGCCGTATTCAATGTTGAGCACCGGCGTGAAAATATCGCCCCGCACGCGTCCCCCCGGACGGATTTCCACCTTGTACTGGGCTCTGATGGTGCCTTCGATGGTGCCAAAGACTTCGACGAAACCGACTTCGATCTGGGCTTTGACGTGGCCGCGCTCACTCACAACCAGATTGCCAGAATCAGAAGTGAGTTTGCCGGACACAACGCCGTCAACGCGTAACACTTCGGAAAATCGTATTTCGCCAGAGATTTCTGTTCCTTGTCCCAAACGACTGCGAAGCTCTGTCGGGGCAGATACCTGACCGGCGCCATATTTCATAGAGAGGTTTCTCCTTGTAGCTAATCCGTTGGATAACGAGGGGGAACTCTGTTTGTTTGCCTGACTGCGGCTATGATCCACGATTTTTCGCGCCAGCACCAGTCTGCGGAAAAGGATTGGGCTAGGACGACGAAGAATCAGCAAGTTCGCGCAAGCGTTCTGGCACGTGCAGTTCGGTCAGCAATGCTGTCAGCGGAGAGTCCGGCGCAGTCGCGAGCAACGCGACCAGGTCTTCTGGTGTGTCTATATCAAGTGCGATGTGCGGCAGGTGAACGATTTCAATGTGCGCGCCAAGTTGTCGTGCTGCGTGCAAGTGATGCGACAGGCTGTCTGGCCCAAAGCGGGAAGGGAAGAGCGTGGGAGGACGGCGCAAAATCGCATTTGTGCCAGTGCCTTCGGCTGACGGTACGATGACAACCGTCGGTTCGTCTGGGCGGTCGTAACGCAAGATCGTTTCAATGTCCTGTGTCGTGATCAGGGGCAGATCAATCGGCAAGCGCAAGACGGCCTCTGCGCCACGCGCTTGGGCTTGGCGTGCGCCGAAATCCACCGACGCGCTTTCCGAAATTTGTTCTGTTTCGTGCAGCACTTCAAGGCCGTATTTTTCAGCCAGGGCGATTGCCGGAGGATAGAGCGTCACGATGGCGATACGATCCACTGTTTGAACTTGCGCGGCGGCGGCGAAGGTTTGTTCCAGCATCGCCCAGGCCAACTGTGTGCGTTCTGCCTGTGTCAACAACGCGGCCAGTCGCTGTTTGGCGCCGGACAGGTCTTTAACGGGGATCAGTAAATAACGCATCGCGATGAGACATAGGCTGGGCGCAGTGGTTATGCCAGCGCTGTCAAAACGGTTTGTGCCAGTGCCATTTTGCTTTCCAGGTCGCGCATGACGGTGTTGGCCAGCACAACCTGTAAATCAAGTTGTTTGATGGCTGGTTGTTCGCGGCTGTCTTGCTGATCAAGGATGAACACATCCAAAAAATCCGCATATAGTTTGGCGACTTGAGTTGCCGAAACTTCCATCCCCAGTTGCGCCAGCATGCGATCCGACGGGCCTTTAAGTGAAGCTCCGCCAACGATAGGACTTACCGCAATGATTTTGGCTGCTGTCTCTTGCAGCAGTTGGCGCATTCCCGGCACAGCCAGAATCGGCCCGATGCTGATCAACGGATTGCTGGGACAAAGCAACACGGCGTCCGCTTCGAGAATGGCTTCGGCAACGCCCGGTGCTGGTTGGGCTTGCGCAATGTTCTCAAACCGGATGCCGGTGATCTTGGGCTCGGCGCCACGTCGCACCAGATATTCCTGAAAATGTAGCGGCCCTTCGTCAGTTAAAATCGTTGTCGGCGTGTGTGTGTCGGTCATGGGCAGAATCTGCGTTGCCACACCGAGCGTTTTGCACACTTGTTCAGCCACGGCTGAGAGCGGCTTTCCGGCGCGCAGTTGTTGTGTGCGGTAAATGTGCGTGGCCAGATCGCGGTCGCCCAGGTTGAACCAGCGCTCGCTTTCGTTATAGCGCAAGAGCAAATCGAGACAGTGAAAGGTATCGCTGGTCAGTCCCCAACCAGTAGCCGGGTTTACCAGTCCCGCCAGTGTGTACGTCACAATGTCTATGTCAGGCGAGATATACAAGCCAAACATTTCAATATCATCGCCGGTATTGACGATGACAGTCAGGTCTTCGGGCGGCAGTATACGGCTTACTCCATCCAGCAACTTCGATGCGCCGACACCTCCAGCCAGGGCGGTAATCTTCATTCCGCGAATCCTCTATGAAATTGACAGCTCTAAAATTGACAGCGTGAGATGAGTTCAGAGTTTCGTATTGTGTTGTTTGGCGATTTGATGCCGCCTGTCCTAACAACCCGTCACGGCATTCAATGCTTCTGGCCGCAAAAACCGCAGCTCTTGTACCTCAGGAATCAGCCCGGCCTCACCGGCCAGCTCAAAGTAACGTTGCATCCCGGCAATATTTTCCTGGTCGAGATCGTAATTTACATTGTCTTGCAGGTAGCTCAACAGGTTTTCAACGGGCAACTGCAACATCGGTGCATATTCTGCCGCAAGTTGAGGCAACTGCGATAAGCCTTCGTGTTTGGCCGTTAAAAAATCGCGCAACAGTGTGGGCGCGGCTGACAACGCTTCTTGCCGCACGGCCCACACTGCGAACACGAACGGCAAGCCCGTTAACGCGCGCCACTCTTCGGCAAGGTCATAAATCTGTACGCCAACCTCTTGCGCAACGGCGGCGAGGCGCATTGCGGGATCGCCGATAACTAACGCGGCATCTACGTCATCAAGCATGTTCTCGCCATTTTGCGAAGCATTGGGAGTGCGTTCGGTGAATTTGGGATGAGCGCCATAGCGATTGGCGAGGAGAACTTTGACCAGCGTTTGCGACGTGCGCGAAGAGGTATCAAGCGCAACCGTGCGCGCTTCGTTCAATGGGCGGCGGGCTGCGAGCAGAACGCTACGGACGCGATTCTTGGACGCGACCGCGACATCAGGAAGCAATTGCAGGTTTGGGATGCGTTGATATTCGATGACCGGAATGAGCGCAATATCGCATTGACCGGCAGCCAAAAGGGCCGCACAACGCGCCGGCGCAGCATCACCGATGAACTCATAACGGTCACGCAAACTCCCTTGAGCAAAACTGTAAACAAGTGGGGCCGAATTAAGATAGGTAGAAGCGGCAATTCGCATAACTAACTGATTCTGCGCCGTTTGATTTCGTGTGCTTGGAACCGCGCGGAGCCTTCACAAGGCCGTTATTCTAGCACGCAGGCTTGCCGAACGGCCTCTTCTCCGTCAGAAAAATTTAGTGGACACGTCAGAAAACTATGCTACACTGCGCCCGCTTTCTGCCTCCAAGCTCAAACGCTAAGGAACAACTCAAATATATTGAAGCGAAAGGACTGGTTATCTGGTTATGAAGCTTTCCGCTCATGCTCTACGTGCGCTCCAAGAGTTAGACGAAACGGGGCGCCTAGCAGTCGAAGATATGGTTCGCGCGCATGTCCGCGCCTGCCGTTTGAATGGTTTTCAGCCTGAAAACCTCGAACGGGTTTATCAGGAAGCGATTGAAATCATCCGTTTGGAAGGCCCGCCGAAAAAAGACCCGATGTTTAGTACGAGCAAATACGAACCGACGCGGCGTTACGAACAATACCGCAGTCCACGCGCGTTGTAATCTCCTTTCCCTCATCGCTGTCCTTCGTTAATTTTCGCCATTTGCATTTGTAGCCTGAACTGTTGTTGTCAAAAAAGCATTGCGCTGGCAACAGCAAATTGTTACGAAACCTTGCGACAGGCTGTTTGAGAAACAGTCTGTTATGATTTCAACCGTTAACAAAAGGACGTCTGTGATGACTAAGAAACTTCTCTCGCTCGCTATTACAATTACTTTTGGGTTGAGTTTGGCGGTGGTTGCCGTTGCTGACGACAAGCCCGTTACCTTGACTGGCCACATTGTGGACAAAGCCTGCTCGGCTAAAGTCGCGAAGAAAGAGAATCCGCAAGCGGCTTCCGCTGAAGAAGCCAAGGATTGCATCGTGCGCTGCTCCAAGAGCGGGCTCGGCATCTTTGCTGATGGCAAATATACCGAGTTTGATGAAAAAGGCGTGGCGCTCGCCAAAGCAGCACTCGAAAAAAGCGCGAAAGATAAAGGGGCAACATTCAAAGTTTCTGGAAAGATTGCCGACGGCAAGCTGATGGTCGACAGCGTCAGCGAAGTCCAGTGAGCAATGCGTTTCTGAGCTTTGAACGATTTACCGAAAGGCGAGACGGATATCCGGCTCGCCTTTTTGCATGTGGTGACATAGGGATGGAAATCCGCGAGACAGAACGATTGCGGCTAAGACGACTGACATTCGATGATGCGCCATTCATCTTGCGGTTGTTGAATGAGCCATCGTTCCTGCGCTATATCGGCGACAAAGGCGTACGAACGATAGAAGACGCGCAACAGTACATTCTACACGGACCGCAGGCCAGTTATGAGCAACACGGATTTGGGTTATACCTGGTTACGGTGACAGCGACCGGCGCGGCGGCAGGAATCTGCGGATTGATCAAACGCGACACACTGCCTGACGTGGATGTCGGCTATGCATTCTTACCCGCGTTTTGGGGACAGGGATATGCGGTGGAGTCTGCCGCTGCGGTGTTGTCTGAGGCGCGGGACATCTTCGGGCTGACGCGCGTTGCTGCTGTGACGACTCCCGACAACGACAGTTCGATCCGCGTGCTTGAAAGGCTAGGGTTTCGCTATGAACGACAGGTTAATTTGACGGCGCATGAACCCGCGGTAAAGCTGTTTATAGTTGAATTGTAGCGACCAGTGTCTGTGACACGGCCATTGACTGACAATGATTCTTTCTTCTCACGTAGGTAAAGTCGCGCGAAACGTTTCTTTGCTTGAAGCCGGTTCCATCGGGTAGTAGCATACAACTTGTCTTTTTCGATGACCCCGCGCGACTTGCACATTCCGGCAAGCGCCCACGCAATCGAAATTCAATGTAAAACAACACGCCCATCCAGAAAGAGGCCCAAAGGGATACGATATGGCTTTGCTTGCTCCTGGCACAACGCTTTCTCATTACCGCATCATCGAACAGCTTGGTCAGGGAGGGCAGGCGACTGCTTACAAGGCCGAAGATTTACGGTTGCAGCGACTGGTTGTGATCAAGGTCTTGTTGCCGGAACAAGCCGCGAGCGAAACGGCGCGTCGCCGGTTTGAACGTGAAGCGCGGCTGGCGTCTGTGCTTGATCATCCGAACATTTGCGCGATCTTCGACATCGGAGAAAGCGGCGGCTGGATTTATATCGTCATGCCGTTTGTCGAAGGACGCACGTTGAAGCAGGTGATCAATGGCCAGCCGTTAAAAATCACCAGCGCGCTTTCTATTGCGTTACAAATCGCAGACGCGTTGGCCGCCGCTCACGCGCGCGGCATCGTGCATCGCGACATCAAACCTTCCAACATCATCGTCAACGAACAAGGGCAGGTGAAAGTCCTGGATTTCGGACTGGCCAAAATGCTCGCCGGAGACGAAACGCAAGACCCGGACAAATCCATGACCGAGCTTGGCGTGCCGTATGGCACGATGGGGTATGGTTCGCCGGAACAAGCTGCTGGCGAGCGCGTTGATCACCGCACAGACATTTTCAGTTTGGGCGTATTGCTCTATGAGATGGTCACGGGGCAACAACCATTCCGCGGCCGTCATCGCATTGAAATTCTGCACGCGGTCATCAATGCCACGCCCGATCCGGTTAGCGAAGAAAATCCGAATGCGCCTGATCAGTTGCAAGAGTTACTGGATCGCGCGTTGGCCAAAAAGCCCAAGGATCGTTTTGCCACGATGACCGAAATGCGCGATGCGCTCAAAAACCTGATGCACGCGCTGGCGACAGATTCAGTTACGACCGGGACGCTGGTGGCGCCGCAACGCGCGCGTTCGTGGGGATTGACAGGAGCCTTAACCAAAGTTTTCAGCGGCAGCGTCTTTGGCAAAAAGCGCAACAGCCAGATTTCGAATCGCAGCCAGGCGCCTACCAAATCAACCAGTGAGCCCTCACGCGCGACGGAAAGCCGCGAAGCGCGTTCGACGCCCAGTCAATCACCGACCAGCAGCGGTGCGCCGCTGTCGCGCCCAACTTCCTGGGGAACGGAAAGCAAACGTACCATTGCCGTGTTGCCCTTCAAGAATCTGTCCGGCAACGTTGAAGACAATTTTTACGAGATTTCCCTGGCTGACGGCATCATCTCTGACTTGGCGCATTTGCGTTCGCTGGTTGTCCGCCCTTCGCAATACATCGCTCGCTATGCCGGGCAGAACGTTGATCCGCGCGCCGTTGGCGACGAGTTGGCGGTCAGCACCGTTCTGGCGGGCAGCTTTATCAAAACTACCGACCGCTTTCGCGTGACGACACAACTGATCGCGACCGCAACCGGCGAAATCCTCTGGAGCGACAAGGTTGACCTGGATTCGCGCGATTTGCTCACGATTCAAGACACGATTGCCGAACACGTCATCGCCGGGCTGAAGTTGAAGCTCACCGAAGAAGAGCAGCAAAAGATTGATCGTCCGCTGACCAACAGCGCCGAAGCGTATGAGTTTTACCTGCGCGGACGCGATCTGTTGTTTCAATACATCTCGCACAGTTTTGATGATCACGATCTGGATGTCGCGATCAAGATGTTTCAAGAGGCGATTCGCCTTGATCCGAATTTTGCGCGCGCGCATTACACACTGGGGCGTTGTTACGTGCACCACGGCCAGGGCTACGGCGGGCAGGATTACTTTGAACTGGCTGAAGCTTCGCTCAAACGCGCCTTGGAACTGGACCCAAAACTGGCGGGCGCACAGTTACAGATGGTCTATGTTTATTTGAATCGCGGCGAAAAGGACAAAGCACTGGCGACACTGGCCGAAGCGCGTCGCCACGCGCCGCACGACCCGACCGTTTTTATCATTGCGGGATTGCTCTATCGGTTGAATGGTCTGTATGACAAAGCGTTGCGGCAATACGATAAGTTGCTGGAACTGAATCCGAAGGACGTGGTGATTGCCTGTTACAACCGTGGTCGTTTGTATACTTATCGTCACGAATATGACAAAGCCATTGCCGAGTTTGAGAAAGCACGTGCTGTCGAACCTGACCACCCCCTGGTCAAGACATTTCAGGCGGTGACCTATTTCAACATGGGCCGCGTAGACGATTGTCGGCGATTGGTGGAAGAAGTGATGCCGTTGCACGCGCATTTTGAGCCGTTACAGATTTTGCTGGCGTGGTGTCACAGCACCCGCGGCGAACACCAACGCGCGCTCAGTTTGATTACACCCCAGGTCAAGGAAACAGCCGCGGCAGATCACGATGTCGCCGTTTGGCTGGCTTCGTTATACGCGATGGAAAACAAACGCGATGACGCGGTCGAATGGCTACAAAAGGCTGTCGCGCTGGGCAACGAGAATTATCCGCTTTTCGCTGACAACAACCGTTTGGATAATCTGCGGTGCGATTTGCGTTTCATTGACCTGATGCGCGACTTGCGGCAGAAATGGGAGGAAAGGAGATGATAGATGGCGACAGTCGAACAGCTTCGCGAACGAATCAATCTCCGCCTGGAAGAAAGCTTTGTTGGCATCAGCGAACAAGTAGCTGATCTTGCACCGGAAGATTTGGTTGAATTGCTCAACCAGTTGAAATTGCTGGAAGCCGCGACCGTGATGATGATGCTGCCCGTGGCACGCGTCATCGAACTTTTTGACCAGCCGACCATGACGCGGCGCGGCGCGATCCTGGAAAAACTGGACCCAGGCCGGGCCGCCCAAATCCTCGATGGCCTTTCTGCCGACGAACGCACCGACATCATTCAGCAAATGGGGTTGACCGAACGCCGCCGCGTTTTGGCGCGCGTGAGCGACGAAGTCAAAGCCGAGCTGGAGCATTTGCTGCAATACGCTGACCATACTGCGGGCGGCATCATGACGACTGAATTTGTGCGGCTTGATCCGCACATGACCGTCGGCGATGCGCTCAAACACATTCGTCTGGTCGCGCGCGAAAAAGAATCCATTTATGCCTGTTACGTGCTCGAACCGGAAACCGGGCACTTGCTCGGTTCCGTTTCGCTGCGCGATCTGGTCATGGCCGAAATGCAGCAACCGCTGGCGGCGGCGATGCGCCGCAAACCGGTCACCGTCGAAGTCACCGAAGATCAGGAATCTGTCGCCAAAAAAATTGCCAAATACAATTTGCTGGCTGTACCGGTGTTAGAGCGTGATGGCAGCGTCGTCGGATTTGTCACTGTGGACGATGTGATTGACGTGCTTATCGAAGAGCAAACCGAAGACATTTTGCGCATGGCGGGCGTCGAACCCGGCGCACTGGACAAACCCTATTTCGACAATCCGATTTTTCACGTTGTGCGCAAACGCATCGGCTGGTTGTTGTTTTTATTCGTCGCCGGCACGCTGACCAGCAAAGTGCTGCACGCGTTTGAAAGTGAACTGGCTTCGGTGGTGGCGCTGACGTTTTTCGTTCCGCTGCTGATTGGCACGGGCGGCAACGCCGGAGCGCAAACTGTTATGACTGTCATTCGCAGTTTGTCGCTGGGAGAAATCGGCGTCAAACACGCCTGGCGTGTTGCCTTGCGCGAATCCACGACGGGGCTGCTGGTCGGCTTGCTGATCGGATGCGTCGCCTTTGGGCAGGCGTATTGGGTAACGCACGATTGGCATTTGGCGGTGACAATTGCCACGACGATTCTGGTGATTTGCGTCTGGTCAACAACCGTCGGCTCGCTGGTTCCGATTGCCGCCCACCGTTTCGGCGTTGATCCGGCAGTGCTGAGCGCGCCACTCATCACGACGCTGGTGGATGCAACGGGCTTGCTGATTTACCTGAGCATCGCCAAGCTGATTCTCGATCAAATTTGACACCTGAGTACGCGGCCGCCGCCGCCCTCTTCCTTCTGGCGCTTATTTAATCTTCAGTTGCACCGAATTGGCTTTGGTTGAGTTGAACTGAACTTCGACGATCACATCGCCTTTGCCGATCAGCGCACGAGGCAAACGAACGTTGAGTTGATCCAGGCCTTCGCTGGTGGGTTGTGGGCCAGCATATTCCACCGGGCATTCGATGCCGGCGATTTTGACCGCCACCGTTGTCGCAGGCGGAGGAGTTCTCCAACCCGTGCCGAACAACGCCAGCACGATCACATCTGATTCCACGCCCAGGTCCAACGTCACAGGAACATAACGTCGCGCGGTTTGATCGAATTGCGCTACAGGTTCGTACGCCTGTGAACCATCGGCGCGGGCTCGCACGATAACCGCAGCCGGGACGCCTTGCCCATCGGCATTCGCCGTGAAGATTCCCGGAGCGACGAGCTCAATTGTCGGGAACGTTACGCTGACGATTTGGTTGTTCAGGTCTCGAACGATGATCGTCGGCAATCGGTTGACGCCTTGCGCCGGAACCAGAAAGTTAATCTGGTTCGGCGAAACAAACAGCAATGGCGCGGCGGTTTCCACACCGTCCAGATTGCGAAACAGAACACGGCGATTCGCCAACGTCGTCGGCAACGGAATGTTGGCGGCGATTTCCGTCGTCGTCGCCAAATTCAGCCCGAAGGCTGCAACAATCATTTGGCTGGCCAATGGCGCGCGGAAGTTGGCGGCAGATACGACAGCCAGTTTGGGATATTCCTGCCCGGTTCCGATGAAGGTGAAGTCGCTTGAGCCAAGCCCGCAGCCGACCGATCCGCTGCCGTTGAATTGATAGCCCAGTTTGCCAATGACTTGATAACTGACAGGCGAAACCAGAGAGCAACAGCTTCCTGAAGCAAGAGCGCAAGGGTGACTGACGGTCAATCGCCCGTCTGCATCGGATTTCAATTCAATCGGACCACCGCCAATGGCAGGCGGCGTCGCGGTGTAAGTGGCTCTGACCACGACATCAGCGATCGGAGTGCCCGCTTGATCTACAAACCGCAGGTTGTGTTGCAGGCCAAAGGCCGCCGTGGCCGATGCTGACATCAGCAAAATCACGCCCAAACATTGCGCCCAGAGTTTCGCCCCAAGTTTCATGGTTGCCGTACCTCCTGTAATGCAATGAACAGGGAATGTTCAATCGTGTTCTTTCGGGGGAAAGCGCCGCAAATCGGCGGCCGTTGGTTTGAATCGTTTAGGCACGAACTCATTTGGTTTTCCAGCGCCCGCCGGAACCAGCCGCTCCACTGCGATAACGTGCAGCAGGTTGTTTTCTACCTTGTAGACTTCGCCCACCAAAGTGCCTTCGCCACCAAGGTTCAAACGCGTGACGTGAATGGTCTGCTCTTTGGGCGACAGAATCATTTCGTTTCCGCCTAAGCCGCGCAATTGGTTGGTCAGCGCGTTGGTGATGAACTTGCCGGATTGGGCATCGAACACCCAGTAATTGAAACTCATCCACTTGGCTCCGTGCGCCAGCGGAGCGGCGATGTCCAGGTAGCCATCAAAGTTAATGTCTTCAATTTTGAAAAATTGAGAAACCAACCCATCGTCACAGGACGATTTGATGTCCAGCGTTTGAATTGCTTCGCTTTGTCCTGCGCGAGTGATGACGATGCGCGCCACCAGTCTCGGATCGTCGGTCTGAGGTGTGTTCGTGTAAACCAGCCGAAGCTGATACGGCTTCAGTTTGGGGTTAACAGTGATGGTTTTCGGGGTTTCTGTCAGACCGGAAGTCTGGCCGGTTTGAGTTTGCGCAAAGGAGGGAACCAGCGCACCCATCAACACGATGATTGCGCTCACCAGGCAGCGTTTTTTTGAAATCATTAACTCCTCCACAAGTCATGTCATTCGATCAAGGGTGCAGGCTTTTTGAACCGCGATTGAAGCCGCGAGGTCTTCACACGGTTTAACATGGTTGGCTGAAAGTGTTTCAACTTTATTTCCACTCCCCTTGCAGCGTGAACGCCGCCCAGAAATATGGCGAAGCCCAGCGCCGCTGTTTCATCAGTTCAAGCTGTGCGTTACGCAAAGCCGCCGCAGGCCGTTGGCCATCTTTTAGCATTCCGCGATAAAACAGTTTCATCAATTCTGCTGTCGCCAGGTCGTTGACTTGCCACAGACTGGCCACCACGCGCGGAGTTCCCGCGTGCATAAATCCGCGCGTCAATCCGATCAGACCTTCGCCTTTGATTTGTTGGCCCAGTGCGGTTTGGCAGGCGCTCAGCACAACCAGGTCGGCGGGCAAGCGCAGGTTGAAAATCTCGTGCAACCGCAAAAAGCCGTCTTGCGGCTTTCCCGCCTCGTTCACCAGCGAAAACGCCAAACCGGACAGTTCCGGGTGTTCGCTATTCAGAAAACCATGCGTGGCAAAATGCACGATGCGGTATTGAGCCAGCTCGGCGCTTGTCGCTGTCGTTCGGTTGGCAGCGAAGCTCAGCGCCTTAAAGTTTTTTCCATGTGGCGCGAACGACAAAATGGTGTCGGCTTCTTCGCGCGAAAATGGCAGGCGTGCCAAATCGCCGCGCTCACCAACGCCGACGGCAGTTGCCGCGACAGATTGGGATTTGTCAGGTTGGGGGATGGCGGCAACGCGCGGATCGTTGGCGGCGAAAACGGGATCGGCCAACACGGCGACGGATTTGGTCATTGGCTGGCGCGAAGCCGCATCGCGCCGTAACACTGCCAACACTGACGCCGACGGCAAATTGACGATTTCGTGCTGCACAATCAGGGGCTTGGCTTGCGGCGGCGCGGCTGCCTGAGGTTCCGGCAAGACGCCGAACGGCAAGTATTCCAAAACGCCAGAAGCCACAATCGCCAACCGTTTGTTGCCGAGTTGCGCTGCCACTGGAGCGAGCAGCATTTGGCTGAGAGTCGCTGCTTGCGCGCTGAATTCTATCTCGGCGGTTCTTATCCGTTCGGTTTGTTGTGTTTGGGTTAAGCCCGGCTTTGGTTGGCGCGCAGTCAGCAATTCGTAAACTTTGCGGGCGGCGTGTTCAATTTCTGTGCGCGGTGGTAAATGATGGCTGACGATCGAAGTCGGCGAAACCAGCCACAGATAGCTGTTCTTTTCTCCCAGCGAAAATTGCAGCAACACCGTGTCATCATCCAGCAGCCGCTGAATTTCAGCGGCGTTTAACGGCTGGGGTTGCATCAAGGCTGCATAGCGCGGGCTGATTTGGCGAATTTCCGCTTGTGTGCGCCGGTATTCATCGGTGAGCTGCCGAATTTCTTTTTCAGCGGCGGCTTGTTCTTCGGGAGTATGTTTTTTATTCAGCAGGCGCGTTAGTCGGTCATATTTCAAGGTTAGCAAGGCACGCAATCGCTGTTCGCGTTCCAGCGCAGACGGATCAACTCCCTGACGAAAATCCGTTCGCCCTTCGGCCAGCAATTCCAACAAGGTTCGAGCGCGTGACTGTTCACTGGCTGACAGCGCAGCCAGATCGAAACCAGCTTGCGGATTGGCCCGATGCAGTTGCATCAACACATCGGTCTGCAAATCGTAAAAGTCCGTGACCGATGCAAAAAAAGAAGTTTGTAAATCCTGATTGCCGACCCCCGCGCGAATAAATTCCAACAGCGAAATAGCGCGTTCGATATTAGTTCTTGCTTCAGACAGCCGCCCTTGATCGCGTTCAAGCCGGGCAAGGTTTTTCAGAATTCGCGCCTGCCCCAAACGATGTCCTGTTGGTTCAATGACACTGAGCGCCTGGGTCAGCGCCTGCCGTTCCTTTGCCGCATCTCCCATTTGGCGATACACGTCTGCCAGCCCATCCAGCGAGTTGGCTTCACCGATTTTGTCTGCCAGCCCGCGACGCAGGGTCAGCGATTGGTTGAACGATTCTGCCGCTTCGCTCAACGCGCCTAGGCGAAGCTTGAGCCGCCCGATGTTGTTCAAGGCGGTTGCTTCGTAATCTCGCCGCTTTGCCAGTCGAGCCAATGACAGCGATTGTTCAAATGATTCCAGAGCTTTGGGCAGGTTGTTCAACCGGAAAAAGGCGTTGCCGATATTGACTGCAACTGCGGCCTGTCCGGGCACATCGTCAGCGCGGCGATAGAGCGGCAATGCCTGTTCGAAATAATCCAACGCCTTTTGCCAGTCGCCCGTGTGGTTGTATAGGAAGCCGATGTTGTTCAAACAAACAGCTTCTGTGGCGCGGTCTCCGGCGGATTTGAGCAACGGCAACATCTGAAAATTATGATCTAGCGCTTTCTGCCATTCGCCCAAAAAGAAGAAGGCATTGCTGATGTTGCTCAACGCGCGATACTCGCCTTTGGGATATGCCAGGTTGCGGGCGAGTGGAATTGCCTGTCTTGAAAATGCCAGCACTTGCTGAAACTCGCCCAGGTCGCCGTATAGATCGCCAAGGTTATTCAGCGTATCAACTTCTCCGGTGCGGTCGTTGATTGCGCGCCGCAACGCCAACGATTGATCTAAGAAGCTGGCGGCTTGAATGTAATTGCCTGTCTGTCTGTTTAAGTAGGCGAGGATCGGCAAAATTTTGCCTTGTTCTTTTTTGTCTTCGGCTTCGTTGAGCGCCTGATACCGCGACAGAGATTGCGAGTAATAGCCAATCGCTTTTTCAATCTCGAACTGAAACTGGTGGCAGTATCCCAGCCAATACAAGGTCGCGGCTTCTTCGCGCCGGTCACCTGAGCTTTGATACAGCGTCAGCGCTTGATTGAATTTGGCGATTGCGGCATCGCGCGAAGCTTTGGTGGACTGAAGCGCCAGTTGCATTCCGGCGGCATAAGCACTGAGGGCCGTAATGCGATCTTTGTCGGCTTCAGTCGCCAGCCGCAATTCAAGCAGCTTGATTTCGTAACGACCTGACTGCGCAGTCTTTTCGGGCGAAATTACTTCGACGCGATAAGCGCCTGACGATTCCGCCGCGAAAACGACAAGTTCCGGGCCTTGCGTGCCGTTCGGAGTATCCACGGCGGTAAGCTGTTTGCCATCCGGCGCGAAGGCTCTTACTTCAACATCAATTCCTTTTTGTTCAACCAACACTTTGACGAACGCAGCGCCAGCGGCGGAAAGCTGATAGACGTGAATTTGCCCTCCTGCCAATTCGCGCTCAATCGTTGTTCCAACGGCTAAGGCCGGGTCGCCGGTTTGTGTTAATGAAGCAGTGGGGACTAAACAAAGACTCAGCAGCAGGATGCACACACCCAGCGCCGCCCGATTCAGGTGGATTCGATCAGACACGCGACCTCCAATTGCCGTGTTGTTGCGGGGAGAAACACGGCAATTGTTTGCGAGGTCGGAAAGGCTGTCAATGTGGCGCTGGCATCACTGGGTCAATAACCGAAGTACATCGTGCCGCCAGACGTTTCCAGCGTTGCGGGCGTGCCGGTCAGATGGCGCATGTTGAAAGAAATTGGCGTGTTGACGTTGACGCCGTTCACTTTGTCCAAATACAGCACAGCGCCGGAGATGGCGTATTGGTCAGTAGCGCGGATGCGCAACCATCCCCAGGAAAACTGCGACGAAGGAAAAATAATTGACCAAGGAACAGGTGAGGTGAACAGATCGTCCACAAGGATGCGAGCTTGAGGGCCGAATATGCCACGATCAAAGCTGCGACTGCTTGCCGACGGAGCAAACAAGTCGCCTTGCAGGTTGCCAATGCCAGAAATTTGGTTGAGTAGACTGCCGTCAATGCGGTTGATGACCAGCATGCGCTTTTGCGTGCTGAGCGGGCTTGGCATTTGATCCATCGCCAATTGGCGCGGCAGTGCGGCGTAATACCCGGTTGGGCTGATCGGCACGGCGACAGCTTTCAGCGACGTGTACAGAGTAGAGCTGAAGTGAATTTTGGCCGCGCCGGTCAGGTAATCGAACGGGATCGGTTCATCATTTTCATTGACGGCAATGGCGATTGCGTATCCGGTGCCTGAAAGAAGGCCGGGAAGATAGGTGTTGAGGTCGAAATTGGCCGTTGCGTAAGGATCAACATTGACGGTGTAGTTTCTGGTGTAGCCGGTAGCCCCTTCTACAAATGTAAATTTGACTCTGACCGATGTGTCGCCGTTTGTGTTGGTGACTGTGATGTAGGTGTTTTCTGTAAACGCCCACACTGTTTTCCGGTAGTAGTTATAGATCAACATCGAGCCTGCGCGTTGATCGTTGATTTCATAACCGGGTTGAATCGGATCGCCATCAGGGTTTTGCGCGAACACGCCAACAGCCAGCAGCACCACGGCGATCATTGCGAAAAGCATTTGAGAACGAATTTGATTGAGCTTCATGTTTTTCTCCTTGAAATGGTCAGCCATTGCCAATCAGCGAACGCTGACGGTGACGGCGTTTGAGGAACGATTGTTTGCGGTCAGCACTATGCTGACTTCGCCTTTGCCAGCCAGGCTGCGCGGCAATCGCACGTTGGCTTGATCCAGTCCGACAAAGCCCGGCGCTGGCCCGGCATAAAGCACTTCAGCCGGTTCGCCGCCGATGGTGGCTTTGACTGAGGCCAGATTGTTGACGCCTTGAAATCCCGAACCGTACAAAATCAAAAAGACCTGATCGCTTTCGGGGCCGAGATCAACCGGCACGGGAACGAAGCTTTGCAGCTGGGAATCGTAGCGGGCGATGGGTTCGCTGAGTTGCGCGTTGCCGCGCACGCGCAAGGCAAACGCCGCCGCAACGCCCTGGCCGCTGGAGTTGGCCGAAAACATCGCCGGAGCGACGTTCAACACCGCGACTGTGCCATTGGCTGCCAGTTTGCCGTTGTTGAACACAGCAATGCTGGCCAGCCCTTCTTTGGTTCCGGGGGGAACCTGATAGTTGATCTGGAATTGCGAAACGAAAAATAACGGCGCGTCGCGTTCGGTTCCTTCGCTGTCTTTCACTTTCACCGTGACGCCCGCCAATGTGGTTGGCAGCGGCAATCCGGTTGCGCCAACCGTGCTGTTGGCCAAATCCGCGCCGAACAGCGCCGCGATGGATTGGCTGGCCAGTTCGCCGTTGTAACTGGCGGCGGAAAGCGTCGCCAAGGTTTCACCCGCCGAGCCGCGCTGTTGGCGAATTTCCGTTCCGCCCAACGGCGCGCGAAAAGTGATGGCCTTGCTGACCGGGGCGCTCAGAAAATAGGTGCCGGGCAACACGAACAACGTCCCGCCGCGCGGCGTTGCGTTGATCGCGGCTGGCAAGCTGGTGAATGGGCGCAGCAAAAAACCGTAAAAAGTCGAATCCTGCGGAAAGCCCGGAATGCCAGTGTCTGTGGAATTGGCATCCACAAATCGCCAGTCGGGATAAGGGTAAATTCCCATCACGGCCAGCTTGTCCAGCGCACTCAAGTGATCGTGTTGGCCGATGCGGCTTTGCCAGACAGATTTGTTTGGTTCTTTGACTTCGATGGTTTCGTTGGTGCAGTTGCAACTCGAACCCGCCGGGCAATCTTTTGAAAATGCACAGCGGTCGTAATGCATCAGCGAATCGAAGTCGTAATCGCGGTAAGTGGCGATGTTGCCGAGCAGGTTGAAATTGGCCCGCGCCAGCGAACTGGAACAGTCGCCGGAATCACCCTGGATGTTGGCGCATTTGATTGTCACGAAACTGTCGCGGTCGCGCCGGGATTGTTCGTGATACAGCCCCAGACAGTGCAACAGTTCGTGAACGATGATGAATTTCGATCCCCAACTGGTGATGTTGATGACCTGCTGTCCGCCCACTTTGCCGACTGCGGAGTTGTTG
>JAEUQO010000325.1 GCA_016789605.1 Acidobacteriota bacterium
TAAGTATTGAAGACCAAAGCAGCGGCGGCGCGGTGGATGTGCGTGTCCGTTATCCCGAACAATGCAACTGTGACGCGAGCGTTCGTTTTGAAGTCAAAGTTCCGCGTAGCGTGGCTTATCGGTTTGAATCGTTCTCCAGCGTGAGCGGAGATGTCGAGGTCAAAGGCGTAACCGGAGACCTGCGCGCGAAATCGGTCAGCGGTAATGTGACCGTCAACGGCGTTAGCGGGGCAGTCAACGCCAATTCAGTTAGCGGTACGGTGCATGTGGGTGAAATCAACGGAACAGTCAACGCCAAATCCACAAGTGGAAATGTTGAGGTTGAGATTCGTCAGCTTTATGGAGAAGGGAATCTGGAGTTCTCTTCTGTCAGCGGCGATGTGCGTGTCAAGCTGCCTGGAAATTTGGCTGCTGACGTCAAGCTCTCGACGCTCAGCGGTGACTTGCGCACAGATTTTCCGCTGACAATCGAAGAAGCGAAGTTCGGGCCGGGACGCCGCGCCAATGGTATGGTTGGCGGCGGAGGTCGCGCGCTGAAGCTTTCTTCTACCTCCGGCAGCGTAAGTTTAATTCGTATGTAATACCTGGTTTCACCGCTGGCTGCCCCAGTTGCCAGTGTGTTCAACCGTGAGTTCGCGAAAAAGGGCAAGAGAGCCAGCCAGCTCTCTTGCCCTTTTTTCTTACCTTCTCTTGCCTGTCGCACATTCAAGCCAGCCGCCGCATCAATCTCTCTGATGAGCAACGTTCCAGCGGCTTTCTCTGAGCAGTAGGGGAAATGGCGACGCGCAGCTTCTTCTGCGAAAAATCGCTGGGATATTTTCCTCAGCCGCTGGGTAGATTTGCTCACTGCGGTAATTCTCTCAGTTGAAAGAATCGTTTTTTAGCCGTTTTTCAGCTATTCCGGGCTTGGAACATCTTTTGCAGTGCATAACGGCGAGGGGAAAAATGCTGTTCTCCTTGCGCTGTTCTCTTACCCGATATCCATCATCAATTGGCAGCCGAGCTGGCGGCAAGCCAGCACGGCGGTGAAGGCGCTGCCTGGGTGCAGTGTGTGAGCCGAGCCGATTATCTACTGCAAGGCTTATGTCACTGACCTGGATCGCAATCATCGCCAGTTTGTTGATGGGTATCGGGGCTGTTCTGATTTTTATTCTGGCAGTCAAACAAAATTACTTTCACAACCTGGAGGAGACCAAATACCAAGTCTTCTGGTCAGACGTAGAAGAGTTGGTGAACTCCTCGTGTGCCTCACAGGAGAGCGATTCCCATGGCAGTGGTCAACAAAACCCACAACCCCGAACCCGAACAGACTGAAGGACAAATGACACGCCGTCGGCTGCTTACCTGGTTAAGCAGTTTTGGTTTGTTTGGGTCAGCCATCATCAGCGTCATTTCCAATCTCGTCTTCATCAAACCACGCGCGACTTATGGGCAGCCGAATCGTTTTAGCATCGGCAAACCGGAAGACTTTCCTTCGGGCACGCGCATCGCGATGGATGAACAACGCGTTTGCATCATCCGCGAAGGGGACAAGCTTTGCGCCATCTCGACGACTTGTACGCATCTGGGCTGCATTGTTGCTCCATCAGAAACCGGCTTTGCTTGTCCGTGTCACGGTTCGCGCTATGACCAGGATGGCAACGTAACGGGTGGTCCCGCGCCGGAACCATTGCCTTGGTACAAGGTCACGCTCGCGCCCAACGGTGAATTGGAAGTGGATAAGGGCACCAAGGTTGAAGCCGGGAACTATTTCAACGTGTAGTTCAGCCTGGCGGCTTGATTCAGCGCAGCGACTTCATAGAGACCCATTGAGACGAGGAACACCATGAAAGCCAATCGCAGCTTCTGGCGCGGGCTGTTGGCGATGCCTGCCAATGTCTGGCATTCGATCTTTCGCCATCCGCTGCCCCACTCAGATTTAGGGCGCGCACAGACCAGTTTTACCAACTTCTTTTTGCACATTCATCCGGTCAAGGTGAACCGGCATACGATCAAGCCCTGGTACACGATGGGCTTGGGGTTGATCAGCTTTTTCCTGTTTGTGTTGCTAGTCGTGAGCGGGATTTTGCTGATGTTCTATTACGTTCCGTCTACCACCCAGGCCTATGACCGCATGCTTGATCTGCGCGGTTCAGTCGCCTTCGGCACTTTCCTGCGCAATATGCACCGCTGGGGAGCGCACGCGATGGTGGCGGCTGTTTTTCTGCACATGTGCCGCGTCTTCTTCACTGGCTCATACAAAAAACCACGTGAGTTCAATTGGGTGATCGGCATCGGGTTGTTCTTGCTGACGCTGTTTTCCAGCTTCACTGGATATTTGCTGCCGTGGGACCAGCTGGCGTTTTGGGCAATTACAGTGGGGGCAGCGATTGCTGGGTATGCGCCGTTTATTGGCGCTGATGTGCAATTTTTGTTGCTGGGCGACACCACGGTCGGACAGGAAGCCTTGCTGCGGTTTTATGTCTTGCACATCGCTGTTTTGCCCTTGGTGCTTACGCTGCTCGTCTCGGTTCATTTCTGGCGCATTCGCAAAGATGGCGGTTTGTCACGGCCTCCTGAGGCAGACGGACTGCCTGAAGCGAAACCTGATACGGTGGTCGAATGGCCGACAGAGTTAGATGTTGCGCCTGTGGCGCAAGCTGCTGCCGCTCCAGTTGCTGTTGCCACGGTTGCGCCGGTTGCGGCTCCCGCCATCGAAAAGAAACGTTACGGCATTCAAGGCCTGGTACGCGGGCCGTTTACCAAAGTCGGCAACGTGCCGGAAAACACTGTCTTTAGCTGGCCAAGTTTGTTTATGGCAGAGCTGTTCGTCTTTGTGTTGACGGTGGCAGGCATTCTGGTGGTTTCGCTGCTCTTTAACGCGCCGCTGGAAGAACCCGTCAATGTGATGCATCCGCCCAACCCAGCCAAAGCGCCCTGGTACTTCCTTGGATTACAGGAAATGGTCAGCTACTCCGCATTTTGGGGCGGTGTCGGCATTCCCACCGTCGAAGTCCTGTTGCTCTTGTTAGTCCCCTATCTGGATCGCAATCCGGAAGGCGTTGGGCACTGGTTTTCGCGCAAGCGTTTGCTGGCCAACACACTGTTTTTGATTTTTGTCATCGTCAATATCGTCTTGATCATCATTGGAACTTTCTTCCGTGGACCGAACTGGGAGTTCGTTTCACCGTGGTGATGCTCTAACAACGCGCGCCGCGAATGTGGCCGCGCAGAGCCAAGTTTGGTGCGTGGTGGTCGGCTGAGAAATGGTCAGGGAGAGCGAGAGACTCAGTCGGTCGCCACGCATCATACCCGACAAGTTTTCATTCTTACTTGATTGAGGATTGCTGCAATGCGATGGGCATTAGCGATAGCGAGTTTCGTTATTTTGATTGTGCACGGTTGGGTGTTTTACGACCAGTTCTTCCACAAATGGGAGCGGCATCAAAACGCCTATTTTGACCAGGCACGCGCAATGGCCAAGACCGATGCCGAACGCACCGCGTTAGCCGGACGCAGTCCGCGCATCGAACAGATCATCGTCACTGCGTTTGGCGAAAAAGGCGGCGAGAACCGCGTGGATCGTTGCACAACCTGCCACATTGGCATTGACGACCCGCGTTTTAAGGATCACGCCGAACCGCTGAAATCGCATCCGTTTTCCGAAGCGCTGGGCGACCGGATGATCAATGGCAAATGGGAACGTCGCCATAAATTCTCGGACTTTGGCTGCACGCTTTGTCACGACGGCCAGGGACGCGGACTCGATACTTTTTACGGTCACGGCGAAGACCATTACTGGCCTGATCCGTTGTTGGGGTACGTGACTCAGAACTGGCGCGCGGACTTCAAGCCGAAACTGAAAAACAAAGAGTACATGCAGGCCAACTGCGCACAGTGCCATACGGAAGAGAACTTCAAGAGCACGCCGCTGGTTGCCAAAGGCCGTCAGCTTTTCTATGAGAAAAACTGTTATGGCTGCCACAAGATCGAAGGGCTTTCGACCGGCACGCTCGGCCCGGCACTGAGCGAAGCGGGCAAAAAATTCAAGCTCGATTATCTGTGGGAATCTGTCGTCGAGCCGCGCGCCAATAGCGCTACTTCGTTTATGCCGAAGTTCAATCTGACGGATGACGAAGTCAAAGCATTGGTTACTTTCCTCAAGAGCCGTCGCGGCATCAATTTCTCTGAAACCTCACTGGATCGTTATCGTGCCACCCTGGATAAACCCAAGGAAGGAGGCGTCGAGCTGACCAGCACGACGCCTGCGACGACGCCCAAAGCGGAAGCTGCCGCTGCGGGCACGACCGTTGCCTTGGGAGAGAAACTGGTCAAGGACCATTCGTGTCTGGCCTGTCACAAACTGGGGGCCGTGGATGGCGGCGTCGCGCCTGACCTTTCCTTTGAGGGCTTGCTCAAAGATGACAACTGGTTGCTGGGGCATTTCCGCGACCCGCGCGCCCTGGTGTCGGATTCGATCATGCCTGCGTTTGGCCTGCCCGAAGGCGACTATCAAGCAATGACGACCTATCTGTCGAGTTTGAAAACGCCGCCTGCTTTGGGAGCTCCCGCCGAAATCTTCAAGAACAATTGCGCTCGCTGTCACGGCGATATGGGCAACGGCAAAGGCATGATCGCGGTCTACCTCGATCCATACCCGCGCGATTTGACCAAAGCCGGATTTATGAACAGTAAGACCGAAGATCGCCTGGTGGCGTCAATCCGCGAAGGGGTGCTCGGCACATCCATGCCTGGTTGGGGCAAAGTCTTGAATGACGAGCAGATCAAAGGAGTGCTCAATTACATTCAAACGAGTTTTGTCAAAGACCCGCGTCGCCCGCTGAAAGCGCGCCAGGTGCCCGAAACGAATCCTGTCGCTTCTTCCAAGGAGTCCATCACACGCGGCGAACAAATTTTCTTGCAACGTTGCACCGGCTGTCACGGCAAGAAGGGAGACGGCAAAGGACCGAACTCACTCGATATTCTGCCGCGCCCGCGCAACTTGCGGAACGGGGAGTTTATGAATTCGCTGAGCGACCGGCGCTTGTTCGAATCCATCTTGTACGGCGTGCAAGGCACCGCAATGCCGCCTTGGGTGGATTATGGCCTGACGCAGAAAGAAGTCGGCGATTTGGTTAATTACTTACGCAGTTTTAGACAAGGCAAGAAGTGACCCCTCCTCGCGTGCGCCGCAGGTTTTTGGTTCCCAGTGTTTGCGCACGCGAGAACATCCGGAGGCTTTATGCAAAGCGAAGCAACAATTCGACGCGCAGGCGAAATTCCTGTTTCCGCTGCTGCGCGGTACAACGAATCCATTCACCAAGACACCACCGCGAGACTCTTTCTCGCCAGCTCGATCACCTACTTTTTCATTGTCGGCATTGTGGCGTTGGTCATTGCCGCCAAATTCGTCTGGCCGCAACTGATGGGCACCATTCCGATGTTGACCTATGGGCGGCTGCGACCACTGCACGTCAACGGTATGCTGTTTGGCTGGTTGCTGGCGGCGGATATGGGGTTGATGTATTACGTCGTGCCGCGTTTGTGCGGCGTGCGGTTGTGGAGCGAAAAGCTCGGCATCGCCACCGCAGCGCTCTGGAACGTCATCATTCTGGGTGCCGTCGTCACCTTGCTGTTGGGCGTCAATCAGGGCCTGGAATACGCTGAATTGCCATTGCCGCTGGATGTGCTGGTCGTCGTTGCCTGGGTGATGTTTGGCGCGAACATTTTTATGACTGTGGCAACCCGCAAATACACACAGATGTACGTCACCATCTGGTATTGCCTGGGCACCATTCTCTGGACGGCGTTTGTTTACCTGACAGGAAATTTCGCCACCCTCTTTTCCACGGGCGTCAATCAGGCGAACCTCAACTGGATGTATGTGCATAACGCCGTCGGTTTGATCTTCACGCCCGTTGGGTTGGCCATCGCCTATTACTTCATTCCCAAAACGTCGAACAATCCGTTGCATAGCCACAAACTCTCGATGATCGGCTTTTGGTCGCTGGCGTTCGTGTATGTCTGGACGGGCGCGCACCACATGATCCACGGGCCGATTTCGCAATGGTTGCAAACCATCTCCATCGTCTTTTCGGTGATGCTGCTGATTCCGGTTTGGGCTGTGGTTTACAACTTTTTCGCCACGATGCGCGGACAATGGCAACAACTGCGCGACAACGTGCCGCTAAAGTTTTTGATGACCGGCGTGGTGTTTTACCTGCTGACCTGCTTCCAGGGGCCAATGCACAGTTTGCGTTCGGTGAATGCCATTGTATCCAAGACGGACTGGATTCCGGGCCACGCGCATATGGCCGTGTTGGGCGCGTTTTCGTTCTTCGCGATTGCGGGGGCTTATTACGTCGTGCCGCGTATCTGCAAAACACGGCTCTATTCCGACGCGCTGGCCAACTGGAGTTTTTGGCTCTTTCTGATCGGCGGCGTGGGCTTTTTTGTGACGTTGTGGCTGGGCGGATTTTGGCAGGGCTGGCAATGGAACAATCCGGCGATTCCGTTCATTGATACTGTCATCGCGTTGGAACCGGTCTGGCTGGTGCGATTTTTCTCCGGCATTTTGATGTTCGGCGGGATTGTTACGTTTGCCTACAACATCCTGGCGACGATGTTGGGGCCGAAAGGGAATCAATCGCAAGCCGCCCTGGCGACTGCTTAGTGGCCATCTGAAAGGAAAATGCAATGTTACGCAAAGCTGATTATAGCGCCCCCGTTTTTGTGGCTGCCGCGTTAGGGCTGTTTTTCATCGGCGGCCTGTTGACCACCGTGGTGCCTCCTCTGATGGACAAGAGCTGGGCCAAGCCGTTTGAAAACAGCGACGCTGCCAAAGGCGTGACCGGCAAGTTACAGCCTTACACCGAACAACAATTGCAAGGTCGTGCGATTTATGTGCGCGAAGGTTGCTGGTATTGCCACACGCAACAAACGCGCACCTTGCTGGCCGACACCAAGCGTTCCGGCTGGCGCGGCGTAGATGCACCGATTTCCACGCCGGATGAGTTTGTGTATGACAGCCCGCATCTGTTTGGCACCAAGCGCACCGGGCCGGATTTGTCGCGCGTCGGCGGCAAATACGACGAGCAATGGCACAAAGCGCACTTCCGCAATCCGCGCGATTTGGTGCCAGGTTCAATCATGCCGCCGTTCCCCTGGATCGCTAACAACGAAACGGAATTCCAGGCGCTGGTGGCTTATATGCAGACGCTCGGTCGCGCAAAGAATTGGCGCCCGGATAACGATTACGAGAAGTAAAGGAGGACCCCCGATGCGTGATTACGTGTATCCAAGTGTCTTCTTCGCTTATTTCTATTTTTTCCTGTTGCTGGTCGGGGCCATCTTCTTCTTCTTGCGTTCATTCAAGGATGGGTACTGGGGCCACGATGGCGAAGAAGCCAAATATCGCATGTTGTCTGACGACGAATCGCCGGAAACGCCCGAACAGCACCGCTGAAGGAGGCCAGTATGAGTGAGAACAAAGAGCAAAACGAAATCAAAGAATACGCCGATGGCTGGATCACTGAGCGCAAGGGAACCGAAGTTCCTGCGTTTTTGAAATTCGCCTACATCATCATCGCGGGCGGCTGCCTGACTTATCTGGTGATTTATATGAATGGCGAGACCGGCCATGCAGAACGCGGGCCGTTGGTGCAACTGCTCAATGCCGTAACCGGATCGGCCAATGGCGTGATGTATACGATCGTCGGAATCGGCGTCATTTATGCCTTGGTGCTGGTGGCGTTCGTGTTTCGTAAGTTTCACGATTGAGCCTGTCACACGAACGTCGTCGAGCATTTGCTGAAGGCTGGTGCTTCTATTTCTTGCCGCGCAACCCGAGACTGATGGCGGTGTTTTTTCTGCTCATCGCTGACAGGGCTTGGGTTGTGTTTTTGAAAGATTGTTTCACGGTAATTATGAGAGGAAACGCAACGATCAGAGCCAGGCGTCAACTGCGCGCTGTCCCACATTTGGCCGAAGCGCCTGCTCCAGTTCCTGAGGTGCAGACTGCGCCTCTGGCAACTCCAGCCGGTGCTTTGCTCACCAAAGAAGAACTGGCTGACATCCATGCGCCTAAAGCGATGTTGGAAGCGTTGCGCACACGGCAATTTGATGTGCGGCGTTTCAAACAAGTGCTGAGTTATGAAGCTGAGCTGGAAAAGCTGCAAATCGAATTGGTTAAGCTGCAACGCTGGGCACAGGAAAAACGTCGCCGCATCGCCATCTTGTTTGAAGGCCGTGACGCTGCCGGAAAAGGCGGCACGATTCGCCGTTTTATCGAACATCTGAATCCGCGTGCAATGCGCATTGTCGCGTTACCCAAACCGACCGAAGAAGAAACCGGGCAATGGTATTTCCAGCGCTATATGAAGCAATTGCCCAATAAAGGCGAAATCGTCTTTTTCGATCGCAGTTGGTACAACCGCGCGGTGGTCGAGCCGGTCAATGGATTCTGCACAAAAGAACAGTACGAACGCTTTATGCGCCAGGTGCCGGAGTTCGAGCATATGCTCTATGAAGACGGCATCACGCTCATCAAATTCTGGTTTTCGATTTCCAAGCAAGAGCAACTGAAGCGGTTTCGTTCACGCGGCAAAAATCCGTTGAAACAGTGGAAGCTGAGCCCGATTGACGCCAAGGCGCAGGAGCTTTGGGACAATTACACCAAATACAAAGAGCTGATGTTCAGCCGCACGCATACGACGTTTAGTCCCTGGATCATCGTGCGGGCGAATAACAAGATGAAAGCGCGACTTGAAAGCATTCGCTATGTTTTGTCGAACATTGATTATGAAGGCAAAACGGAAGCGGCGCTTTCACTTCATCCTGACCCGAATATCGTGACGCGGTTTCATCGCTCAGTCATCGAGTTGGATTAGTTGCGTTTGGTTTGAACAGGAATTTTATGAGTCAAGACACTCTGCAATTTGAATTGGCCGACCCCGGCAGCACCGATTATTGGACCAGGATGGTCAAATGCCAGGACGCCTGTCCGGTGCATACCAATGCCTGTGGGTATGTGACGGCAATTGCCGAAGGCCGCTATGAAGCCGCTTACAAAATCGCGCGCGCGACCAATCCCTTTGCTTCGATTTGCGGACGCGTGTGCGGCGCTCCGTGCGAAGTCAATTGCCGACGCGGTTCGCTGGATGCGCCCGTGACCATTCGCGCGTTGAAACGCTTCGTCAACGAAAAGTACGGACCGGAAACCGGCGATTTCAGTCATTATCAGGCGGGCGCGGATGATCGCATGATTCCGCCCCAGCGCGGCGATTATGAACGTGTGGCGGTGATCGGGGCAGGGGTGGCTGGCATGACCGTTGCCCACGACCTGACCAAGCTCGGTTACAAAGTCACCGTGTTTGAAGCTTATGCCGAACCGGGCGGAATGCTGACGGCAGGTGTGCCGATTTACCGATTGCCGCGCGAATTGGTGCGCGCCGAAATCAATGCGATTCTCAGCTTGGGCGTTGAGCTGAAATGCAATATGCGCTTGGGACGCGATTTCACCATCGCGGATTTGCGGGCACAGGGATACAAGGCAATCTTCCTCGGCATCGGTTTGCCCAAAGGGCGCAAGCTGCCTTTGCCGGGCAGCGACTTGCCGATGGTATATGACGGCCTGGAATTTTTGCGCGCCTTTAACGAAGGCAAGCCTTATGAATTAGGCAAGCGGGTGGTCGTCATTGGCGGCGGCAATGTGGCGTTTGACGTCGCACGTTCTGCCGTGCGTCGTGGGCACATTCCGATGGCAGACGCGCAATCGGACATGGAACGTACGGAGCGAATCGCTTTTGACGTGGCGCGCTCGGCCTTGCGCATGAGCGGCGACAAGGAAGTGCATTTGGTTTGTCTGGAACAGCGGCACGAAATGCCCGCTGATGAGATCGAAGTTGCGGAAGGGGAAGAAGAAGGCATCAAGTTGCACACGGCGCGCGGCCCGCGTGAGATTCTAGGCGAAGCAGGGCAATTGCTTGGGCTGCGTACCGTCAAATGCCTGTCCGTGTTTGACGACGCCGGAAAGTTCAATCCGAAATTCGATGAATCAGTGGTCGAAGACATCGAAGCCGATACGATTCTTTTTGCTATTGGTCAGACTTCTGACCTGTCGTTCCTCCATCCGGGTGATGGCGTGGAGTCAGAGCGTGGCTTGATCAAGGTCAATCCGGAGACCTATCAAACCACCGCGCCCGATGTCTTTGCTTGTGGAGACATCGCGCACGGGCCGCGCCTCTTTATTCACGCCATCGCCTCGGCCCAGATTGCCGCGCGTTCGATGCATGATTACCTGCGCGGTACGCGCACCGATGTCGTGGTGCGGAAACGCTGGCTGCCCGCCGATTACACGATGGTGGATGGTTGGGACCAGTTTCGGCGGCAGAACCCGCCCGCGCTGGAAAGCGAACGGCGCGCGGCTTCGATAGACATCGTCGAAATCAATTTTCCCGAAGCCGAAGCCCGCACGCAGGCGGCGCGCTGTTTGCGCTGCAATATCAACACCGTGTTCGACACTTCGATCTGCATCGCCTGTAACGGTTGTGTGGACGTTTGCCCGGAAAACCTGATCAAGCTGGTCGGCTTGCCGCAATTGCGCGGCGACGCGTACCTGATGCAGCTTGCCGCCGATTCGGCAGGCATTACGCCCGAAGATTTGCAAGGATATTCCGATCAGGAACTCGCCGAGTTAGGCGCGATCATGCTCAAGGATGAGTCTACTTGTTTGCGCTGTGCGATGTGCGCTTCGCGCTGTCCGACCCAGGCAATCAAGATGAAACGCTTCGACTTTTACCGTGAGTGCGTGACCATCAATGCGCCAAACCCGAAGTTAAAGTTCAATGGACAGGCACCCGTGCAGATTTCCGCAGGGTAAGTCTTCGGAGTGAGTGATTTTCCGCAGCGCGTTGCTCCCCAACGGCGAAAAAGCGCCGAAAGCCACAGAAAAATCAGTTGCACAGCGTTTGCAAGCAAACAAAGTGAGAACTGAACATTCTGTGGCTTTATTGTTTATATGAACTGGGGAGAGTTAAGCATCATTTTTGGTCTTGGTCTGGTCAGCAGCCTGCACTGCGTTCAGATGTGCGGTCCTTTGGTTCTGTCGTACAGTCTGCCTCTCAGCCATTTACGTCCTAAACGGCAACTTTTCGCGCATTTGTCGTACAACGTGGGCAGACTTTTCACCTATACCACACTGGGCGCAGTGGCAGGCCTGACCGGCCATTCCTTGGGATTTGTCGGCCACCTGGCGGGCATTGAGAACACCGCTGCTTTGATTGCCGGCGGTTTGATGGTGATCGCCGGGTTGCTGATGTTGGACCTGCTGCCGCTAAGCGTGCTGCAACGCTTTGATCCCATCCGGTATCTGTCACGCTTGTTTCGTCCGTTGGGAAGCCGCCTTTCCTCACCCACCATCAGCAGCAAATTTACCTTGGGATTGATGTTGGGATTTTTGCCCTGCGGATTGATTTATGCCGCTTTGCTGAAAGCGATGGCGACCGGTTTCATCGGTGCTGGCGCGCTGACAATGGCGGCTTTCGGACTGGGCACCGCCGGTTCATTGCTTGCGATCGGATTGTTCTCGACTGCGTTGACCTTGCGGCTGGGGCGTTGGGGCAGCCGGTTGGCTGCCATAAGCGTTACGCTGTTGGGGGCGGTGTTGGTTTGGCGAGGATTGCTGCCGCTCTTGGCTGCGCAAGCGACCCAGGCAGCGCCACAGTGTCATCACTAATTTTCAATCACAAGTTAAGAGTCAGGTTATGAGCGTGTCGAATGCAGAGACAGGTGTAAGCAGAGTTGCGCCCGCTGCCAAGCCGGCGCGGCCTCCTTTGAAACCGGTCAGCAATCCCAAAACAGCGACGGGATATCATCGGTTGCGTCGGTTGATTCAACTTACGTGCTTTCTTATTTTCGTAAGCCTGCCGTTCTTTAATGTCATGCGGTTTGATATTCCGCGCCAACGGTTTTACTTCGCCGGTTACGAGCTTTGGATCAACGAATTCGGCATCATCTTTTTCTCGATGCTGTTTATGCTGTATGTCGTGGTGGCGGCTTCGATGCTGTACGGGCGCGTGTATTGCGGATATTTTTGCCCGCAGATGATTTTCAGCGAAGCATCATTAAACCTGGAAGATCGCCTTAAACGCTTCATCAACAAACGCTTCATCAAACTCAGCGTGCCACAGCGTCAACGGCTGGCAGGTGTCTTTTTCTATCTGTTGCTGGTTCTCGCCTCTGTCTTCCTGGCCTTTGTGTTCATTTCATATTTTGTCGAACCGCGCGATTTGTTGCGCCGCTTGTTGTCGCTGGACATTCAAACGACTGCTGGTGTGGCCGGGGCCGTAACGACGTTGATCACCTTTCTAGACTTTGCGTTTGTGCGCCAGCGCTTTTGCACGACGATTTGCCCATACGGTTATTTGCAGGGAATGCTCGGCGATCACAATACGCTGATCGTGCAATATCGCGACCAGGCGGGGGCGGATAAAGCCTGTATCGAATGCAAGAAATGTGTGCGCGTCTGTCACATGGGCATTGATATTCGTAACTCGCCCTATCAGATCGAATGCATTCATTGCGGCGAATGCGTAGATGCCTGTGAAGACGTGCTGGGCCGCTTTGGCAAAGACGGATTGATTCATTATGCCTGGGGCGAAAAAGGCGAACTGTTGAGTGACAAACGCACGCCGTTATTGAAACGGCTGGGCTTGCGTGACGCCAAGCGCGTGGCCGTCGCGGCAATTTTGCTGTTTTACGCTTCGGGATTGTTTGTCGCCCTGTCGTTACGCGACAACGTGCTGGTGAAAATTATGCCCGTGCGCGCCTCGCTGTATCGCATCGGCGACGATGGCCGCGTTTACAACAAGTTTCGTCTGACGGTTGCCAATCGGCAGAGCCGCGATGCCAGCGTGACGCTTTCGCTCAATCAGTTACCTCAAGCGCAAATCCAATTGCCACAACCGTTGCAATTGCAAGCGAGCCAGGAGCTGCAAATGGAATTTGAAATTGCGGTTCCGCCGGGCGCGCTGCCTGCGGGCGTCAATCATTTTGAGATCGTCAGTCACGCAACGCCGGGAGACGATTCGACAACGGCCAAGATGACTTTCATTACGCCAAACGAAAGGAAACAATGATGCTAAGGCGAATAACGAACTATCTAGCGCGAAAACAAGGCACGATTTTGACGGTGTTGCTGAGTTTCATCTTTCTGCTGTTTATCAGCATTCTGGTGACGACCTACATCGTTTCCAAACGCGCCAATCCCATCTTATTGGATGAAACAGGACGCCCGATTCCTGCACAAGCGGGTGGGCATCACTGATCGCTGCGTAACGCTTGCTGCTGCGCAAAAATTTTAGATACACGACAGAGCGATAAGTCGAACGATATGCTGAACGAAAAGATGCTAGAGCAGAAATCTGCAATCCGCTGCGGCTTGTGCGACTTGCCCGTGGGCCGTCATCCATTTCTGGGCAGTTTCGATGGCACAGATAAATCGTTTTGCTGTTTGGGCTGTTTGCAGGTGTATACGATTTTGCGCGAAAGCGGCGCGCTCGCCGAAGGGCAAGACATACGGCAGACAGAGCTGTTTCAGCGCAGTCTGGCGATGGGATTGATTTCCAATAG
>JAEUQO010000100.1 GCA_016789605.1 Acidobacteriota bacterium
CGCGCCTTATGCACCCACGCGCGGCGCTAACGATGCGGACGCCAATGCGCGCATTTTGCGCGAACGCGCCGAACGCATGGTGCTGGATGCGTATGTCGAACACCCCAGCCCAGCGACGCGGCATGCGCTCGGCAAATACTATCTGGCCGATAAACAATTCGATAAAGCCATCGAACAATTCAACGAAGCGTTGAAAGAAACGTCCTCTTCTGCCTCCAATGCTGCCGAATTGCACAACGACCTGGGCGCGGCCTTGCTCGAAAAATCCAAGTACGAAAAGCGCAACAACCAGCCCGGCGACAGTTTGCAACACATGGCCGCCAGCCTGGAATCTATCGAACAGGCGCTGAAACTGCACCCGCATTATCCGCCCGCCGTCTTTAACCGCGCGCTCTGTTTGCAGGAGATGTACCTGCCGCGCCAGGCCATCGAGGAATGGAAAAAGTATCTGCAACTCGACAACAATTCGAAATGGGCCGACGAAGCGCGCCGCCGCCTGGAAGAACTGGAAAAAGCTCCATCGAAGATCTCAAAAAGCGGCAAGGAGCTTTATCAGGATTACCTGAAAGAACCGGAAAACGACGAACGCACCTTTGATTTGTTTTGCCAGGCGTATTCCACCATCGGCAACGGCATCACCGAACATCTGCTGGACGATTTCCTCGCAGCCAAAGAGCGCCGCGACGACGCCGAAGCCACGCACAAATTGCAATTGCTGGAAAAGCTCGGGGCTTTGATTTACCAACGCACGACCGATCCATACGTTCGCGATGTCGCCCGTTACTACCAACAGCTAACTCCTGAACGACAAACGTTACTGGTGAAGGCTCGCTATCATCTGAACAAAGGGCGTGACCTGCGCACAACCGCGCCATCCAAAGCCGTCGCGAACTACGAGCAGGCCATCACCGTGTTTCGCCAGGCCCAGGATCAGTGCGAAGTAAACATGGCCACCTGCCTGCTTGCCCGCTCGCATTTGCGGCAAATGAACCTGGACAAGAGTCACGATTTTTTTGCTCCGTTGGCAGGCGCGGGAAATCCTTATCTTTGGTTGCGCTGTGAAAGTTTGAATGGCCTGGGAGAGTTGTTTAAGACCAAAGCTCTGACAGAGGAGACGATTCGCGCAAACCAATCCGCACTTTCCATTGCTCAGCAAATTGGCAATACGAACCAGATAACCACAAACTTATATTCCCTAGCCTTGAAATATAGTGAACTTGGCAATTGGGAGCTATCACTTGTTTATCAACAACAAGCAATTGAAGCGATTAGCGGTAAACCAGTGAATCACCAACAGTATTGGGCAACTAACGCTCAAGCAGCATTCCAGTTATTTTCGATTGGATTTTATTCTGCCGCACTCGCCTATCAACAAGAAGCGCTAAACATCGAACTGGCAACCAAGCGCCAATTACAGCTTTCACGCACATATGTCCACCTCGGCATGATGCTCGGTAAAGTAACGCGTTTTGCAGAAGCGATCCCGTTAGCTCAAGAGGCCGTGAACATCGGGGATCGCCTGGGTGATGAGAAATTGGGGATTGAAATCCAAGCCTATAGCAGTTTGTTTCTTGCCGATTTGCAACGTGAAGCAGGCGACCATCTGGCAGCGGCCCAAAGCTATGAACAGGTGCTCAACCTGAACAAGAAACTGGGCATTGTCAGGTATGACTTTGAAGCTTACCGAGGTAAAGCCCTGGCAGAACTTGCTTTGGGACAAACCGAACAAGCAAAACGAGATTTAGTCACGGCACTGACCATCTTTGAACAGAACCGCAATCAAATCATGGCTGATACGGAACGTACGACCTATCTTGATAAGGAATACGAGGTTTATGACGCTGCTATCAGCCTGGCGTATGCCGAAAATCCGCAAGCGGCTTTTGATTGGTCAGAAAGAGGACGCGCGCTGACCTTATTTGAAGGGATGAAGGTCGAACGCTCTGTAAACGCCAGTGTGACGGGCAATGGATTCATTGCCCCTGATCGTGCGCAGCCGGCTTCCCTTCAGACGGTGCAGCGGCAAATTCCCCCTGAAACGAGTTTGCTGGAATTTACTTGCTTGCCTGATCGGCTAGTCATTTTTGGAGTCTCGGCAACTAGTTTTACCTATAACCAGAGTGTCATCCCATTGCCCCAGCTTGAACAGAAAGTTCAGGCTTTCAGGCGCGCAGTGTCAGACGCTTCCACAAGTGATGATCAAGCCAAGGCTCTTGCTGCTGAGCTATATCAAATTTTGATAGAACCACTGGAACCCTTTTTATCCGACAAACAAACTGTTTGTGTGGTGCCAGACAAAATCTTGCATTCTTTGCCCTTTGCTGCGCTTTTTTCCGTGCGCCATCGGAAATTTCTGGTCGAAACTCACGCGCTTGTTACTGCGCCCAGCGCTTCGGTTTTCCTGCTCTGCATTGAACGTGCTCGGCATCAGGGCCTAGGTAAAAACGGCCAGATGTTGGCGGTAGGAAATCCACAGTTTGATCCAATTGCCTATCCGCAATTGTCTGATCTGGCCGCTGCAACCGGTGAGGCAATCCAAGTTGCTGCCAATTACAGCCACCACCATACGCTTACTGCTGAACAGGCGACTGAAGAGGCAGTCAAGTCGGCAATCAAACGGGCTGCAATCATTCACCTGGCCACGCACGGCGTGATTGATGAACGATCATGGGCAAATTCCAGATTGGTGTTAGCTAAATCTTTTACAGAAAACGGCGAAGACGGTGCGTTGCGTGCTTACGAAATTGCCCAAATGCGATTGCCAACCGCTCGGTTGATTGTACTGTCAGCCTGCCAATCGAATGTGGGACGCGTTTATCGTGGAGAAGGAGTGATCGGGTTAAGCCGAGCCTTTCTCAGCGCGGGCGCGCCCAGTGTTGTCGCCAGTTTTTGGGCAGTAGATTCTGATATCTCGGCGATTTTGATGACCGATTTTCACAAACAATTAAGGACGTATTCCGTGTCTCAGGCGTTGAGACGCGCACAACTAAACTTGCTGAACAGCAACAATTTACAGCATCGCCATCCATACTACTGGGCAGCCTTCAGTACGTTTGGTGCTGATCTAACGCTTTAATTTTCACGGAGGGAAATATGCAGAACGTAACCAACGAATTACCTCAATTACCAGAAGCTAAAATCATTGTGGATGGGTTATTCATCCTGTGTATCAACCAAGAGAAACGCGTGGCGGAAATTGGCGTGTATGAATATGCCAACGAGCATGAACTTTTCGTTCGCGTTAGCAAAAAAGAGCACGATGTCGAATCTGAGCTTTTTAAGGGCGGCAAGTTAATTAGAAAGCTGGATGATAAAGATGAGATCAGGACAGGAGATATTGCAATTTCTATTTCCGGTAAATCGGCTGATGTCACCGCGTATCATCATCCCGAGCTAACTGATGAATCCATACTCAGCGACCCTCGCAATATCAGCTCGGCAATTGAGAGCAACAGTGATGAATACTCGCGAGATTTTCGCTGGATCATTGATTTGGAGGGCGCGCGATTTCATGGCAAAAAACTCGAAGTTGTTCCCGGTGTAATTCGCCGGAAAATCAATATATCAAACGGCATTCTTTACACCGAAGAATGGGCACGTAGGAAGGTGAAGATGGCTTACCAAGCGGCAGCCACATTTGCAGGGGTTCAAGCTGATAACCGTTACTACTATGTGGCTAGGCAACTCGGCATAGCAATTGAGCAGATTGATGAAAATCAGACTTTGAACATCGCATACGGCGGTGCGCATTCGCCACAAACACTTTCCCTGTCCAAACCGGATGAAGGGATCTACTACGAAGTGCTGATTAGCAATAATTGCCAAGTTAAAGATGCGGAAAAGAGGAATCGTCAAACCGATTTTCAAAACTATTACAACGTGATGAATGTTCCGATTGCCGAACGACTTGAGCTTGGATTGATTGGCGGCCAAGGAAATGACAGGACACCATGTGACTTGATCTATCTCGGTGGAACCCCGGAACTTCCCTAGTTCATGAAAATGATTTTGCAAAAGGAGGAAAATTTTTATGGCTAAACAAGACTTTCCAAGAATTGAACAGGTTAAATCAAACATGTGTGGCCCGGCCTGTGTAGAAATGATGTTGAGATATTATGGGATTAAGGCTGTTCCATATAAGTCCGGGGAAAAAAAAGAGCCATCACTTCAAGAGCAAATTGCCAGTTATAGCCTTGCCTTTGTTGACCACACTAAGTATTACACTAGTCTGGCTGATGACCCTGATCCCAATAAAGACCCCTGGAATAGTTTTGCTTCACGCCCGGTGGAGTTGGTGAACATGTTTCAAGGTGTTGCCCAAAGAATTGGTAAGACTCCGAACAGTAAGCCGTTAACCGATCTTTGGATAAATTACTTTTCGATAAATGCCATCAGTGCGGATAAGCTAACCCGCGAAGACAAAATCTGGCAGTATCTAACTCATTTGCAGTCAAAAATCGTAGCTCCCGATCATCCTCCTTTAATCATTCCGATTCATGAAGAGTCGCACTGGGTGGTGCTATATGATGTGACAGTGTCGGAGAATAAAGAGAAGGGGAAGGGCCATTGGGTATTTAAGGGAAAGGACCCGGTTCAATACTCAACTAAAAAAAGCGGGAAAAAGAATCCCAATGCAGGAATGATCACGATTTCCGATAATTACTACAATTTCGACAATCCGGTAAATTTGGTATGCATTGAGATTGTTGAACAGAAAGATTCGGTAGATATTTTCAGCCGAAAAATCCCAATTACTGTAAGACCGCCTAAACTAGACCGCAATCCGGGAGTGCCTGTTACTCCTGATATGGTGCTGAAATCTGTTAGAAAGGAACTTAGCGTAATCAACCAACGGAATTCAGGTCCCCTTGAGCAGCGTTTATCAAGCTTTAAGATGGCCCCATTAAACCTTACTCCACCGGTTTTAGTTCGCCGCCTTGATCGCCCTAACTATGACTATTATTTGCTAGGCGAAAAAGATGAAGATGGAGAGATAGTTCAGTTGATTCGCGCAGACGCACTAACAGGCGAATTTCTTGATTCGCTACAGATTGACCCAACCGCGTTGATTTTTGACATCAGTGAAGACGGCTCCGGAGCCCAAAGCAGGCGGCGTGCGAGTAACCTACGACTACCGAATTTACCGAACATCGGGCAATCTCAGCTAGGAGCACAGGTAACAGTGCCTACAAATTTAGTGTGGAAACCTTCAGAGCAGTCTATGTCCGCATTTTTTCCTCTTCACCAGATAGAACCGGAAATGTTTCGTCGAATTGATGGTGTAACGTTCAGCGGTCCTTTGACGGCACCCGTCAAAACGGGAAGGCAAGTTTCTCAAATGTAACTCTTAGCTGTTTCGCCTATGCTGTTGGCCCGCTACTCTGAGATTCGCCAGTGTAGCGGGGTGTGCCTCCTAGCCTTTATGCCATCTTCTGTTTCCATGGCTTTCTTCAAGCAGTAATTGCATTTCTATTGGGCTTTGTTGCACGAATCGGAATGAAGGTGTGCGGATGCAGTGAGGTGGTATGCTTTTTCTGCCATGAAGAAGCCCACTTACCGCATCCGCAACTGGAGCGAGTATAACGCCTCGCTCAAACAACGAGGAAGTCTCACCA
>JAEUQO010000335.1 GCA_016789605.1 Acidobacteriota bacterium
CGTTGATCCCCCCAACTTTGGTACTCCCAGTCCGCCCGCAATGTGCCAAGACTGTTGTTCAACTTTCCCAGATGGACGAGGCAGCCTTGCTGTGTCGCCATCGTACTCGCTATCGAACCCGGTTTGGCGACACAGCAACACTTCGCAGCCAAATGCGCCGCTGCATTCCGGCAATCGCACTCGGTCGGGATTGCTTCCAGCGCCTCCTGCAAATGCATCGCATCGAAATAAACGTCCTGGAATTTCTGTAACAGGCTCATGACTTCTCCTCTTTGCCGCTTCAGAAAACCGCAGCCAGTTCTCTGGCATGCACCTCTATCTTTTCAGGCAATCGCCACTGCGGCGCTTGCTTAACTGCCGTGAACATTCCGTAAGCCAGCGCGCCTTCGGCATACGCCCGACGCACGGCGCTAAACGCCTCAACGCAGCGGCGCGTGCGCTCATTGCTCAACCGCAGAAACACCTTTGTCATCCAGCGGTCAGCGTAGTCTGAAAAATACCTCCAGGTCGCCGTGACCTGCGGCGTCAGGTCTTCGGCTTCAACCCTGTCAAAATCGCTTGCCTCCATCCAACCGACGTAATCCTGCATGGTCGCCAGCGGCGGACAGAGAAAGCCTTGACACACGTCTGTGAGCAGGCGCGCGTGTTCGGGAGTTGCGGAGTCCGATGACGCAAGCCACGCAGACAAGGCAAGCACGCCGCCCGGTTTCAACACTCGCGCGCAATTCCGAATGAAGGCTGCCCTCTCTGCCAAATGTTCGCTGCATTCAAGCACCCACACGACATCAAAGCTCGCGCGCGGCAAGTCGAGTTGGTTGGCGTCCATCACCGCGAACCGCAGTTCATAATCAAAGCCGGCAGCGTGCGCACGCCGGCGCGCGATCTTTGCCTGCTCCGGGCTGTTCGTGATGCCCAGAACGGAGCAATCAAGATTGCGCGCCAGCCACAACGAGGCTCCGCCCAGCCCGCATCCGACATCGAGTACGCGGGCAAAATGCGGAACCTGAGCGTGTGCGGCGAGCCGCTCTATGAGTTTTACCTGCGCCTCGGCGAGCGATTCGCCGTCATCCCAAAAACCGTGATGCATGTGTTCACCCCACCAAAGGCCATACGCGCTGGATATTTGGTTGTAGTGTTCACGAATCGTGTCCGCTTGTATCAAGCCGTTGTCAGATTTCATGCCTCCTCCTCTCTGGGCGGCAAACTTACTTTGCCTGCTCGCTTTTCGGCGCGTAATAACCGGCGCGGGTGCGAGCCACATACCTGGTCTTGCTTTCACTTTGATTCATCACGACCTGGAGCTTGCGCCATTTGCCATCGTTCTTCGCGTCGCTCGGATAGTAGCCGAGGCTGTATTGATGGCCGACCTCGCCGGCAATCGTCCGCATCGTCTCCTGGCACTCTTCCACGTTGGTCGGGAAGTGGGCGCTCGCTCCGGTAATCTCAGCGAGTTTGGCAAGCTCCAGGCGCGGCGAGCCGCCGCCGCGCATCCCGAAACTGCTCATGCCTACAGACTCGAACATGCCGACCGTGTAGACCAGCACCCCTGCCTCTTCCACACGCCCGACCAGATTCCGAAACGAGGTGCGGCTGCTGTTGTCTTCACCATCGGTGATCACTACCAGCACTCGCTTGCGGTGCTTCGCCTGTTTGAGATGGTCGAGCGCAAAGCTAATCGCATCCCAGAGCGCCGTTTCGCCGCCAGCGCGCAAACCGAGAATCGAGTTTTGCAGCCGGTGCTTATCCGCAAGGAAGTCGGCCACCAACTCGACTTTTTTGTTGAAGGTGACAATGAAGGCTTCGTCCTGTTCCGTCCCTTCGTCCACGACGTGAACGGCGGCGCGATAAACATCGCCGATCATGTCCATCATGCTGCCGCTGCGATCCAGCACGAGGCCCCAGCAAACCGGCATTTCTTCGGCGCTGAAAAAACTGAGCGGCTGCTCGATGCCGTTTTCGTAGACCTTGAAGTCATCGCGCTTCAGCCCCGGAACCGCCTTCCCTTTTTGATCTGTCACGGTCACGCTCAGTGACACCAGTTCCGTAGCCACCTTGATCGTCGCGGGGTCTTGGGGCTGCGGCTCGTGCTTGTGCTCCTGGGCAAAGGCAGGCCAGCTAAACAACAAGGCGACCGCCAGCAAAATCACCACTGTTTGAATTGTGCTTCTGAGCTTCATCACGCCTCCTCGCGCTCATGCGCATGGACATCAGTCGGAGATGCGTCCGGTCGGCGGGCGCTCCTTCGGCGTCTGTAGTTCCTGAATCAAAGTGATGGCCTTCAAATGCTGCTCGTGCGTGAGGGCGGTAACAGCTTTGAGAACCGCCTCAATCATCCGAATCTTCACGTCGGTCGTAATCGCTTCAGCCTCACGCACCTTCGCGCGTACCGCGTCAAGATCAATATTGTCGCGGGTCAGTAACCGTTGCAGTTCGGCATCCGCCACATCCCGGTCGGCCAACCTTTGCACGCTGTACTTTTGATATTCGTAGGCGATCTCTTCCAGCGCCGTTCGTTGTTTATCCGCCAGTTGAAGCTGGTCGGCGAGACGCAAAAAGAAGCTCGTCTCCAGGCCCAACTGCATCAGTCCGGGAGCGATCAGGCTCATCCCGCGCCCCAATTGCACCTCCTGTTTGGGCCGCCCGTCGGGGGGCTTTTGCTGGGCGAAGGTAAGGACACTGCTGAGCGTCACCAGCGCCAACACGAAAATTGATCTTCTCATTGTTTTCACACTCCTTTTCATTGCTCGGTCACTGGGCGTTTGCTCAACGTCACCTGCGCATTGCCGGGCTGCGCGAGCCGGTCATCGCGGCGAAACTTCGACGGATAGACGCGCGCCCAGACGTAGTCGTAAGTCTGCGCCGGCAGTTCTTCCTTCAATTGAAAGTTGTAGGCTTTCGCGCCGCCGACTTTGTCTTCATAGCCGACGATCTCAAACCGGAAGCGTTCTGAATGGCTGAAGCTCTGAATGTCGCTGTAACGCCAAAAACGCGCGTCCGTCTGCGAGTCAAAAACTACGCGGTCGCCATAAATCTTGAGCGTGCCTGAACAACCGCCAAAGGTGTGCAGATGCTTCACCGGGATGGCGAACTGCGGCGCGTCCTCGCTCTGCGGCGGCACACTGGTGACCAGTGGATGCGTCGCTTTCTCCAACAACAGGGCGCTGATCTCCGGCGTGATCTTTCCTTCCAGCAACCGGAATTTGAAAATGCGGTCGCGCCCGGCCATCCGCTTCTGATCTTCATAAGTTGTCAGTTCCAGTTCGACGGGCGACGCCACCGTAATCTGCTGAATTTCAACGTACTCCCAGATGCGCGCATCGCGCCTGTGCTCAGTTTTGTACTCTATCTTCTCCGGCGTGATGAGCAGCTTTCCCCGGCAGTTGCGCAACGTATGCGTGTGCTCAACGGGAAACTCGTAGCTCTGCGCCGCGGCGGGTTGCACCACAAAGAAAATGATTCCGAACAGAATTAAACTCAGTCTGCACATACTTCCTCCATCAATGATTGCGCCTCGCGGCAGCCGGACGCGGCTGATTCCGACAGCAGCACGCCGTCCTGAATTTCAAGCACTCGGTGGGTCGCCCCCGCCGCTTCAGGGTTGTGTGTGACCATCAGGATGGTCTGCCCCTGTTCATTGAGCGCGCGCAGCACGCCGATGATTTCGTCGCCGGTCTTGCTGTCGAGATTTCCCGTCGGCTCGTCGGCCAGCAGCAACGGAGGCTCGTTGACCAGCGCGCGCGCAATGGCAACGCGGCCCTGCTCGCCCCCGGAGAGTTGATTCGGCAACCGGTCAAACTTGTCACCCAACCCCATCCGTTCTAGCGCCAATTGCGCCTTCACCCTCTTTTCCTTCGCGTTCAGCTTCGTAATCACCAATGGCAGCATCACGTTCTCAAGCGCGGTGAGGTACGGCAGCAGGTGATGCTGCTGAAAAACGAAGCCGAGGTATTCGCGGCGAAAGTCCGCGCGTCGCTCTTCCGACAGGTCATAAACATCAACCTCATCAATGACCACGCGCCCCTCAGTCGGCTGGCTCATCGCGCCGATGATCGTCAGCAAAGTAGTTTTGCCGGAGCCGGACGGCCCCATCAGTGCGACGAACTCGCCTTCTTCAATTTCTGTGCTGACGCCGCCGAGCACCGTAGCGCGACTGGCCGCGCCGTTCGGCTGGTAAGTCTTCGTGACATTTTCGATGACGATGAACGACATAATTGCCTCTTGTTAGTAATACCGAAGCGCCTCGGTCGGATCGAGCTTCGCGGCCTTGATTGCGGGATAAAGACTGCTCGCCACGCCCACCAGCACCGCAGCCGCAAGCGCGGCCAGTGCGAGCGCCAGCGATGGTTTCACGACCGCGCCGGTTTCAGTGAACCAGGGCGCTGACAGCACGCCGGAGAGCGCGCCCACCGCCCAGCCGAGCAGCCCGCCGAGCAGGCTGATGAGCGACGCTTCGATCATGAAAATCCTGACGATGTGGCTCTTGCGAAAACCGAGCGCGCGCAGCACGCCGACTTCGCGCGTGCGTTCGACCACCGAGTTCATCATCGTGATAAAGACGATGACGAAACCGATCAGGAGCATGACGACCGAGAGCGCGGTCGAGAAGCGCGACAGCCGCTCGACCGTCTGCAACCGCGCGCGCACGGCCTGCTGCAAAGCCGAGACTTTAGCCTCGGGCAGCGCGGCGCTCAGTTGCGCCACGATGTCGTCAATCGGGCACCCCTGGCACAGCGCGCTCACTTCGATCAGGCTCAGTTCGCCCGGCTTGCGCAGCACACGCTGCGCGGTCGGCAGGCCGGCAAAGATCATCTGGTCATCCTGCGCGCCCGTTTGCTGGATCACGCCGGCGACGCGGAATGGCTCGCCGCCGAGCGTTAATTCCGTGCGCAGCAGCTTCAATTCCGGTTGTCTGACGCTCGCGTGGTCAGAATGGAGCATGGATTCGTGGCCTACTGATTTCGCCGTCTCAATGACGCCGAGCTTTTGCGCGGCCTCATAACCGACCAGCAATTCATCGGCCTTATCTGGCACGCGGCCAACGACCTGCCACCACTGCTTCATTCTCACTTCCTGATCGAGCTGCGCGCCGGAAAGCAGGAACTTCTGACCGTCAACTTCCACCGCACCGAGCAGCTTCGGCGCAATCAGGCTCAGGCGGTTGGCGTACTTGATCGTCTTGATCCGGCTGACGTCTTCGTCTTTAAGCTGGCGCAGGTCGAAGGTGGCCGCCGAGAGCGTGATGCCGCCGTAGGACAGTTCCTGGCTGCTCGCTTTCGGCACGATCACGATGTTGGCGCCGTACTGGTCGAGTTGCGCGCCGATCTCCTGCTCCATTGTCGCAGTCAGTGACCGCAGCGCCACCACCGTTCCGACGCCGACGGCCAGACCGATGACGATGAAAGCCATACGGCCTTTTCTCCGCCGCAGACCACCGATGACAATATCAATCAATCTCATGACAACCTCTTTATCGTTTCTCCACATTCGTGCCCGGCGCGTTAGAAGTAGAAAGCTCCTTGCCGCAAATCGCCCGCTTTGATCACTAGGTGGTCGCCCTCCACTCTCCGTTCGAGCGGCGCAGGGTTGCAGCCGCCTTTCACTTCATTGACACGGTTGGAAGGGAAATGCTGTCCACAGTTATTGCAGACCATATCGTCGCCTTCCTGGTGATAGCCGCGCCGGTGTTCATAGCAGACATCGCAAGCGTTGAAGGCCGCGCGGACAACGCCGTCGGAGCTTTTGACGACGAAGAAGCTGACCTTCTGATTGTCCGCGAGCGTGTAGTTGTAAAACTTCGCCTTTCCGTCGCTCACCTCTGAGAGCGGTATCTGCACGTCCTGTCCGGGCGCGCTGATGGTTCGGGCGTTCGCCTTGGGCAAGCCCTCGCTCCTTCCGCCTCCCCAAATGAGGTAACCGGCGACCGCGCTCAGCACGACGACTATTCCGACCAGCACGAAGAGTTTCCGTTTGTTTGCTGGTTTGTTGGGCGTGTTCTGGAATTCCGCCTTCTTCTGTTCTCGCCCATGCGCGTGGGCTGCATGATGTTTTCTGCTCATAACATTTTTCTCCTCTTCTTGAATAAATGATGAATCAGTTCACCGGCCTGTCCGCGACTACTTCGGCTTTCTCCGGCGCGCCAGCCGTCTTCGCCCCCGCCGTGACCCGGTTCAATTGCGTCCAGACGGCGAGTACCGACGGCACGTAGTTGCGCGTTTCCAGCGGCAGCAGATTGCGCCGCGCCATCTCGTCGAAGTCGCGGATGCCTGTTCTATCAATAACCCGCTGAATGTTTCCTTCACCCCAGTTGTAGGCGGCGAGCGCGAGCTTCCAGTCGCCGAACTGCCTGTAAAGGTCGCGCAGGTAACGCGCCGCCGCGCGCGTGGAATGTTCCGGGTGCGTGCGGTGATCATCTGCTGGACGGACTGACAAGCCATATCGTTCCGCCGTCCCGGGCATGAACTGCCAGATGCCCCGCGCGCCTTTCGGCGAGAGCGCCTGCGGGTTGAAGCCGCTCTCGACAAACGCGACGGCGAGCAATTCAGTTGGCACGTTCTCCTCCGCCAGAATGCGCGCGAACGTGTCTCGATAGGTCTGGTAGCGGGCGACAACGAGTTGAGGAACCTTCGGAGCGAGCCGGAAACCTGTGATTGCCGGCGATGGAGTCACCGGCGTTTTTGGGTTGAGCGCTGCTTGCTCTTCAGCCAGACGGCGCTTCAACTCTTCGACCAGCAAGTCAGGCCGAGCCGTTCCGGTCTCTGCCATTGCCTGTTCGGCCTTCGCTAGTGCTTCCTTCGCTTGTTCGTGCTGGCCTTGCTTCCTTGCCTCAGCGCTTTCATTGACGAGCCTGGCTGCGGTCAGCACGCGCTCCGCCGTCGTCGCCCGTTCATTCACCAGACCGGCAATCCTTGCCCGTGCGCGTGCGACAGGGTCTTCGTCCGCTGCCGTTGACGGTGACTGCGCACGCACGCCGGAGATCAGCGTCAACAAGTAAACGCCGATGAGCAGCAGTGACGTGAAAACCTGGCGACGGCGTGCGTGAGGTTTGGTCGCCCCATTCTCAAACGAACCGGAAAGCCGCCAGAGCGCAGGATTGAGAAGTAACGAGATGAAGGCGTAAGCCAGAATCCCGTAGAAGAGCTGTCCCCCAACCTCCCACCTCGTGACGCTGAAGCCCAGCACCAGCACGGCCAGTTCGCCGGAGGCCAGCGTTGCGGCGGCGATTCGACCGGCGTCGGCGCTCGATGCGCCTGAAACGCGGGCGCTCACCCAGACCGCCGCGAACTTGTAAGTCAGCGCGGCGACGACGGCGACAATGACCAGCGCGACGTCCGTCAGTCTGCGTCCGTGGGCTTGTAGCAGCAGCGGCAGCAGTGCGAACGACAGCAGCGCTGTCACTGTCATCGGCTGCCCGCTCCTGCCGATTCTCCGCCACGTCTCGCTGCGCCCCAGCAACGCACCGGCAACGAATGTCCACGCGAGCGCGCCGAGCTGCCCAACGAACGATTGCGCCAGCACGAGAATCAGGATGACGATAAGAGCGAAGCCAACAAATGTGCGGACCGTTGAAACCCGGCCTTCGGCGCGATTGAGAAACCGGCTGGCAACGAAGTAGGCGAGTGAGATGAAGACCGCCAGCTTGACCACTTCATAGATTGCGACGATGGCCCAGGCCGAGCGGGTCATGGCCCTGCCCGACAGCGCGTGAAAGACCGCGTAGAAATGCAGCGCAGTCAGCGAGAGGAGTGTCAATGCCACGCCTGCCCCCCTGAGCGGGGCAGCGGCAATCGCTCCCCTTTCCGGGGCGAGCGAAAGCTGGCTCGGAAGCCAGATGCTCGTCCCCACGATTGCCGCCGCCGCTGTGATCGCAGCACTACCATCCTGCCCCAGCAGCAGGAGCGCGACCGCGGTCAGGGAGAGAAGCAACAAGCCAGTCACTGCCACGAACAGCGAAACGCGCCGCGCCTGCCATACTTCTTTCAGGTCAAAGTGCGTCCCGGCAAGGAAGAACAGACCCGTCAGCCCCAGCTCGCGCGCAAAAGTCAGCAAGCGATCTCCGGCCTCTCCGCCCGCCAGCCGCGCCTGCCAGTCCGCCGGGAGCATCGTCAGGCCGAGCGCCACTACGCCGAGCGACAGACTCAGCGCGGTTGCGCCAGAAAGACGGCGCTGCGCGAATCGCGCCGCCACCGACGCGAGTAATGCGCTGAGCAACAAGGTTGTGATGGGGATGATCTGCTCCATAACTCTCTTTCCTTCGGTTACACCGCAGGCGTCGGCCCTGTCGTCGGGTGTTTTCTTACTTCTCCGTACCATTTCCAGATTTCGTAGATCGCCGGATAGACGGCCAACTCAAGGATGAATGATGTGAAGATGCCGCCGATCATCGGGGCAGCGATGCGCTTCATCACGTCCGCGCCGCTCCCCGTGGACCACATAATCGGCACGAGGCCCATAAACATCACGCCGACGGTCATGACCTTGGGCCGGAGCCGCTTGACCGCTCCGTGCAGGATGGCTTCGCGCAGGTCGGCCTGATTGCGCATCAGCCCCTTGGCACGCGCCTCCTGATAGGCGATGTCGAGATAAAGCAGCATGAACATGCCCGTCTCCGCGTCCACGCCCATCAGAGCGATCAGGCCGACCCAGACCGCGATGCTCATGTTGTAGCCGAGCAAATACAGGAACCAGATTGCGCCCACCGCCGAGAACGGCACGGCCAGCAGAATAATGACAGTCTTGGCCACCGACTTGGTGTTGAAGTAGAGCAGCAGGAAGATCACGAAAAGCGTGATCGGCAGCACGATGAAAAGCCGTTCCTTGACGCGCTCCATGTTCTCGTACTGCCCGCTCCAGATCAGTTGATACCCGGCGGGCAGTTGCACCTGCTCGCGAATCAGCTTCTTGGCGTCGGCCACGTAGCCGCCGATGTCGCGCTTCGTGGTGTCGAGGTCAACGTAGACGTAGCCGGACAGCCGCCCGTTTTCGTCGCGGATCATGGCCGGGCCGCTGACCAGCTTGATGTCGGCGATCTGC
>JAEUQO010000108.1 GCA_016789605.1 Acidobacteriota bacterium
CTCAGCCGACCGCAAATAGCCCCGCGTCTCCAGTCCATGCAATAACGGATAGAGCGTCCCCGGACTTAACCGATAACCGTGCCGCGCCAGTTCTTCCATGATGCCCGCGCCGAAAATCGGTTCCTGGCAGGCGTGATGAAGAATGTGCAGGCGAATCAACCCGGAATAGAGGTCTTTGTCTGCCATGTACTCGGTTTTGAATGTTGGTGATGTTATCGAATTCCGAATCGGATTTCGATACTACTAGCGAAAGAAATTCTGTCAATAGAACAGACAGGCAAGACAGAAAAAAGTGTGCGGTGGCGAACTGATGAACTTAATCTGGCCGAATAGCAAAGGCTGCGCGCTGATGCCCGCGCAGTTTGGCCAAAAAATTGAGCAGGCGTTTTTGCCAGCCGTATTTTTGATTTAACAGCGTATCGGCGTGACGCGCTTCGACGTCATCTAAACGGCGCGCCGTTGCGCTGATCCAATCGCCGTTGAGATTTCCGCGAATGTCACAGGGCGCAATGCGTACGCGCGGGTTGTTTTGCAAACGTTTGACCTTGAACGAATGCGCGACCGTGTAAAAGTAGAATTGCCCGTTGTCTTCCACAAACCAGAGCGGTGTGCGGATGGCCTCTCCGTTTTTCCGGTAGCTTTCCATGTTGAAGTACTTCTGGTTGGCAAATGCCGAAAGTTTGTCGCTGTTCATCCCATTTCCTTTTTTTCGTAAGCTTGAAAATCACAGCCGAACACAGAACGCATCGTAGCATTTGCGTAAACCGCGTGCTATAACCCGGCGCGCAAAAGCATTCTCGCACCCTGCTTCCAAAAACAATTTTGCCGGGAGACGTACCACCATGAAAAAGATCGTGTGGTTGTGTGTGTTTGCGTCGTCGCTGACAGTCGTGACGTGGCACGGCAGCGCGCAAAACAAACAAGCGATTTCGCTGCTCATCACAGGCGGCACTGTAATTGACGGCACCGGAGCGCCACGCCGCCGCGCAGACGTACGCATTTTGGGCGACAAAATCACCCAGCTCGGGCGGTTGCAACCATTGCGCGGAGAACGCGTCATTGATGCAACCGGCCTGATGGTCGCGCCGGGATTTGTAGACATTCACAACCATTCCGAACGCGGCTTTGCCAATGATCCAACCGCCAGAAGCCAGGTGTTGCAAGGCATCACGACGCTTGCGGTCGGGCCGGACGGCGGCTCGCCGCTGCCAATCGGGCAATATCTGGAATGGTGCGAGAAACAGCGCCTGGGCACCAACGTGATCGCGTTTGTCGGACACGCCACAGTCAGACAACGCGTGATGGGCAAGGATTTCAAGCGTACAGCCACCAGCGTCGAAATCACGCAAATGGCCGAGCTGATCGAACAAGCCATGCGCGAAGGCGCGGTCGGTTTGTCCAGCGGTCTGGAATACGACATCGGCAATCCGGCGACGACTGAAGAAGTAATTGCGTTGGCGGCAGCAACGGCCAAATATCGCGGTATTTATATGAGCCACGTACGCGATGAAGCCGATCTGGCGTTTGACGCGTTTCGCGAAGCGATACGCATCGGGCGCGAAGCCAAGTTGCCGGTGCAGATTTCGCATATCAAACTTGGCACCGTCGGGGTCTGGAACAAAGCTCGTGAGGTCGTAAAACTAATCGAAGCGGCGCGCCGCAGTGGATTGGATGTCACTGCCGATTGCTATCCGTATGACGCCTGGTCTTCGACCATTACGGTGTTGGTCCCTTCACGAAAACACGACGATCCGGCGGCAGTCAAAAAGGGATTGGATGATGTCGGCGGCGGCCAAAATGTATTGGTCACCAGTTGCTCGGCGCATCGCGATTACGAAGGCAAAACGTTGGAAGACCTGGCCAAGGCACAAGGCAAAACCGCCGTGGACGTCTACATTCAAATTGTGAAAGACGGCGGCGCTGGTGTGGTGTGCAAATCCATGGTCGAAACAGACATCAAGACGTTCTATCAGCAACCGTGGGTGATGGTGGCCAGTGACGGCGGCATCGGCATGCGCCATCCACGCGGCGCGGGGACCTTTCCGCGCGTGTTAGGACGCTATGTGCGCGAATGGAAATGGCTTTCGCTGGAAGAAGCCATCCGCAAAATGACCTCTTTTCCGGCAAAACGTCTGAGCTTGTCAGAACGCGGCGCGCTGAAACCCGGCTGGAAGGCGGACGTAGTCGTGTTTGATCCGAACGCAGTGGTGGATCATTCGACCATGACACAGCCAGCCCTTGAACCAACGGGCGTCAAACACGTGCTGGTAAACGGAGTCGCAGTCGTCGCGGATGGACAGATGACGGGGGAACGTTCAGGAGTCGCGTTGCGCCACTAGGTGACGGCGCAACAGATGTTGCTGCCTGTTCAGCAGCTTCGCAAGGTTCCTAGGCGTGACTTTTGTCGCGAAACGCAAACAGATAAAGCCCGGCGCCGATAAATGGAAACACCAGAATAATGCCCAGCAGGACAACTTTGGTGGCCCAATCACGTCGTGAATTCATCACGTCTGTGATGGCAAAGATGTCCAGAATGGCGGCCAGCACCCACAAGATCGTACCCATCGCTATTACCTCCAAATTATTTGATTGCGGCGACTTAACCTATTTGCCCGCGGTTCAGTCGCCGCAGTCAACCTTACGCGGCGATTTCCGGCTTTGTTCCTCTGATTCTCCTAAGCCTCAAGCCCCCAGCTTGCTTTTCACCAACTGGTTGATCAGCTTGCCGTCCACAGTTTCTCCGGCCAATTTGGCCAGAACAGCTTTCATCACCACGCCCACATCTTTTGGCGAACTGGCGCCGGTTTCAGCAATCGTGGCTGCCACCACTTGAGCAACTGCGGCCTCGTCCAGTGCGGCTGGCAGATAAACTTCAATCACTTTGATTTCCGCCGCTTCTTTTTCAGCCAATTCGGTGCGCCCGGCTTTCGTGTATTGCTCAATGCTATCGCGCCGCTGTTTGACCAGCGTACGCAAAGCTGCCAGGGCTTCCTCATCCGTCAACGGTTCCATTTTGTCAATTTCGCGATTTTTCAGCGCGGTCTTAACCATGCGCAACGTCGAAAGCCGGTCTGCTTCCTTGTTTTTCATCGCGGATTTCAAATCTTCATTGATGCGTTCCAAAAACGTCATGCGCAAACTCCTCTCACTTCATGATTAATTCATCGTCGCCAGTTTATAGGTGGCAAGGGCACGACTGTCAAACCGCGTGGTTGTGTAAGTGTGCGTCTGTGGCTGTGTTGCGCGCCCATGGGAAATTTGTTAGTCTCTGCGACTTGAATGCAATCAGCGAAAGTGGCGGAATTGGTAGACGCACCAGACTTAGGATCTGGCGCCGCGAGGCGTGGGGGTTCGAGTCCCCCCTTTCGCATCAAGCTGTAATCCGTTCCCACTCTCAACTCGTCAAATGCCTCTTTGTGGTCCCCCGACGGTTCCCTATTTGTTCGAGGGCCTGATCAGCGTTTTGTGATGTTCGGCGTGATGGGTTGCAGGCATCAAACGCAAAGGAAAGGTGAGTTAAGTTGAAACTGGAAGTAGTCGTTACTGACGTTTCCCAATGCCAAAAGGAGTTGGCGATCGAGGTTTCTGCCGCGGAAGTGAAGGCAGAATTCGAGAAAGCCTACGACGCATACACCCGCTACGCGAAGGTGCCTGGCTTCCGTCCTGGTCGCGTTCCGCGCGGCGTCGTCAAACAGCGCTTCAGCAAAGAAGCCAAAGATGACGTGGTCGGGCAATTGCTGCCGCATGCGTTGCAGCACGCCATCACCGACAACAAGTTGCGCGTCATCGGTGAGCCGCGCATCAATGACTTTTCGGTCAGCGAAGGCGAACCGCTCAAATTCAGCGTTAGCGTCGAAGTCCTTCCTTCCTTTGAAGTACAGGAATACAAAGGTCTGAAAGCCACCAAACAAGTGGCCTGTGTCGCCGATGAAGACGTGGACAATGTGTTGCAGCGCTGGCGCGAATCGTCCGCCGAGCTTGTGCCCGTCGAGGATCGCGCGGCGCAATCCGGTGATTTCGTGACCATCAACTTGACGGGCAAATACCTTGACCCGCAAGGTCCGCACGAAGAAGAAGGTATCACCGCCAATGATTTGCAAATCGAGTTGGGCGCGGAAGGCGTACAGCCAGAATTCAACGACAATCTGCAAAATGTAAAAGAAGGCGACGTGCGCGAATTTCGTGTCAGCTATCCGGCGGATTTCAGTTCGCCCGGACTGGCTGGCAAAACAGTGGATTTCAGCGCCACGGTCGTTTCCGTAAAACAAAAAGAACTGCCCGAACTGGATGACGATTTCGCGCAAGAAGCAGGCAACTATGAAAACCTGCAGGATATGCGCGCCAAAGTCCGGGAAAACCTGGAGCAGGAAGCCAATCAACGCGCCGAGTCTCGGTTGCGCGACAACCTGTTGGAGCAAATTCTTAGTCAATATGACTTTGAAGTGCCGCCGTCGCTGACGGAACAACAAGCGGAAGATCGTACACGCGAACTGGCGATGTTGATGCTGCGCAGTGGCGCCTCGCCGCAGGTGATCCGTGAAATGAACTGGCAGGAACAACTCAAACTGGCGCGCGAAAGCGCCGTGCGAGATGTGCGGGCCGCGCTGGTGGTTGCGCGCATCGGTGACGCCGAAGGAGTTTCGGTCACGGATGAAGAAGTTGACGCGGAAATTGAGAAGATGGCCGCCGCCAGAAACGAGTCAGCAGAGCAACTGAAAGCGCGCTTGACAAAGGAAGAGGCGGTTTCTAGTATCGAAAACCGGTTGCGCTACCAAAAGGCAATGAACGCAGTCGTTGACCACGCAGAAGTCACGACTGTTGAAATCTCTGCAACCGAAGAAGCGGAATTGATGCGCCCCGCACCAACTCCCGCTGAAGAAACGCAGCCAGCCAGTGAAGCGGCGGAGGCCGCCAGCGCCGAGCAGGCCGGTTAGTGGTTGAAAACCGTAAGCTGGCCGACAGACACGCCGACCAGCACACTTACAATCAGGCATCATGATCAATCCACAAGCTCATTTGGTTCCGATGGTAATCGAGCAAACCGCGCGCGGTGAACGCGCGTTCGATATTTATTCGCGGTTGCTCAAAGACAACATCATCTTCATCGGCACCCCGATTGACGACGTCGTCGCCAATTTGGTGGTTGCCCAAATGCTCTTCCTCGAATCTGAAGACCCAGATCGCGAGATTTCGCTTTACATCAATTCGCCGGGCGGTTCCGTAACTGCGGGCATGGCGATCTATGACACCATGCAGTTTGTTCGTTGCCCGGTGACCACCTTCTGCATCGGCCAGTGCGCTTCGATGGCAGCAGTCCTGCTCGCCGCCGGAACCAAAGGCCGTCGCTTTGCGTTACCCAATTCCCGCATCCTGATTCACCAGCCGCACGCCGGCGGCATCGGTGGTCAGGCAACGGATATTGACATCGCCGCGCGTGAAATTTTGCGAATGCGTCAGCGTATCAACGAGATACTCGCCTACCACACGGGCAAACCGGTCGAGCAGATCGAAAAGGATGTGGATCGCGACCGTATCATGGGCGCGCTTGAATCCAAGGAATACGGACTTATTGACCAGGTGATTAAACACCGGGAATAAGAGTTCCGATTGAAGGGCGAGCGGCGGAATGATGAATCACTCCGCCGCTGGTCGTTTTTCGCTGCCCCGCCATAAAGCTGCGATGGCCACACCTGCTATGAATGACCACACCCCCTCTCCAGGCCCTCATTCCGGTTTCGCCAACACACCCGGCCAACCTGTGTCACGTTCCGTTTTGCGCTGCTCGTTTTGCGGCTTGGGTGAAGGTGAAGTCGCACGTCTCTTTGAAGGACACGCCGGCTACATTTGCGACGAATGCGTGGATGTTTGCGTTCAGTTGCTCCACGATTTCCGCGAACTTGGCATGCGGCCTCCCAAAACAGAACAGCCTTGGTACAAAAAGCTGCTTGGCGAGGAGACCTCCCAAGTCGGGTCGTGCAGCTTCAATCTGCACGACCGCAACAACCCCCAAGGCGAACGGCTCTTTCCGGGTATTAACGCGCAAATTTGTGACAAATGCGTGCGCGCCTGTGAAGTGCTTAAGGCGAATTTGCTGGTCGGGGGCTAGCCCAGTGCGCAGGAAAGGCCACGAGCATACGTGAGCAGGCTTACTTTGCCTGCTTGCGCCCATTTGGCCGGTTGATTATTATGGCGCGCGCTATGGACGAGCTAACCAACGTTTGACGCTGAGTGCAGCGCCCTCGTCCGGCAAACCAGGAATTTTATTGGCAATGCAAATATCATTTTACCAGGCGGAGGCCACACGGTGATGCGAAGAGGCGACGATACATTACGCTGTAGCTTCTGCGGAAAAAGCCAGAACGAAGTCAAAAAGCTGATCGCCGGCCCAACCGTCTATATTTGCAACGAGTGCATTGATATTTGTATTGAGATCATCAGCGACGATGCACAACAAGAAGCCGCCGCTGCGCGTCCACCATTACCCAAACCAACCGAAATCAAAATCTTCCTCGACGAATATGTGATCGGTCAGGAAGAGACCAAAAAGAAACTGGCCGTTGCCGTTTATCAGCATTACAAGCGCATTGAAATGATGAAGCGCCGCAGCGATGTCGAAATTCAAAAATCGAACATCCTGCTTATTGGCCCGACCGGCACGGGCAAAACGCTGCTGGCCCAGACGCTGGCGCGCATGTTGAAAGTCCCCTTCACCATTGTGGACGCAACGACATTGACCGAAGCGGGCTATGTTGGTGAAGACGTCGAAAACATCATTCTAAAGCTGTTGCAGGCCGCCAACGGAGACGTAGAGCGCGCGCAACAAGGCATCATTTACATTGACGAAATCGACAAAATTTGCCGTAAGGATGAAAATCCTTCGATCACGCGCGATGTGTCTGGCGAAGGCGTGCAACAGGCATTGCTGAAAATCCTGGAAGGCACAGTGGCCAATGTCCCCCCGCAAGGCGGACGCAAACACCCGCACCAGGAATTTTTCATGGTGGACACCACCAATATTTTGTTCATTTGCGGCGGCGCCTTTGTCGGACTCGACAAAGTCGTGCAACGGCGGATTGGCCAAAAAGCGATGGGCTTTCAGGCCAACATTCGCCCCTTGAATCAAACACGCAATTCGGCGGAAATGCTCGACCAGGTGCAGCCGGAAGATTTGATCAAGTATGGTCTGATTCCGGAATTTGTGGGCCGTTTGCCCATCGCCGGTACGCTGCACGAACTCGACGAAGCCGCCATGATTCAGATTTTGACCCAACCCAAAAATGCGTTGGCCAAACAATACCAGCGTCAATTTGAATGGGACGGCATCAAGCTGCGCTTCACGGATGACGCGCTGCGCGCAATCGCTCGGCAAGCGTGTGAACGCAAAGTCGGCGCGCGCGGTTTGCGCATGATTCTTGAAGAACTTATGCTCGAAGCGATGTACACGCTACCGAGCCAGAAAAAAATCAAAGAGTTCATCGTCACGGCTGAGATGGTTGAAAATCGCCGCGCCATCTTCCCGCTCGAAAAAGCGGGTTAGCGCCAGGGCGGTTTGACAGATTAAGGCCCGGCCTCGTTCGTTTGGCACTGGGCCTCTGCCCCGTGTGGCAGAGAGAGTGACGGACGAGATCACCCCTACACGCTTCATCGTCACAGTCAGCGGGTCTGTGACAAGTTCCCCTTAAAATTCTGCGCGTGCGCGTGTGACCGGCATTGGACAGGAGCGAACGTTCCAGGGGTGCCCGTGTCTGCAAAGCTGAATTGCTAATGTCGGCGTATGAGGGCTCGTTGGAATTCCAACGGTCGCTCGTGTAGCCTGGGAAGTCGAAACGCCCGATCAGAGAGATTCCCGGTCAGGCAAGTGGGAAGTTCGGCGACAAGCCAGGACAAATTTTCGAGGTCTAATTCAACATGCAAGAATACAACGACAGTACCCCAGACGACGTTGCCCAATATCCGATGGTTCCCATCCGGGATGTGGTCGTTTTTCCGCATACCAAAGCGGCATTTGTGATTGGCCGCCCGTCCTCTGTCCAAGCGTTGGAAGAAGCGCTGGCGACTGATCGCATCATCTTTCTGGCCACGCAACACGACGCGACAGAAGAAGACCCGGAACCGGATCAAATCTATTCGGTGGGTACACTCGCCTACATCGCCAATTCGTTGCACAAACCGGAAGAGGCCACGATCAAAGTGCTGGTCGAAGGCCGCGAACGCGCACGCGCTGTCCGCGTCGAAGAGCGCAATGGATATTATGTTGCGACTGTGCGCCGCGCGCCGGTGGTCGCCGAAAATACCAAGCGCATGGGCCCGTTGGTTTCGCGCATCTACTCTCTCGTCGAGCAATATCTGAAGCTGGTGCAGGAAGGCAATCCCGACCAGATTCAGGCGGCGTTGCGCGCCAGCGATCCTGGCCAGATGGTGGACCAGCTCGCCGATAAGCTGAAACTCGAAATCACCGACAAGCAGGATTTGCTCGAAACCTATTCAACGCACGAGCGCCTGTTGCGTATGAGCGAAGTGCTTGAGGTCGAAATCGAAAAGCTCAATCTGGATCGCACTATCCAAACGCGCGTCAAGCGCCAGATGGAAAAACAGCAGCGCGAGTATTACCTCAACGAAAAGATCAAGGCCATTCACAAAGAATTGGGCCGCAAGGATGAACGCGCTGAGTTTGAAGAGTTAAAGCAAAAAATCGAAGACGCCGGCATGCCGGAAGAAGCCTATGAAAAGGCGATGACGGAACTGAAGCGGTTGGAACAGATGCCGCCGATGTCTGCCGAAACGACAGTCTCACGCAACTATCTGGACTGGTTGTTGGGTGTTCCCTGGCAAAAGCGTAGCGAAGAGATTCGTGACATTTCGCACGCGCACGAAGTCCTCGAAGCTGATCATTACGGACTGGAAAAAATCAAAGAGCGCATTCTCGAATACTTGGCAGTGCGTCAACTGGTCGCCAAACCGCGCGGTTCGATTCTCTGTTTCGTCGGCCCGCCAGGCGTAGGCAAAACCAGTCTGGGCCGTTCGATTGCCAAAGCCACGGGCCGCACGTTTGTTCGTCTCAGCTTGGGCGGAGTACGTGACGAAGCAGAGATACGCGGTCACCGGCGTACTTACATTGGCGCGCTGCCCGGACAGATCATTCAGATGATGCGCAAGGCAGGCACGATCAATCCGCTCATCTTGCTCGATGAAGTGGACAAGATTGGCTCGGATTTTCGTGGCGATCCGTCAGCGGCGCTGCTTGAAGTCCTCGATCCGGAACAGAATCACACCTTCCATGATCATTACCTGGATGTCGAATATGACCTGTCTCAGGTGATGTTCATCGCGACAGCCAACGTGCTGCACACGATTCCGCCCGCGTTGCAGGATCGGTTGGAAATCATTCGTCTCGCCGGTTACACCGAACGCGAAAAGATGGAGATCGCCAAACGCCACCTGCTACGCAAACAAAGCGATGCCAATGGCTTGTCGCCGGAACACATCGAATTCAGCGATGAAGGATTGAAAGCTGTCATTGAGCTTTACACACGCGAAGCAGGTGTGCGCAATCTGGAACGCGAAGTTGGTTCGATTTGCCGCAAAGTGGCGCGCCGCCTGGTGGATTACACAGAAAAAGGCCAAGGCGAAGCCAGCGCATTTCACTTCAACGTTGACGCGGCTGCCGTCAAGGAACTGCTCGGCCCAGCCAAATTCCGTCCTCAGCGCGCAGTGGAACAAAGCGAAATTGGCCTGGCCAACGGACTGGCCGTTACAGAAATCGGCGGCGACGTGCTGCAAATCGAAGCCACGTTGGTGGAAGGTTCGGGGCGTCTGACCCTGACCGGCAAACTCGGCGATGTGATGCAGGAATCGGCGCAAGCCGCCATTACCTACATTCGCTCGCGCGCCGCAGAGTTAGGCATTCCGACGGACTTCCATAAAAACTATGACCTGCACGTGCACGTGCCCGAAGGCGCGATTCCCAAAGATGGCCCTTCGGCAGGCATTACGATGGCAACGGCGATGACGTCGGCGTTGACGCGCATTGCAGTGCATAAAGAAGTAGCCATGACCGGCGAGATCACCTTGCGCGGCAAAGTGTTGCCCATTGGCGGCGTGAAAGAGAAATTGCTCGCCGCGCATCGCGCAGGTCTGACCACGATCATCATTCCGAAAGAAAACGAAAAAGATTTGACCGACGTCCCGGCGGATGTGTTGGACGACTTGCAGGTCAATGCGGTGGAGACGATGGACGAAGTCCTGCAAATCGCCCTGGAGCGTTTGCCCTCGCCGCGTACCGATGCGATGGAAATTCCCGCGCCTGTCTGGCAACAGCCGACAACCAACATCGGTCCGGTGGGAGATTCGGTCACAGGTTGAACACTGCCTACAAGCAGCGTTCGCGTTCACGATGAAATGTAAAAGCGCAAAGTTTGTGGCGGCGGCGACGCTGCCGACGTCTTTTCCGAAAGACCAGCGGCCGGAAATTGTCTTTCTAGGCCGCTCAAATGTCGGCAAATCCAGTTTGCTGAACAGTCTGTTGGGCGTAAAGGGGCTGGCTCGGACCAGCTCCACGCCTGGCCGTACCCAATCCATCAACTTCTTTCTGATCAACGAAGAGTTCTATTTTGTTGATCTGCCCGGTTACGGATACGCCAAAACATCACAGGAAAATCGCCGCGCCTGGGGCCAGTTGATCGAGAAATACCTTGCGGAACGCAAACAGCTTATGCTATCTATCTTGATCGTAGATGCTCGGCATGAGCCTTCCCCGTTAGACATTCAAATGAAATCCTGGCTCCAGCACTTTGAGCTTCCTTTTCTGGTAGTTTCAACAAAAATTGACAAGCTATCGGCAAACGAACAGCGCAAGTCCTGGCAAAGCGTGAAGAAGGTTCTAGGCACCGAGCGCATCATCCCGTATTCATCAGTAACGCGCGAAGGCGCAAACCAAGTTTGGGATGAAATTCGCGCCAGCATCACAGCAAAACGATAATCCCACGTTTTCTTTACTCAATCGCCTGTGGTCACTTGCTGATCAATCCCCTCTTCAAGTGAGAAGAATCGCCCGCGAGAACCGGCATCAGCGGCGACCCCTGGCAAAACAAGTAGCAGGTTTAAAGCGAAGGTAGGCATATCTCACGGTCAGGTCTTGTGCGACTCTCACCGCAACGACGCTGAACTCTCGCATTGATTTCCCGACAAAGTTGAAACTGGCTCCGGTGCCGAAATGGGAGCGCATGTTTTCCAAACGGCTGTCCAGCATACAGCCGAACATCAACCGCCGCGTGCGTTTTGCAGCGTACGCCATCAAATGACTGAATAATCCCGAAACAAGGAGAATCCCTTTCCCCGAGCCGGCGCGAAGCCGCGTTTGTGCGCGTGTGAAAGCGCTGCGGGTCACAGGGATCAAAGCCTATGGCAGACAGAACAACACGCTCAAGACAACAACAGCAGGACGACGATGAGCTGGAAGAATACGAGAATTATGCGACAGACTCGTTTCTGGACATCGCTGATCTGAAGGAGATGAACATCTCCAAGCTGACGCAAATCGCCAAGGACCTGGATGTCCCCGGCGCAACCGGCATGCGCAAGCAGGAATTGATCTTCAAAATCCTGCAAGCCCAGACGGAAAAATCAGGTTTGATTTTCTCCGAAGGCGTGCTGGAAACTCTGCCCGATGGATTCGGCTTTTTGCGCGCGCCGGAATACAACTATTTGCCAGGTCCGGATGACATCTATGTCAGCCCGTCGCAAATTCGCAAATTTGACCTGCGCACCGGCGACACGATCTCTGGCCAGATTCGTCCGCCCAAAGAAGGCGAACGCTATTTCGCGTTGATCAAAGTTGAAGCCATCAACTTTGAACCGCCCGAAGTCGCCCGCGACAAGGTTTTCTTCGACAACCTGACGCCGCTCTATCCGAACGAGCAGTTGAAGATGGAAACCAACCCCGAAAATGTTTCGGGCCGTGTGGCAGATTTATTTGTGCCGATCGGCAAAGGCCAGCGCGCCTTGATCGTTGCGCCGCCTCGCACCGGCAAAACCATGCTGTTGCAAGCCATCGCCAATTCGATTTCAGAAAATCACCCGGAAGTCACCCTGATCGTGTTGCTGATTGACGAACGCCCGGAAGAAGTCACCGACATGCAGCGTTCCGTCAATGGCGAAGTGATTTCGTCCACATTCGACGAACCAGCGTCACGCCACGTGCAAGTGGCCGACATGGTCATCGAAAAAGCCAAGCGCCTGGTCGAACACAAACGCGACGTGGTGATCCTGCTCGACTCGATTACGCGTCTGGCGCGTGCGCACAACGCGGTGGTTCCGCCCTCCGGCAAGATTCTGTCTGGCGGTGTGGATTCTAACGCCTTGCAACGCCCAAAGCGCTTTTTCGGCGCGGCGCGCAACATCGAAGAAGGCGGTTCGTTGACCATCATCGCCACCGCGCTGGTTGAAACCGGCAGCCGTATGGACGACGTGATCTTCGAAGAGTTCAAAGGCACGGGCAACATGGAAATCCATCTTGACCGCAAACTTTCGGATAAACGTGTCTTCCCGGCCATTGATTTGCAAAAGTCTGGCACCCGCAAAGAAGAGCTGCTCATTCCGAAAAAAGACCTGGATCGCATCTGGGTGTTGCGTCGTGTACTCAATCCGCTTTCACCAGTCGAACAAATGGAACTGGTGTTGGAGCGCTTGGACAAGACCAAGAGCAACGCCGAATTCCTGTCTTCGATGAATCAATAACCACAGCCGCTCGGCAGAGAGCGCGGCACAAGGCACGCGCTCTCTCCGGCTGTGCGTCCTGCGGCTTCACCGTTCATCTCTTCACTCGTCACAATTCTTTTTCACGCCTGCGTGCTCTGTGCGTTTCGCGTGCCGGGCAACCATTTGCCTGCCACTTGCCAAAGCGCACCAGCTTTGCTTTGATTTGCGTGGCCAGCGATGGCGTCTTGCGCCGTGCAAGCCTGGTCACACGTCTCAAGCAAAACGCATCTGACAACATCCGTTGCGTCATGGATCCCCAGGCCGGACGCTGCCTCTCTGGAGTTCTGTTTATGCAAGCAGGCACATCCGCCATTTGCCCGCTCAAAATCTGGTTGTGGCTGTTACTGATTTGCGCCAGCGCAGCAGCACAAACCACGCCCGGCAAACCTAAAGAACAACGCCCCGCCCCTGTCCAATCTGAGGTCTTACGCATCGAAACGGAATTGGTGCAAATTGATCTGGTTGTGACCGATAGAGAAGGGCGTTTAGTCGGTGATTTGCGCCGCGAAGATTTCGAGCTCTACGAAGACGGAAAAAAACAGACGATTTCTCATTTTGCGCTCGGCACAGCCAAACAGCCTGCTCGCTGGATTTCAACAGGGCGTAAAAGCGCCAGCGCCAGCGACAACACAGCGCGGCGAACAGGGCCGGTCACCAATCTCATACCGACAGGCCGCCACATCGTTTTGGCCGTGGATGATTTCCATCTCGCGCCGGAAAACCTGCTGCAAGCCAAACGCACGCTACACAAATTCCTCAACGAACAAATGGCGCCTGGTGATCAAATCGCGCTGGCCACCACCAGCGGAACGTTGGGCTTGTTTCAGCAATTCACCAATGACCGCGACGTGCTCACGCGCGCCATCAATCGCCTGAGCGTGCAAACGCGCACCGCAACCAACAAATACGATTCTCCGCGCATCACCGACTATCAGGCGGAACTGATTGACCAGGGCGATATCAACGCGTTGGAACTCGCCGTACAGGAAATTATACGCGTGGAAAATCCGTCAGCCACGCGCGGCGACGGTGGTGGCGGAAACAGTGGCGGTGGACGCGGTGGGCGCAACAACCAACCGGCACAAGCGAGCACGACCAGCTCAGGCGGGTACTCGCCGCGCGAAATCGCGCAAGAACGCGCGCGTTCGCTGGCGCGTATGATCGTGTTGCAAAACGCGCATTACACCCAAACCACGCTGAAAACGCTGGAAAACCTGGTGCGGGATTTGCGCGCCTTGCCCGGACGCAAAATGTTGGTGTTGCTTTCCGACGGCTTTTACATGGGCGGAGCCATCGCCACACAAGTCTATGACATTCGCCGCATCACCGACGCCGCCACACGCGCTGGCGTTGTCATTTATGCCATTGATGCGCGCGGCTTGTACGCCTACGTTCCCGGCGGAGACGCCTCGCAACCCAATCAGGCCGCCAGCACACAATTGCCCGGCGTCGAAGCCCGCATAGAACTTTCTGCCCTGCAAGCGCGGATGGACGCCATAAATGCGCTGGCCGCCGATACGGGCGGTTTTCTCTTCAAAAACAGCAATGACCTGAATCTGGGTTTGCAGCGTGTGCTGGATGACAACGAAACGTATTACGTGCTGGCCTACGAACCGACGGTCTCGTATCGCGATGGCCGCTTTCGCAAACTTGAAGTCCGCGTCGCCAATCGTTCTGATCTGAAAGTGCGTACGCGCAAAGGCTATTTGTCCGTGGACGAAAAAGCCGAAAAAGAAGCGGCCAAGGTTGCCGAAGAGCGCCGCAAGGAAAAATCGCCAGAGAAGCTGGCGCAAATAGAGAAACTGGAAGTCGAACAGCAGGTGCGCGCCGGATTAGGTTCATTGTTGCCGTTACGCGAAGTCAGCACGGCGCTGGCCGCCGATTTCGTAAACCTGGCTGAGAATGGGTCATATGCGATGTTCAATGCGCGCATCGGCGCTGACTCGCTGAATTTTCAGCAGGTCAACGGCGTGTGGCAAACGACCGTGAATTTGATAGGCGTATTGTTTGATGAAAGCGGTAAGGCGGCGCAAAACTTCAGCGAACGGTTGGTGCTGAGCCTGAAACCGGAGGCCTATGAAACGGCACTCAAACAAGGGCTGAATTATCGGCGACTGGTGCCGCTCAAACCCGGGTTTTATCAAGCCCGCATGTTGGTGCGCGAAGACAAAACCGCGCGTATGGGCAGCGCAATGAGCTGGGTCGAGATCCCAGACCTCAGTCAAAAGAAACTGACGCTGAGCGGCATTCTGTTGTCTGCTGCCGGTGCGTCGCCTGCCAACGCCGCCGAAGCCGCCGACAACAGCAATTACCAAATACGACCGTCTTCAGCGACGCGCAGTTTCAATCGCGGCAGCGACATTGATTTTCTGCTGTTTACCTATAATGCCAGGACAGAGAAAAATCCGCCTGATTTGGTGATCCAGCCGCAAGTTTTCGCCGGCAGCAAACTCGTACTGGCTTCGCCGCTTGCCAAAATCACGCCGCCCACAGACGCCGACCTGCAACGCATTCCCTACGCCGCGCGGATTTCCACCAAAGGCTTCGAACCTGGCGAATACGAATTGCGGCTGGTGGTGATTGATCGGCTGACCAAAGCGACGGCGTCGCAGCGCGTCAATTTCACCGTGGAATGATTCAATCGCCCGCGGCAACCGCCGTAGCCTGATTCACGATTTCGGCAATTGCGCGCAACTGCCCGACCATCCCGCGAAACATATCGAACAGCAAAGCCTGCGGCCCGTCGCATAGCGCACGTTCGGGATACGGATGTATGTCCACCAGAATGCCGTCTGCGCCGACGGCGATGGCTGCGCGCGACATGGGAATCACCGTGTCGCGATTGCCGGTGCTGTGGCTGGGATCGAAGATGATCGGCAGGTGCGACAGCTTCTGCACCGCCGGAATCACAGATAAATCCGGCGTGAAGCGCGAATGGCTGCCAAACGTGCGCACGCCGCGTTCGCACAAAATCACCTGATAATTGCCTTCGGACATGATGTATTCGGCGGCGAGCAAAAATTCTTCGAGCGTGGCCGACATCCCGCGTTTGAGCAAAATCGGTTTGCGCGCTTGTCCGGCGCGTTTGAGCAACGAGAAGTTTTGCATGTTGCGCGTGCCGATCTGAATCACGTCGGCATACCGTTCGCATAAATCCAGCGCCGGTTCGTCCACGGCTTCGGTGACAATGGCCAGTCCGAAGCGTTCGCGCACATCAGCCAAAATCTTCAAGCCTTCTTCGGCCAGGCCCTGAAACGCATACGGCGAAGTGCGCGGTTTGAAAGCGCCGCCGCGAAACCACTTGCAACCCATTTCGGCCACAACTTCTGCCGTCAGCATCGTCTGTTCGTACGATTCGACAGCACAGACGCCAGCGATGATTGCGGGTTCGCGTCCGCCAATTTCGGCGTCGCCGATTTTGATGACGGACTTGTCGTGCTTCAAATCGCGCCCCACCAGCTTGTAGGGTTTGGTGACGCGAACGCATTCGGCTACGCCGGGCAAATCGGCAAACGGATCGGTCGGCACCGGGCCTTGGTTGCCCGTCAACCCAATCGCCGTGCGATTCGCCCCCGGCATCGGATGAGCTTTGAAGCCCAGAGATTCGATTGTTTCCACAACGCGCCGGATGTCACTCTCGGTCGCGTCAGATTTCATAACGATGAGCATGAGTTATATTTTGCACTTTCCGAGTTAGGCACGCATTCTCAATCAGATAGAAGCAGATTCCTAGGTATCTCAATCATCATTGATTTATCAATTTCGGTAGCATCAACACGCGTGTTGTATGTCTCGAGCAAACGCCGGAAACCGTTTGGAATTTTGTTTTTGGCAAAAAGAGATAGTTCTTCTATGTTGTTGGCAACAAATGATTCAATGGACTCAACCGCAATTTTTCCAGGCAAAGCAGCGTCAGCGTTTTGTCGGACTCCCACTAACAACCGATCTGGCACAAGTAAGTAAACCCGGTAGCCTGCCTCTACATTGCGGCAGCATTTTTCATATATGGCCGCCATTGGAGCGACTGTTACATGAAAGGCTGTATCGCTCAGATGAAAATCTCCGGGACGTCCAAGTTGATCATCCGCCGTGCTATATGACTCATTACCGATATTAGTGTTGGGAAAGCGCAAACTTAACTTTGCCCCAACAAGATATTGAGCAACAGGACCTTCTTTACCTGTTTCGCGTGCAAGCACCAGCAAATCACGAACGGATTGCCACGTACTTTTGGAAGGGTCGTAAATGATTTTCAACCTCTGGCGATTATGGAATTCGCGCACCCTGTCAACCAAAAAGCCTTGAAGCGCTTTCAAAATCTCATTTCGCTCTTCTGCTGGTAGGCGTTCTAGCTGTGCGACAGCAATGCTAGCGAGCATTTTTTCAATATCACCAGGGCCGCCGCGATTAGTGCGGCCACCTTCTTTGAGAAAAGGCCTTGTTTCACCAAACTCAGCCAAGATTCTGGCAACCGCGGCACTACTTACCCCACTGATTTGAGATTGCCCAGCCGCACGATGGGCCGAAAGTTTCAGATTGTACTGAGTCTTCAGCCTGTCGAGCACGACCAATGCCGCACCGATAGTCCCTCTGGCTGGTCCGCCGCTAGCGGGATAAACAGACAAGCCTTTATACCAAACTGCAAATGCCCCGAGAGCTTTCGACATTTCATTCATAGATTTACTTTAGTTGGTAGTGGCCAGGGCACGGCCTCTGATTAGCTCATTAACCATTGGGTTCAAATAGTACTCGGCTATCCATTCAATAGCGGGAACACAAACAGCATCACCAAAACCGAATAGCGCCTGATTCAATGGAACAGTCAGCTTGTAGTCGTCCGCCCCCATCAGACGAGCGCATTCGCGTGGCGTTAGCAACCGCACGAAATATTCTCCTTTTCCTGCCTTGAACAAGATTTGTCTACCACTACCACCTCGCGGAGTTCGGAGACAACCAGCAATACCATCCGTTCGAAGTTCAGCCATAGACTTCCCGTTTCTGATGCGACGAAAAACAGTTCCATATGACCAACACGGGCTGGCAATCATTCTTTCAGCAGTAGCACGATGGCGCTCGCTCATCTGATTTAACAGATACTCCGCCCGATCAATATCCCACCACTGAGGCGCAGTATGTGGAAGGTCCTCAAGTATTTCTTCAAGTTTAGTAAGGCTTCCTGGGGGCGCAGGTAGTAATTGAAGGTTCCAACAGATTTCAGGGTGCGAAAGAATGAAGTTTGCCAATGCTTTTGGGCGAAGGTCTTGGTTATAAAAATGCTGTGGTTGAGACTCACTACATCTCCCAAACTGGTTTTGCGTCATACCAATGACAAAGAGCCTTTGCCTACTCTGCGGAACAAATCGAGCGGCATCGAGGATAAATGCATCAACACAATAGCCAAGATGGTTGAGTGCCAGTAAGGCTTCTCTAAAATCACTGCCGCCGCGAGAAGTAAGGAAGCCTGTCACGTTCTCCAACAGCACCAACGGCGGCTTACGCTCCTTCATTTCACTAAGGAGACGAACAAACCCCCAAAATGCGGAAGATTCTTTCCCCTTCAACCCTTCGCGGGCTCCTGCCAAAGATAGATCGTTGCAAGGGAAGGACGCTGTAGCCAACGTTACTGTTGGTATTTGAGAAGCAGAAAGCTTGTGAATATCACCCAGCGTGAAGTGTTGTTCCGTATCTCCGAAATGAGCTTCGTACATTTCTTTTTTTTGCTCATCCAAGTCGTTAGCGAAGGCGAGGGTCCAACCTTGGCGTTCAAGTCCCATCCTGACCAATCCAATACCCGCAAAAAACTCGGCAAAGGTTTTTTGTGGCGCAGCTGAAAACGAATTTGGCCGAACCCCGTTTTTCAGAATCCTCAAGGTCATTGCAACGCATCCTTCCAAATCATTTCGAATGTCGCTTTCCCAAAACCGCAGCACTGTCCAGCCTTGCGACATGAGTTGTGAGGTAACAGTACAGTCACGACGCATATTTCGTCGGATCTTGTTGACCCAGTAGTCTTTCGACATGGTTTGCTGGAATTGATCCTCTAAAGCCATTAAGCGACGCCGCAGCCACTGCCCGCCATGCCAAAAGTCGCCATCAACAAAAATGGCCGTCTTCCGCGTTGGCAAGACAATATCAGGTTTCCCCGGCAAGTTCGTCGCGTTCGCTTTGTAGCGTATTCCTTTTGCCCAAAGAGCTTTGCGAAACAAAATTTCCGGTGCCGTATTTTTTGACCGCACCTTCCGCATAATCGCAGAAGTATTTCTTGGGATGCTCATTCAGCGCTTATTCCTTGATTTACCTGAACGGGGAAACTGGTTTTTATCGAGTAATACTGATCCACGTCCTTTATTCGCGGCGCGCACCCGGCGGGAGCTTTTCGTTCAAAAACCGCGTCAGCAATCCATACAAATGCCGCGTAGTACCGGGGCCTTCGTAAATGCCGTGCGAGCGGTTCGGATACGCCATCATCGTGAATTGTTTGTTGGCAGCAATCAGCGCGTTAATCAGCGCTTCGCTGCCTTGGTAGTGGACGTTGTCGTCGCCCGTGCCGTGAACGAGCAGCAGTTGGCCTTGCAACTGGCTGGCGAAAGTAATCGGCGAGCTTTGTTTGTATTCGTCGGGGTGATCCTGCGGCAATCCGCAGTAACGCTCCTGGTAGATCGTGTCGTAATAGCGAATGTCCGGCACGGGCGCGACCGACATGCCGACTTTGTACACGTCCGGGTAACGGAACATGGCGTTGAGCGTCGAAGAACCGCCGCCGCTCCAACCCCAGATGCCGATGCGCGCGGCGTCTACGAACGGCCATTTTGAAATTACACGCGCGGCGCTGGCTTGATCCGACGAATTACGAATGCCCATCTGGCGGTAAATGCTCTTGCGCCAGGCGCGGCCACGCGGCGCCGGTGTACCGCGATTGTCCACGCTCATTACCAGATACCCTTGCTGAGCCAGCATCTTGTGCCACATTGCTTGACCGCCGCTCCACGAATCCAGAACGGTTTGTCCCCACGGTTCGCCGTACACGTGAAAAAGCACCGGATATTTTTTCGTCGCGTCAAAGTCCGGCGGTTTCATCATCCAGCCGTCCAGTTCCACGCCGTCTTCGATCTTGACGCGGAAAAATTCGTGCGTGACGGGTTTCAGTTTGGCCAGACGTTCGGCCAATTCCTTGTTGTCGAACATCGTCCGCACAACCGCGTGTTCTGGAAAACGAACGACATCCGTCACCGGCGCTTTCGTCGCCGCCGAATAGGTGTGAATGGCCAAATCGCCGCGCGGAGAAATCGTGTAATTGTGCGTGCCGGGTTGATTGGCGGGCGAGAGGCGTTCGGCTTTGCCATCGCCGTTGAGGCGCGCGCGGAACAGATATTTTTGCGTGGCGTTTTCGGGCGAAGCGGAAAAGTAAATCCAGCCGTTCGGAACGTCTACCATCTCCACGCCGATCAAATCGTAATTGCCGGGCGTGATGCATTTGACGTCTTTGCCATCGCGCGAAATCGAATACACGTGCCGCCATCCGTCGCGTTCGCTGACCCACAAAAAGCGTTTGCCGCCTTCGATCCATTCCACATCGCCGCGCGCCAGTCCGCGCCGATCCCAATCAATCGCGCCCCACGAAACATCCACCCAGGCATCGTCTTTTTCCGTCAGCACGGTGCGAACCTGCCCGGTGCGTACATCGCCGAGCATGACGACATTCGTGTTCTGCAAACGATTGAGTTGTTGAATGAGAACTTCGCTGGAACTGGCTGCCCATTCCATGCGCGGCAAATAGTTGTTGCGCGCATCGCCGGGAACCTG
>JAEUQO010000371.1 GCA_016789605.1 Acidobacteriota bacterium
ACCGCTGAATAACGACAATTTCAAGCCGTCTGCGGCGACACCTGCTGATGTGCCATTCAATTCGATCCGCCCGGCGCTGCTGCCGTCAATGACTACCGGTTCGGCGATGGCGGGCAACGGCCCCGCGCCGGTGGAACCAACATTGATAGTTGGCTGAATGAACGCTGGCAGGTTGAACACAATAGTATCCAGCCCTGACGCTCCCGCCGGACAGCCGCCAAAGGCCGCGTTGGTGTTGGCGGCGATGATGGCTTCGCGCAAGGAACAATCCGCGCCGGTGCCGTTTTGGTCGGCGACCGTGTTGACGGTGATTGTGTTAAAGGCCGCCGCCGCCGATGCCGCCGATGCTGGTGGAGACACTCGCCGCCACCATCCGGCAACACAAAGACAAATCAACAGACAAGTCAGCAGGCACAGCCGCAGGCGACGTGCAGTCAGAAAACAAGCTAGTGAGTGCAGATAGTTCATAAACTCCTCCGTGTGGGGTCAATAAAGGCGTAGGCGGTGCCGACCGCCACAGGTTGGCGACTTCACACAACATTGCGTCGGAATCGAGATGATTGTGTTTAGCTATTTAATGGCGGCAGGACACACCGCAAAAAATCTGTTGGCATTGGCAATGACCAGTTTGGGCCTTTTTGCTCTTTTGGTCATTTTCATTTTTACAAGGCTTGGAGCCATTGTTTTACTGACCTGCCAACGAATTGCGTTTCTGACATGGTTTGCCGCAAGGATTTCGCGTTGCGTCCTTTGGTCGCCAGTATGGAATCGCGGACTGACACGATTGGGCGTCCCGATGGCGGCAGGCGAGGCTGGTAATTTCCAATGGCGAAAATGCAATAGATTGCAGTTGTGTTGGCAGGAGAGCGCGTGATGTTGACAGCTCCACTGGTAGAAGAAATGTCGAACGTATATGTCACCGTGTCAGCTTCTGGCTCGTTCGGGTCGTAAATATAGAGCGTCACCTTTTGTCCGCTGCGCTCATATCCATAAGCAAGAACCTGATGGTTCTTGCCGATGTCCAGGTCTTTGGTCTGAATGAGATTGAGCGGAACCGGGCGTCCGGCATCAATTTCAAGATGGATGAATTGCCAGGTTTCCCGGTACGTGATCCAGGAGCGGCCTTTTCCATAGCCGAAATCCTGGGCAATTCCGCCTGAACTGTCAGGGTAGTGAGGCGAGGAATACGATAGAAAGCGGTGGCCTTGTCCTGAGACATCGAAGCTGTCCCAAAGCCGCTCACGAATATAGAGAAACAACGGATCATCCGCTGTTTTCGGTGACTCCACAGTATTGGGCGGCAGCAAGTGAGCGTAAAAATAGTCAAGAACCGCAAAGACCATTCCGCCGCACATTCCCTCATTGGCGTGAGTCAGCGGCAGATCGTTTTCGCTAAAGGGAGCAATCTGTAACGCTAAACGCAGAGGTTCCGGCATTGCTTCCAGCAACTTGTTCCACAGGAATCCAACTGAAATCACCGGCAGAGACTTATCCCAATCGTTATTGGAAAAGGCAAAGCCGCGCCCGTGCGGGTGAAACCTGGGAATCATTCGCGGCGCAGTTTTCCGCAAGCGAGCGTGCAATTGTCCATTGTGACCTTGTCCGCCCCAGTGAGTAATTTCCCAACCGGGCGGGCAGGTCGTTCCAAAAGTATTGTCATAATCTGATTCGACCAACGGGCTGTTCCAGCTAACCACGACCATTTGCCCGTCATTCTGGCCGCCTTTGATCTGGTAGCGAACAGTTCCTTCCACTCCCGTTGTTGGCGGGCCGTTTAGAATTGAACTGCCTTCGCTCTGAAAAGACTTTGTTTCGTTGGCTTTGATTTGTTTGGGCGGAGATTGCCCTTTCGTAAAACTTCCGGATTCGTGGTTTGACCCTTGAAGTATCAGCAAGGCATTTGATTCGTTGTGAACCGTGACCCGCATGGTTATTCGACTCATTTGATCCTCTCTTTGTTAAGCAAGGCAAAAGAACCCTCGTGGTGTGAATCGCTGATTGGCATCTATTTTTCGTGAGCCGTTGGGCGTCATTGCAACGTGATCAGAATCGGAACCAGCCCTTGTCCATCGTGAAACGGGCGCAATGCTTTGCCGATTACTGCGCCAAAGGCCTGGCTTGGGTTTTCTGCTTTCATTGCGTGCCCAATTGTTGGAGAGGTGGTCAATAAATCGCCGACTTCGATGGCTCCATATTGAGCGTCAACTTTGCAAAACACCTTGCCGAGCAGGGCGACGGGTTTGCGGGTTCGGCCAGTTGGCTGCTTGTCGAGAACGATGCCTGGTTTGTAATGCCCCGCGCCCGAAACCACTCCTGCGACTCGTTTGTCATAAGCCTGATAACCTGGAACCAGTTCGCCTTCATTGCTCAAAACCATGACCGTGCCCGGCTCAATTTCGACTGCATCCGTCACGTCAAAATCTTCAGCACAGTCGGCATTCACGAGCCGAATATCTCCGGTTACTTCAACATCACCTTTGAAAAAGCCAGCCAGCCGATTTCCTTTGTGTTCGCCGTAGATCGCTGCGCCAGTGCTATCCGGGTTGAGTTGAATCCCGGCAACCGCTGCAAAAAAGCTTGAATGAGTTTCTCCATGGACTCCTGCATTGTTCTGGCTCTGGCCTAAAACGGCGATTCCGTTATTGCTGACGCCTCTTACGCCGTCCCAGTTGTCGCTGACTCCCAGGACGCCGTATCCGTTCACGGCTTCACCGTGAACGCCGCATCCACGATCTGGCTGAGAGGCCGCAGGAGCTTCGTTGATTCCATTGATGCCGATGCCATGCTTGCTTACGCCTCTGACGCCGCGGTGATGATCGCTGCTGCCAAACACGCCAAACCCATTTTGCGATTCACCCCAAACTCCAGCTCCTCTATCGGGGCCGATATTCCCGCCTTCGTTGTCTCCGTGAACGCCTACTCCACCTTTCCCTTTAATTCCGAACCCGCCGGCAGTGTTTTCGCCAGAAATCGCTGGCACGTTTACGTCGTCAGAAATCTGATTGCTCATATTGTTTTCTCCTTGGTTAGGGCTACACCGTCATATCGTTGGTAGAATCCCGTTGGGCAAAATGTCAGACAGCTCGATTCTGAAGGCGGAGCGCGGCGCAGACAGCAACGCCAATCCGCACGCTTTGTCACACGGCATTCAGGTTATTAACTGGCTCCGATTTCTTTATGCGCGAATGGAAACTGAAAACTTGAAGGAAAGGGAAAAAAATCTGCAGGCGCGGTAAGTCGCGTGTTTGCCAGGAGACATAAAAGACTTGTCGCTTCCTGCGCGGTTATTTGGCAAAGGCGTCGCGTACCAGGCGGGTTACTTGAGCGGGTGCTTCGACGTGCGGCAGAGGGCCGAAACGGGGGCCAGGAAATATCCGGGCAGGGAATGAAGATTAGCGGGGTTGCGCATACGGCACACGCCACAATCAGTTTCGGCGGGCGTGTGCTGAGGGCAATCTTGCTGAGGACAAAATCTCACTGACCAAGTTGCATCAGCCACGTGGCGAACTGTTCCCAGCCCGCAGTCTTTGCCAGCCAGAAACGAAACGGATGCGCTGCCAGCAGCAGCAACCCACCCCACAACGTCGCGCGATGAATGCGTCCTTGCGTGCGCCAGTCGTACAGAAACATCACCAGCACCATCACATCTACCAACAGGTAGCCAACCCACACGCGGTTAATGTGGCTGAAATCGCAACACAGGCGCAGAATTCGTGCCAAGGCGGGCGCCATCAGCGCAATCGTCGCCAGCAGCATCAACCGTTTGTGCGCGGCAGGCTGACGGCGCAAATACAGTGCCGCGCCAAACAGCAGCGGGAAGATCACCATGCTCGTCAACATAATTGCTATCGTTCCCTGCGGCGTCAGTTCTTTGATGTGATCGCCTTCTCTGGCCGAGGCAATCGGGACAAGAATGCCGAATACTTCCATCAGTACCGCCAGCACCAGCCCGCTGATGCCCAGACGACGATGAATGTCGGTGCGCCCCGCTGCAACCAGCCGCGTTTGCACAATCAGCAACACCATCCAGAGCGTATACACAACGCCGTGAAGGTGGACGAGCGGCGTCAACGACGTGGGCAAAAACAGCGGTCGCAGAAAATATGACCGCGTAAAACCTGCCAGCACAAACAGCGCAAGCAGAATTGCCATTCCTGAGTAAAACCGTCGCTCCGTGCGGCGGTCAGTGCGTTGGACCGTAGCTTGTACAGCTTCCATATCATTTTCCTCTCTTGAGCGACTGGCGGCTATTTCACGCGCTCCCATATCAACTCAACATTGGCGGTACTGCCCTGGCGGGTGGCAAGCGGCGGCGTCAGCACTGTGAGCCGATTGCCTTGCAAGCGAAAGCTGCGAATCAAATCCGTGTTCACCCAGTTTTCCACCGAAGCGATTTCGACGTGATGAATCACCTTGTCGCCTTTGATTTCATAGCGTCCCGCATAACTGAACGAAGTGTCATACGCTGCCGCTTTCTCTTCGGTCGTCGCTTTGAAGCGATCTGCTGTCGAAAGCGGTTTGCGCCCGCCGTAATTGATGGCCGCCGTCATCCAGCCTTCACGGGTGTAAACGATGGCGCCTTTGGGATTGACACCCCAGTGCGCATCGTTGCGCGTTCCATCTGCGTTGAGCGCCGTGACGGAGATGAGCTTCCAGACACCGATGAAAGCTGATGCATCAACTGTTCGGTTGTCGCCAAAAAACTCGCGCGCCATCTGATTCACCTTCTCTGGCGCTTCGACGTGCGGCAGGTGGCCGATGCCTTTGAGGATTTCCAGCCGCGCGCCGCGAATGGCCTTGTGCAATGGCTCAGCGTTTGCGGCGATGGGAGTGATGCGGTCTTCGTCGCCGTTGATGATCAAAAGGGGCGCGGTCACTTTCGCTCCGACTTCGGCGGGACTGTGGCCTTCTGAAACGAGGAAATGCGCGGCCTGCATAAACCCGCGCGGGTTTGTGGCGCGCATCGCGTAGCTGATAAGTTCAACCAGTTCCGGCGTAGCCTTCGCGCCTAGCAGCGCGCTGGCCCGCTTGCCGGGAAAGCTGTAACCGCCTTGCGCAACTTGTTCTTTGCGACCAGCGATGTATTGCTCTTTTTCCTGTGCCGTCATTCCTGCGCGACTGGCCGAAGGGCCTACAAAAACCATCTTGTTGACGCGCGCGGGATGGTTCATCGCAAAGCATTGCGAAACGCGGCTGCCGAATGAATTGCCAAGCAAATTGACGCGCGTCAGTTTCAGCGCATCGAGAAAGTCGGCCAGTGCGTCGGCGTAATCACGACAGTCCGGTCTTTCGTTTTTGAATCCGTCCGTGAGCATGTAACCCGGCGCATTCCACGCAATGACGCGGAAACGATCTGACAAGCCTGACAATTGATAACGCCACTGCATCGCGTTATCACCAATGCCGTGCAGAGTAACGATGACCGGCGCGTCTTTCGGCCCAGCTTCCAGATAGCTCCAGCGGTCGCCTGTGAATTTTTCTTTGGCTTGAATCTCGGCGAATTGCAGCTCAGGCAACGGCGGAATGGTTTGCTGCGCGTGGGCAGCTACTACGCTGGCGATGACAAGTAATGGTGACAAGGCGAAACGGTTTTTTATGAATCGAAGTAGTGTGTTCATTTTTCCTTCCGGGGATTAACGTTGGGGTGGCGGTGAACGACGGATGACGGAGCTAACGAAATATGATTCGTTTGCCAGGTTGCGGTATGCGCTGCCGCCGTTTTGCGTGACCCAGGCTTCGAGGGTGTCGTGGGAATATGTCAGCGGCTTTCCGGTCTCCCAGTCAAAACGACGCGTCCCCTTTTTCGCAACCGTCAAGAAGCGATAGCCAAAAGAAGTGCGGTCAACGAACTCAGGCCAGTTCATGCCCGCGCCGTTGAGCTCCAGCAGCTTGTATCCGTCGGCTTGTCCTAAGAACGCCACCACAACGGCATTTGGCGTAGGAGGTTTCTTGTTATTGTTGTGGAAGGTTTGGCCATACCAGATCAGCACGGCGTAATCGTTGGCGCCGTTGCTGTCAAAATCGCCTTGCACGACCGCCGGATGAGCGGCGTTTGGCTGAATGGTTTTCCATCCTTGCAAACTGGTGTCATCAACCTCTGCCAGCTTCCAGCCGGGAAAGTTCTCGCGCGGTGATCCGGGGTATTTCTGTTTCAATAATGCCAGGATTGGCTCTGGCAGTAGTTTGGACGCGTCAGAGGGCGGTTTGCTTTGGGTGTTGTTGCCGCCAGTCTTTCCTTGTCCTAAAGCGGATGGGTAAATGCTCAGCAAAAGTAAAAAGAGAATGGTTTGTTTTTTCACGGTCGGTTTCCTTGCCTCGGTTGCGATAAACCCTCTGTTTGTTTGCGTTTGCTGGAGGGCAAAGGCAAAATGCGGACGTCTTGCGAAAACCCACAATTCGCCAATTCGCCTTACAGTTTTTCAACCTCTCTCATATTCATATGCGGGATAAGAGAGAGAAACCTTGAATGGTAAAGCAAAAAATATCTTGCGTTTACCTTCGCAAGGCAAACTTTTCCATATAGAACGCTGCATGAAAAGCCAGGATTCGCAGGAAGTCACAGCGCTGTTGTTAGCTTGGAACAGCGGTGATGAAGCTGCGCTCGATCAACTGATTCCCATTGTGCATGCCGAACTGCATCGGTTGGCGCATCGCTGTTTGCGGCGCGAAACGCCGAGCCACGAAATACACACGACCGTTCTGGTCAATGAAGCCTATTTGCGTCTGATTGATGCACAGCAAGTGCAGTGGCAAAACCGCGCGCACTTTTTCGCCATTTCGGCCAGGCTGATGCGCCGCATTCTGGTGGATTTCGCGCGGCAGCGGAATTACCAAAAACGTGGCGGTCAGGCGCAGCAAGTTTCGCTGGATCAGGCATTGAACCTCGGCGCGCAACGCGACGAAGACCTGGTGGCGCTGGACGATGCGCTTAACGCCTTGGCGGAAATTGATCCGCGCAAAGAGCGCGTCATCGAATTGCGCTTTTTTGCCGGGCTGAGCGTCGAAGAAACCGCCGAAGTCTTGCAGGTATCCGCCGACACGGTGATGCGCGATTGGCGGCTGGCGCGTGTGTGGTTGTTGCGCTACCTCAACGGAGAAAACGCGAATGAAAAACTCTGAGCAATGGCCACTGATCGAGCGGCTTTTTCATCAGGCGCAGGCAGTTGACCCGGCGCAACGCGCGGCGTTTTTGGTTGAGGCCTGTGGCGAAGATGATGCGTTACGCCGGGAAGTCGAATCGCTGTTGGGGTATGAAAATGAAACGCGGGGCTTTCTGGGCGAAAACGCGCTGGCCGTGGCGGCGCGCCAATTCGAAGCCGACAAATCCAGGCCGCTGACAATGGCGGGAGAGCGGATCGGCGTTTACACCGTTTCGGCTTTGCTCGGCAAAGGCGGCATGGGCGAGGTCTGGCTGGCGACGGATTCGCGTCTCGGACGACGGGTCGCGCTGAAGCTGTTGCCCGCCGAATTTGGCGATGACAGCGCAATGGTCAGACGCTTTGAACGTGAAGCCCGCGCGGCTTCGGCGCTCAATCACCCGAACATTCTGACGGTGCATGATATTGGGCAACACGGCGCAATGCGTTACATCGCCACAGAACACGTCGAAGGCGAAACGCTGCGTCGGCGACTTTCGCGCGGCCCCCTGACGCTGACGGAAACCGTCCAGATCATGACGCAGCTTGTTTCCGCGCTCAGCGCCGCGCATCAGGCAGGCATCATTCACCGCGACCTTAAACCTGAAAACGTCATGCTGCGCCCGGATGGGTTGGTCAAGGTGTTGGATTTCGGTCTTGCCAAACAAACGCAGCCCGCGCCGGAAGACGATGACGAAGCTGCGGCGCAACACAAACTGACGACGACTGCCGGCATGGTGATCGGAACGCCCAGCTACATGTCGCCTGAACAGGCACGCGGGAAAAAGCTGGACGCGCGCACGGATATTTTCAGCCTCGGTGTGATGCTGCATGAAATGGTCACCGGAGAATTGCCATTTCGAGGAAGCACTTCGCTCGAAATCATCGCGGCAATCCTAGAACGTGAACCGCCCTCTCTCACCACTGCGCCGCGCGAACTGACAAGCCTGGTCAACAAGGCTTTGCAAAAAGATCGCCAACAACGATATGCCGACATCGCGGAATTCCAGGCCGACCTCAAAACCTTCGAGAAGGAGCTGGCGCGGCATCCAGCATGGGCCGAATGGGCAAAAGGGCCAGAAGGTGATGATCCTTCGGAAAAACGGATGGCTCCCTCGGCCAACACCGGAACTACTGTTTTGCATCAGCCTCAGCCCAGCAACGACACCAACCCCCCCGCGCCCGTCAAACGTCCGCTTTGGCGGCGGGCAGGCCGTTTCGTATTGCGCGCAGCGGTGGTGGTTGTATTGCTCGGTTTGCTTACGGCGGGCGGGTTTTGGTTTTACGACTGGATTCGCAAACCGGCGATTGATTCGGTTGCCGTGCTGCCGTTTGCCAACCTGGATAACAACGCCGACGCTGAATATCTCTGTGTTGGGTTGAGTGATTCGCTCATCAATCATCTGAGCCGTATGTATGGCTTGATGGTTAGTGCGCGCGGGGCGAGTTTTCGCTTCAACAGCAAAAGTTTTGATCCGCAAACCGTGGCAGGTGCGTTGGGCGTGCGTGCCATCGTCAGCGGTAGCATTTCGCAACGCAACGGACGTTTGCAAATCGCCGCCGAATTGATGGATGTGCAAACCAAACGACGCTTGTGGGGCGAAAGTTATGACCGTCCGCCCAATGATCTGGTTGCGGTGCAAACCGACATCGCGCGCCAGGTCTCTGAGAAATTGCGCGTTTGGCTTTCTGGCGAAATCAAAGCCCACTTCGATAAACAACAAAAGATTGACGCCGAGGCTTATCGGCTTTACCTGAAAGCAGGGCTCGAAGCCGAACGCGGAACGAGTGAGTCCCTCAAAAAAGCCATCGAATTGTTGAATCAGGCGCTCACCATTGAGCCGCAATATGCGGAAGCTTGGGGGGGGATGTCAGGAGCCTACACTACCCTTTATTTGGTTACACAACCTGCCACCCAAACCAAAGAAGGAATTGCAGCCCGAGACGCGCTGCGCGAGGAATATAAAAAGAAAGCCGAGGCGGCGTTACAAAAGGCCCGGGAGTTGGATCCGAATCCCGCTGGGGTTCCTGAAATGGTAAACCACCTACAGCAACTCCAAGCCAATTGGGATTGGGACAACCTGGAGCGCGAGTCGCGCTATTATCTGGCGCTGGCGCCTAATGATCTAAACTTGCTGGCCGGGCTTTCCATGACGCTAAGTTTCCGCGGGCAACACGAAGAAGCAGTGTTGTTAGCTCAACGGATGTACAACCTGGAACCGCTCTCTTCCAGCAGCGCCAACCGCTATGCCCAGGCATTGATGTTTGCCCGCCGCTATGATGAAGCGATCGCGTTGTTAGAGCAGAAAAAACAGACTAATAACGCCAGTTTGATGACTCATATCTTTCTAGCCAATTGCTACCGTTACAAAGGCATGCTGCCTCAGGCGCAAGCGGAGCTCGACGCCGCTGATCAATCGTTGTCGGCACGGGGGGAGATCAAAAACTCGGTGGAATATATTTCGTATTTGATTGCTGCCGGATGGCGTGCCGAGGCGGTCGAATTACTGAACAAAATGCTTGCTTCCGGCGATGAAGATGGCTCCGGCGTGATTTACGCGCTGCTGGGCGAAAAAGAAAAGGCGCTCACGGCTCTCGAAAAGGAATTAGCCCGGCGCACGCCGAATATGGAATTGCTAGGCATAATGCCGGAACTGGATTCGCTACGCGCGGAGCCGCGCTTTCAGGAAATCCTCAGGCAAATCGGTGCTTTCAAACCAGCGCGTTGATTTTGTGGGCGGAGAAACCTCGGATGAAAAACACTGAACAGTGGCCGCAGGTCGAGCGGCTTTTTCATCAGGCGCTGGCGCTGGCTCCGGCGGAACGCGCTGCATGTTTGCCCGCCGTCGGTAGAACAGAAGCATGATCGGCATCTACAGCGACATTTCATTTAAGGGATAACAGAATGAACCGCGTTACCAGGCGCTCATTCAAAAGATGAAATTCTCCAAGTGATCTTACGCCAGAGAACCTGAATGACGCCTGAACGTTGGCAGCAAATCGAAACTCTCTATCACGATGCGTTGAGACACCCGCCCGCTGAGCGCGCCGCCTGGCTTGCCGCAGCTTGCGGCACTGATGATGCTTTGCGTGACGAAGTCGAAGAATTGCTGCGCTATGAAGATGACACGCGCGGTTTTCTGAACGAAAACGCGCTGCAGGTCGCGGCTCGTGGGCTTGGCCAATCCGCAGCCTCAATGTCAGACCTGACCGGGAAACAACTCGGCAGTTACCGGGTGCTTGCGCCGCTGGGCAAAGGCGGCATGGGCGAAGTGTGGCGAGCCAAAGACCTGCGGTTGCAACGCGAAGTCGCCATCAAAGTTTTGCCCGCCGATTTTGCCAACGATGCTGATCGGTTGAAGCGGTTTGAACAGGAAGCGCGCGCGACTTCGGCATTGAATCATCCGAACATCCTGACGGTGTATGACTTTGGCGAACACGAAAATGCGCCATACATCGTTGCTGAATTGCTGGAAGGCTGCGAATTGCGCGAGCCATTGAAAGAAGGCGCGCTGCCCGCGCGCAAAGTGCTGGATTACGCGCAACAGATTGCTGCCGGGTTGGCGGCGGCGCACGATAAAGGCATCGTGCATCGCGATCTGAAACCAGAGAATTTGTTCGTGACCAACGATGGGCGGGTGAAGATTCTCGATTTCGGGTTGGCCAAACTGAATCTTTCGCCGATTGCTTCGGCGGATTCTCAACTCGCAACCCAGCAGCAAATCACGACGCCGGGCATGGTGATGGGAACGGTGGCGTATATGTCGCCCGAGCAAGTGCGCGGCGAAACGCTCGATCATCGGTCAGATATTTTCAGTTTCGGATTGATACTGGTTGAAATGTTGCGGGGCGAGCGAGCCTTTCAGCGCAAAACAACGGCAGAGACAATGGCCGCCATTTTGCGCGAAGACCCGCCGGAATTAGGCCACCACGTTGCGCCGCAATTGGAAAAGATCGTCATGCGCTGTTTGGAAAAACAGCCAGAGCGCCGCTTTCAGTCTATGAGCGATCTGGGGTTTGCGCTGCAGGCAGCGGCAATGCCGTCGGGTGCGCAACGCGAAACGCCAACCAGCGCATCGGTTCGCCCCGTGTCCGAAAAGAAACGCTGGTTCACCAATGCCGGACTGGCGTGGCTGGTTGCTGCCGGTTGTTTGTTGGCCTGGCTGGTTTCCTGGTCGTGGATGCGTTGGCACGCTTCGTCCGCCGATGAATTGCGCGTGATCAAAACCAGCTTATTGCCGCCGAAAGATTCCAGCTTTGACCATATCGCGGTTTCGCCGGATGGGCGCTGGCTGGCGTTTACGGCGGCGACCGGCGGCAAAGTGCAACTGTGGTTGCGCGCCTTCGATGCGAGCGAAGCCAGGCCCTTTGCCGGGACAGAAGGCGCGCGGCTGCCGTTTTGGTCGCCCGACAGCCGGTTCATCGGTTTTATCGCGGGCGGCAAACTGAGAAAGATCGAAGTCGGCAGCGAAGCGTCTGTCACGCTATGCGATGTCGGCAACGTGACAGGCTGCACCTGGAATCGCGCGGGCGTGATTTTGTTTTCGACGCGTGGCGGCGCGGGCATCCTGCGCGTTTCCGCCAACGGCGGCGAAGTCAAAACCGTCATTCGCCCCGATTTGAAAAAACAGGAGACTGACTATCACTACCCGTACTTTTTGCCCGACGGTCAGCATTTTCTCTTTGTTAATTCCAGCATCGTGAAAGACATTCGCGGCGTTTACCTGGCTTCGCTCGACGGTGTAGTGCAGGGGAAACTGCTGTCGGATTTCGGCAACGTGGCCTTTGCTCCATCAAATCGGGGCAATGATGGGCATTTGCTTTTCGTGCGCGAAGGCCTGCTGGTTGCGCAACCGTTCGACATTGCAGAGCGGCGATTGATGGGCGAGCCTTTCACCGTGGCGGAACGCATCAGCGAAACCTCTGTCGGCACTTTGGGCATTACACAATGGAATTTTTCAGTCTCGGAAAACGGCCTGCTCGTGTTTGACCCGCTGCCTGGACGGCTGGGAAATAAGCTGTTGTGGGCCGAACGCAATGGGCAAAAAAGCCTTTTGTCCGAAAAATTGGAACAGGTTTTTACGCCGCGCCTTTCGCCTGACGGCAAACGCATCGCGGCGACAGGGGGCGGTCCGAACACGGATGTCTGGCTGCTAGATGCCACCGGCGCAAATGCTACGCGGTTCACGTTCGATTCTGCGGTGGACCAGGTTCCTGTCTGGTCGCCGGACGGCAGCCGTGTGGTTTGGTCGGCAAACCCCAAAGGCGTGTTTCAACTCTTTCATAAATCCGCGAATGGCGCAGGAGAAGTGCAACTGCTCTATCAATCCGAATATTTCAAATTTGCCTCTGATTGGTCGCGCGATGGGCGATATTTGCTCTATCGCGAGATTCACCCTCAGACGAAATTCGACATCTGGTATTTGGACGTCACGGATGGGGCGGATAAGCCCAAGCCCGTGCCGTATTTGAATACGCCCGCCAACGAAATTGGCAGTGTGCTTTCGCCCGATGGTCGCTGGCTGGCTTACGCGTCGGATGAATCAGGCAAATACGAAATCTACGTGCAGAGCTTTCCGCAGCTTGGCAGCAAGCGGCAAATTTCCACGGCGGGCGGATACGCTCCGCACTGGCGCGGCGACGGCAAGGAACTCTTTTACCACGCGCCGGACGGCAAATTGCTGGCGGTGCCGGTGGAATCCGGCGCAACCTTTGAAATCGGTGTCGCCGTGCCGCTGTTTGAATTTCGCACGAGCGGCAACGTCTCAAATACTTATTACGACGTGACGCGCGACGGAAGACGCTTTTTGCTGAGCACGATAGTCGAAGCCCAGGCAGCGACGCCTTTCACTGTGGTCATGAACTGGGCGGCGACGGCAAACAAAAACACTCCGTGAACGAATTGTGCCATCAACCGCACACCGCTCATTTCTCGAAACTTCCGGCTGCCTCTGTTATTATCCCGCGCCATGCAAAACATCATTCTAGCGCTGGCAAAGCGCTTGCTGTTTGTGTTGCCGGTGGTGTGGGCAGTCGTGACGCTGGTTTTTCTGCTGATCCACATCGTCCCTGGCGACCCGGTGCGTAACGCGCTGGGCGACAACGCCACGGCAGCGCAAATCGCCGAACTCAAACACAAACTCGGAATGGATTTGCCGCTCAGCACGCAATACGTCAATTACTGGCGCGGCGTGCTGCAAGGCGATCTGGGCGTCAGCCTGGTGAATCCTGCCGATCACGTGCTCGACAAAATCCTCACGCGTTATCCGGCGACCATCGAATTGGCGCTGGCCGGATTGTTTGTCGCCGTGTTGTTGGCGGTTCCGCTGGGGGTTACCGCCGGGACAAACAAAGGAAAGTGGATAGATAACCTGGCGTCGGTGATCGCATTGCTGGGCATCAGCACGCCCGGATTCGTGCTTGGCCCGCTGATGATTTATGTGTTTGCCATCAAACTCGATTTGCTGCCGGTGTCTGGCCGCTATGGCTGGGAATATCTGATCTTGCCCGCCGTCACTATGGGCGCCGCGCTTTCCGCGATTCTGACGCGGATGGTTCGTTCCAGCGTCATTGAAGAGTTGGGCGAAGATTATGTGCGCACCGCCCGCGCCAAAGGATTGAGCGAGCGCCAGGTCATTTACAAACACGTATTGAAAAACGGGTTGATTCCGGTGGTGACCGTGTTGGGGCTGCAATTTGGCGTGTTGCTGGCGGGCGCAATCATCACCGAAGTGATTTTTAGTTGGCCCGGACTGGGACGGCTGACCATTGACGCCATCAATGCGCGCGATTATCCGCTGGTGCAAGGCTGCATTTTGATGATCGCCTTGACCTATATCATTGCCAACCTGCTGACGGACTTTGCTTACCGATTGCTTGATCCGCGCATCAAAGTCGAATAACACGCAAAACGAACCATGAATCGTCTGGGAAAATTCGGCCTGGTTATCATCAGCATCTTTTTTGTCGTGGCGGTGTGCGCGCCGCTGATCGCGCCCTACAGTCCGATCACACAAAATCCGCTGCCGCCCGATCTGGCCACCGAAGAGCGATTGCAGCCCACGCGCCAGCATCCGCTGGGGCTGGATGATTTGGGGCGTGACGTATTGTCGCGCATGATTTTTGGCGCGCGGGTTTCGATGCAGGTCGGCGTCGCAGTCGTGTTGCTGTCGGCGTTGTTGGGCGTCTTGATCGGCGCAGTGTCTGGTTATTACGGCGGCTGGATTGACCGCTTTTTCTCGGGATTTTTGTTCAACGTGTTTATGTCGTTTCCCAGCATCTTGCTGGCGATTGCGATGGTGGCGTTTCTGGGGCCGAGTTTGCGCAATTTGATTTTGGCGTTGTCGGTGATCGGCTGGGTCGGATACGCGCGGCTGATGCGCGCACAGGTGTTGAAAGTCCGCGAATATGATTTCGTGACGGCGGCGCGCGCCCTGGGCGCTGGCGATGTGCGCATTCTCTTGCTGCACATTTTGCCCAACGCGATTCAGCCGTTGATTGTGCAAGCCAGTTTGGGCATGGCCGGTGCCGTGCTTTCCGAAGCCAGTTTGAGCTTTCTGGGATTGGGAATTCAGCCGCCCACGGCAAGCTGGGGCGTGATGCTAAACGATGCGCGCAGTTTTTTGCGTGTCGCTCCGCATTTGTTGATTGTGCCGGGACTGGCCGTGATGCTGACGGTGCTGGCGTTCAATTTTGTCGGAGACGGTTTGCGCGAATGGCTTGATCCGAAACAAAAACGTTAGGCCAAAGTTCACTTTGCCAAAGTTCACTTTGATAGATAGGGGGGCCACAGAGACACAGAAACACAGAGTCCTTCAGGAATTTCTCTGAGACTCCGTGACTCCGTGGCCAATCCATACAGCCAGGTAAAAACCGATCGAATTGCCGCGCAGAGGCTCAGCCGATTTTTTGCCAGCTTAGTTTTACGCCTGCTTCGCCCTGACGGTGTGTTTGCTGTAACAGGATGGTGTGACTGCCGTTGGGCAACGTCAGATCAACACTGAGATTGTCGCCGATTCCTTCCAATACCTTTTTGCCATTTACCCACAGTTGCACCTGATCCTTGCTCGCCACGGTGAGCCGATACACGCCTTGGGCCAGAATCACAGTGCGCGTCCAGCGCACGGAAAAATCCTGCGGCCCGACGTAACACGCCAGATGCGGACTTTGCGCTCCCCAGGCGAAATTCAACATGCCGTCGCCGTCATCGCGGATGGCGCGGGGTTTTCCGCTCCAGGCCGGGTTGTCGAAATATTCGCCGCGCCAGCGTGTCGTTGCGACAGTTTGCCAACAAGGATGCGGCTCCCAGGAAAGTTGCGCCAGTGCGGTGTCGCTCGTGTCGCGAAATTCAAACTGCAACTGGTGATTGCCTGCGGTCATTGGCAGATCGAGCGTGTAACTGGCAGCCGGGCTTTGCCAGCGGTCGAGTTTTAACTGGCCGTCTATATAGAAACGCAAGCCATCGTCTGCCGCCAGAGCAAACCGATACCCACCGTTGCCAAACGTTACCGTACGGGTCCAGCGCGCCGAAAAGTTGTCTGACGCAATGCCGCAATTGCTGTCAGGGCTTTTTTGTCGCCAATCGAATTGCAGGTTTCCGTCGCCGTCATCGCGCACAAGAGAAGGCTTGCCCTGCAAATCAGGATTGTTGAAATACTCGCCGCGCCAGCGTTCTGCCGCGACCACTGCCGTGCAAGGGGCAACCGCCCACGAAAGTTTGACCTGCGCGCTGCCATAGTTTTCAAAAAACTCCAGCACGATGCGGTGGTCTCCGGCGGTGAGTTCAAGGTCGCGGCTGAAGGTCGGCGAGAATTGCGGGCGCCATTCGTCGAGCAATTTTTTGCCATCCACAAACAGCCGCACACCATCATCGCCGCTGACCGTGAAACGATAGGTGCCCGCCGCCAACGTTGCCGTGCGCGTCCAACGCGCCGAAAAATTGTCGGTCAAGGTGGCGCAATCCGCGTGTGGGCCTTGCAATCCCCAGGCGAAATCCAGCCGCAAGCCTTCGTCGCGCACGACGCGCGGTCGTCCGCTTAGCGATGGGTTGTCAAAATATTCGCCGCGCCAGTGATCGGTCGGCACATCGCTGTTCAGACACGGCAGCGGTTGCCACGCCAGTTTGACCGACGCCCTGCCGCCCAGATCGTTGTATTCCAGTTTTAGTTGATGCCGCCCGGCGCTCAGATCAATGTCTATCAGATAACTGGCCGATTGTTCGTGCCATTGCTCCAGTTTCAGTTCGCCGTCCAGGTAAAACCGCACGCCGTCGTTGCCCGCGATCACAAACCGATGCAACCCTCTGGTGAAGGTTGCGTTGCGCGTCCAGCGCACGGAAAAGCCATCGCGTGTCAGATTGCACGTCGCCGCAGGGCTTTCTTCTCCCCAGTTGAAATCCAGGTGTCCGTCGCCGTCGTCGCGTACCATCACGGGCTGGCCGCTGAGCGCTTCATTGTTGAAATACTCGCCGCGCCAGTGGTCTTCGGCCACGGTGTCCAGACAGGGCAATGTGCGCCAGGCAAAATTCAATTGCGGCGCGCCTTTGGCGCTGCGCGCTTCGATGACGAGCAGATGATTGCCCGCTTCCAATCGCAAATCAAAAAAGCGATTGCCTGATGTTGGCGCGGTCCACTGGTCTACTTGAATTTGTCCATCCACCAAAACGCGTGCCGCTGCGCCGGTTTGCAGGTTGAAACGATACGCGCCGCTGCCGAATGTCACCCGACGCGACCAACGAACAGAGGTGTCTTGTCCGCGCAAGCCGCAACCGGCCAGCGTTTGACTGGCGCGTTCATCCACCGACAACGCGCCATCGCCTTCATCCCGAATGCTGATGGGGGAGCCGCTCAGGTCGTTGCTGTTGAAATATTCGCCCCGCCAATGATCTGGCGGCACATTGGCCAGACACGGGTGTGCGCTCCATTCGAGTTTGGCGATAGCGCTGCCGAAATGCTCGTAATACTCGATTTTGAGTTGGTGATTGCCAGCCGTCAGCGGGACTTCAATTGTGTAGCTGGTTAGTGGCTGATCGCGCCAGTGGTTCAATTGCTCTTTGCCGTCAATAAACAGCCGCGCGCCGTCATCCGTCGTCAGCGTGAAGCGATACACGCCCGCGGCAAACGCAACTGTGCGCGTCCAACGCACAGAAAATTCATCTGCATTCAATCCGCATTCCGGCGCGGGGCTTTGCAACCCCCAATCAAAATCCAAAAAATCTTTGCCGTCGTTGCGCACGAACAAGGGCGTGCCCGTCAGTTCGCGATTGTTAAAGTATTCGCCGCGCCAATGCGCCGACGGAATCGGACGCATTGGCGCGCAATCATTCAGCGAGATTGTGGGCGGTTGCGCCACGGCGAAAAGGCGGAGGGCAAGCGGCAAAAGGCAAACGGCAAACGGCAAACAGCGGAAGAGAACAGGCAAAGAAACAAAAAAGGCAAAAGGGCGGTACTTGTTTTTCTGACTGAAACGAAGCTCCATCCTTTTGCCTTTTGGTGACTGTGTTCGTATTGCGCCGGACTATTTGACGCCTTGCCAGGAAGCCTGTGTCTGCTGGTTGACCGTGCGCGTGTTGTATTGGCGCAGGTAATCCTGGTGGCGTTTGGTTTGCGGATAGCGATCTGTCGGCGCGTAGGGATAACTCTTCATCCCGTGAAAGGGCAGCTCGCCGATGGTTTCAGGCCGCGCGGAATTGATGTCCATGTCCTTGCCGAAGCCGTCGGCAAAGACCAGATAGGTGCGCTTCCATCCGGCGGGCAGCACCGGCAACCGGCGCGCGTCAAAATCCAACTGGATTTCGTCGCCGTTGCGCGTGATGACATAGCGGTCATCGCGTTGCAGCAGCAAAGCGCGCACGTCGCCAAAGCGCGTGTAATTGCCCAGATGCGCCTTCCACGGCGCGCAGGATTCGATCACGCTGTAATCATAAATCAGCGGTTTGCGTCCGTCGGGCGAGTATTCGCGCGGAAAACCGCGCCAGCGCAATTCCGCGCGCGCGGGCGACAGTTGCGACACCTTTGACGGCGTTACGCCGTCAAAGGTGTCTAGCAGAATCTGATCCCAGTAAATGCGCATGCTGGTCACAATGCGCACGCGCGCATCCTGACACAAAAACTTGCCCGTCAAATCCACCGTCATGGTTTTGGGCAAGCCCGCCGGAAAACCCATTTGCGGCACGACGGTTTGCCATTCGCCCGCCGCGTTTTTGACCTGTACATAGGGCGGCACGAGTTTTACGCCCGCTTGTGACGCCGCCAGATTCGAGGTCGAATCGGCGTAATCAATCCAGGCCGTCATCAGCAACAACACGCGTTTGGCGTTGCGCAGATCGCCCAGGTCGAGCGTGATGGCGTGTTCGCGCGCATAGCCTTTGAATGGCAGTTTCGCGAAATCTTCGGGATAGCGCCGGTCAATGTCTTTGAGCAGCGGCAAAATATCCTGTCCGCGTTCATCCACGGCGCTGATGGGCGGACGCGGTTGTTTGACGGCAAAGGTTTTGAACTCCGGATATGGCGGCCCAGGCATCAGCCGTTCGTTGGGATAAATTTCGACGTCTGCCGGATGATCCACCGCCAGCAATTTCGCCTGGTCGAAAAAGATGACTTCTTCCAACTGGTTGTTCATACGCAGCGAAAGGAAGCCGTCGCGTTCCTGCAATTGTTCGCTCGTGACGCGAATGTATTCGTCGGTGTCAGGATAGTTGTAAGTGCCCGGCGCAAGCAGATAGCCGATGGCTGAACCGCCCAGAAAGTCCGTGACGAAGTTGTAGTCTTTTCCGTTCCAGGCATAGAGTAGGGGACAGGACGTGCCTTTGCGGTCAAGCTCTTCGATCTGATTTTCAGCAGAAGCTTTGACGGCGGCTTCGGATTGCAGAATGCCTGCGGGCCAGAACAGGGAAAGCGCGTCTATCTGTGTGCGATACCCCAGGCCCAGATTCAAGCTGGCGGCAGCCGGAGCGGGCGACGAAGCATAGACTTCGAATTTTTGCCGCAAACTGCCGCTGCGCAATTCGACTTTGGTTCCGACAGCGCTGCGGTTGCTGGTTTTGCCCGCCAGCAACAAGCGCGCATAGTTTTTGCCAAACCCGGTGTTTTGCCAGATGGCAAGCTCGCCGTTGGATTTGAACGTGACCACGTCCACGCCGCCGTCTTCGTTGAGATCGCCGACGGCAAAGGCTCTGGCCCATTCCGATTTCGTGGCGGGCAGGGAAGTCGCATCCGCCAGTTTGTTTCCCAATCCGCGCCGCAATGCGACGGCGTCTTGTCCGCTGGTGATGACATCCAGCAATCCGTCGTTGTCATAATCGGCGAATTGCGCCGCGGCACTGGCTTGCTCATTGCCGGTGACCGGCGCAAAACCGCCGCGTCCGTTGCTCAAAAACAATGCGCCCTTGCCGTCCCAACCCGGCAGATAAAAATCCACGAAGTTGTCTTTGTTCAGGTCGCCTGCGCCGCCGCTCAAGGCTTTGCCGTTGAAATTCAACCCGACAGCGGCGGCGATTTCCTTGAACGAACCGTCACGTTGATTGCTGAACAATTGCACTGGCGCGCCGTAATTCACGACCAGAAAGTCTATGTCGCGTTGGTTGTTGAAGTCCGTGCAAACGACCGCCGTCGTTTTGAGTTTGCCTCCGGCCAGGCCCGCTTGCGTCGTGATGTCTGTGAAGCTTCCGTCGCCGTTGTTGCGAAAGAGTTTGTTGTCCGCGCCAGCAAAATCATCGGGAAAGGTGGCAGCATCGCTATTGCCCGGCCATTGGCTCAAATCGGCGAAATTCCCTGCGAACAAATCCAGGTCGCCATCGTGATCGGCGTCAACCCAGGCGGCGGTCAGCGTCCACGCGCTGTTGTTCAAGCCGGCTTTGGCGGTGACATCGCTAAAGCTGCCGTCGCCATTGTTGCGCCAGAGCGTCAGCGTTTGATAGCCGAACAGGGCTGCATCCGTTTTGTTGTCGTTGTCGAAGTCGCCAAAAACTGCGCCGCTGATGAAGTTGTTTGCCGTGATTTTGGTTTTGTCGGTGACCTCAGAAAATTTGCCGCCGTCGTTTTGCAGGAATTTGACGAACGGTTTGCCGTCCGCTGTCACACCTGAAACAAACAGGTCGAGTTTGTTGTCGTTATTGAAATCGGCCAGCGCCAGGTTGTTGCTGAACGGCGCGATCAATTCGCGTTTGGTTTGGTCGTTGAATTCGGTTTTGTTGAGTTTGCGGTTGAGCGCCGTGTGCAGCGGTTTGGCCGCCGTTGTCACGCTGAGGCCGGGTTTGTTTTCACCAAATGAAACTTTGACGCCTTCAGGTGAAACCAATTCCGCCTCTGCGCCAGTGCTGACGACGGCTTCGCCGTAACGGCCTTTTTCGCCGTAAACCTGTCCGAGCGTGGTTGCATATCCTGACGCGCGCAGTTGCTGAAATTTGGCCAACATCTTCTGACCTTCGGCGGCTTGCCCGGCGCGAATTTGCGCCTGCGCCAGGCTGTACGCCGCTGTGGCATTGAACGATTCGGCGTCGAGCGCGCGCCGAAATGCGACAATCGCATCGTTGTATTGTTGCTTTTGCGAGTAAATCTGGCCGATCAGAATGTTGGTGGCAGGGTCTTGCGGATCGAGCTTCAAGACCTGATTGAACTCGGCGAGAGCCTCGTCATAGAGCTTTTCGTTGCGCAAACTTGCGCCCAACACGTAATGCGCTGTCGGGCTGTTCGGCACGAGTTTGACGGCGGCGCGCGCTTCTTCCACGGCGGCGCGCGAATCATTCAAATAGAACAGCGCCAGCGCCAGATTGATGCGCGCCAGCGCAAAGTTGGCGTCAGTGGCGAGCGCTTCCTTGAATTTTTTCACCGCGTCTTCGTGCTTGTATTGCTCCATGAAGGCGATGCCTTGATTGTTCAGCCGGTAAAGCTGTTCGCGTTTTTGTTGCGCTTCGCTGGGAGCTTGCCCGGCGCTGGAAGCAAACGGAAACAGCCATTGGCTGCAAATGAGCGCGACGGCCAAAACGCCGAGTGAAATCAGCAAGAGTCTCTTGTGCATAAATCCTGTTCCCGCAAATTCGTAGTCTGTGCACACAGCTTCAATAGAGCAGGCGTTGCCCGGTTCAAAAAATGTGCTGCGTGTCTCGGAAGAACGTGAATTGGGACCGTTGGGACGGCAGATTAGCAAATGGCAGGAAACGGCTCAACCGGCGAGAAAGCGGAAACAGGGAAAGAGACCGCGACCTGCTCTTTCCCTGTTGGTGACGAACTTTATTTGATGGCAGAGCCGATGCGGCTCCAGCGAATCTTGAGCAATTTGCCGAGCGGGCTGGGACCGCCGCGCGGATCAAATGACAGGTGGACATACAACGCGCGCGCAAAAATATTTTCGCGCGGCACAAAGCCCCAATAGCGGCTGTCGAGCGAATTGTCGCGGCTATCGCCCATCACAAAATATTTGCCTTCGGGCACTTTGACCGGTTCGCTGACGCCATATTTCATACCGTGGGTGATGTCGAATTCATCGTCGCCAGCCGAACGGTCAACGTCGTAATAAGTGCGATACCACGCGCCTTCGGGTTTGGGTTCGGTTTTGGCGATGGGCAAATCGGGATCATCGCGATGGCCTTCGAGCTGGACGAGGGCGCGCTCTTCTGGCAATTCCTTGCCGTTGACGAAGACGCGGCGGCCTTTGACGTGGACGGTGTCGCCCGGCAAGCCGATCACGCGTTTGACGTAATTGACTTTGGGATCGCTGGGCAATTTGAAAACGATGATGTCGCCCTGTTTGATGTCGCGCGTCGGCAACAGCTTGCCCAGGCCGGGCGTCGGTTGGCTGAACACGAATTTATTGACGAACAGATGGTCGCCGATGTTGATCGTGTTTTGCATTGAACCGGTCGGCACGGCGACGGCTTGCGCAATAAACGTCATCAGGAACAAAGCCATAATCACCGTGATCAAGGCTTGCTCGCAGAATTCGCGAATGCCGGATTTCGGTGGGCCAAAAGTAACAGGTGTTTGTTCGGTCATATGGTCGTGAATGAATCCATTCCGTTGAATCGTGATTTGATATTTCGCGGACGCCGGATTTTACGCTAACTGACGGCCAACGGCCAAAGCTCGAACATCAACAACGTCCAGATCAGCTTACGATGATCGGCGACGCCGCGTTCGTGTTCGCGCAACATTTTTTGCACGTACTCCGGATTGATCAATCCCTGGCGGCGCAATCGGTCAGGCGCAAAGGTGTCGTGCACGAGGTTGCGCAATTCGCCTTTGACCCATTTGGCGACCGGCATGCCAAAACCTTTTTTCGGACGGTCAATGACGTCATCCGGCAAACGTCCGCGCATCGCTTTTTTCAAAATGTATTTGCCGGTCAAACCTTTGAGCTTCATTTCCACCGGCAGTTGCAGGACAAATTCGACAAAGGTGTGATCCAGAAACGGCGCCCGCGTTTCGAGCGACGCCGCCATGCTGGCGCGATCCACTTTGAAGAGCACGCATTCCGACAAATAGTGTGTGGCGTCCAGCTTCATCATCTGTTCGATCAGATCAATCTTGCTGTCGCCATTCAACCGGTCATACGCCAGCACTTCGTCAAAGACGATTTCGTCAGGACAGGCAGCCAGCACTTCCGGGCGCAACAATTCGCGTTGTTGCAGCGGATCATACGAACCCATCCAGATTGTGTGACGCATGCCAGCCGCGTGTGACGCGCCGCGCACAAAGCGTTTGGCTTTGAAATCAAACGACAGGTTTTCGGTCGAAACCGGCAAACGTGCGACGGCAGGTTCAATCACACCTTGGCGAAAAAAACGCGGCAGCATCTGGTACAGCCTGGCCATACGATGCGCGCCATAAGTCGGATAGCCGGCAAAGAGTTCATCGCCGCCGTCTCCGCCGAGGGCGACGGTCACGTGTTGACGCGTGAATTGTGACAACAGAAACGTGGGAATCAACGACCCATCGCCCAGCGGTTCATCCAGCAGCCGGGGAATTTCCGGCACGATTTCCAGCATCTGGCGTTCGGTGAACCGCTGTTCGTAATGCTCCGTGCCGAGCTGTTCGGCGACCTGACGCGCATACGACGATTCGTCAAACGACTTTTCTTCAAATGCGATAGAGAAGGTTTTGACGCGTTCGCCCGCCGCTTCACAGGCCATTTCGGCCACTGAGCTGGAATCAATCCCGCCCGACAAGAGCACACCCAACGGCACATCCGACACCAGCCGCATACGAACGGCTTCGCGCAACCGGCGGCGGACTTCTTCGGCGGCGTCTTCTTCGCTGATTTTCAGCCGCGCGCCGTCATAATTCAGTTGCCAGTAACGTTCTGTGCGCCATTGCCCGCGCTCGAAAATCAGTCGGTGTGCAGGCAGCAGTTTATGCACACCCGCCAGCATCGTGTGCGGCGACGGCACAAATTCGTATTGCAGATATTTGCGCAGCGCCAGCAAGTTGATGCGCCGTTCCACTGACGGATGTTCGACCAGCGCTTTTAGTTCCGACGCGAAGACAAACGCCGTTTGCGTTTGCGTGAAATAGAGCGGCTTTTCTCCCATGCGGTCGCGGGCAATCAACAGGCGTTGCCGCCGTTCATCCCAGAGCGCAAAGCCAAACATACCGTTCAGATGTTGAACCAGATCATCGCCGTATTCTTCGTACAGGTGGACGATGGTTTCAGTGTCGGAATGCGTCTTGAGCTGATGGCCGCGCGCCAGCAGGTGTTCGCGCAGGGCAGGGAAGTTGTAAATCTCGCCGTTGAACACGACCCAGATCGTGCCGTCTTCGTTGCTGATCGGTTGTTGCCCGCCTGCCAGGTCAATGATCGAAAGCCGCCGCATGCCCAGCGCGACGTGTTGTTTGAAATAAAAACCGTCTTCGTCGGGGCCGCGATGCAGAATGGCGGCATTCATCGCGCGCGCCACGGTCTGGTCAGCCGGGTGTGTTTGATCGAAATTGATAAAGCCAATGATTCCGCACATAACGAATGACTGAGCGAGCCGCTTTACAATGACGCGCTACTGCCTTGGCACGTCCAGCGCCGGATTGCGTGCAAAGAAAGCCGTCGGCAACAGTTTGAAGCCTGCTTTGTGTACTGGCATGACGGGATAATCTTCCGGGCGCGGCAAATGCGTGACGCCGAAGGTATACCAGACGACGACATCCTGATTTTCCAGCGCGCGGTTTTGTTTGACCCATTTTGCCAATCCGTCGCCGCCTTTACTTTGGTTGATGAAATCGCCCGCGGCGTATTGCTCAGCGGGATTGTGTTGCGTGACCCACAAATGCGCGTTCAAAAAGCCTGCGCGTTGCCGCACCGAAGATTGCGGGCCGGAAAACGAAACCGAGTTTTCGCCGGTGAACAGCAAATAGCCGGTCGGTTGTCCCAGCGCGTTTTTGACGTTGGGGTTGATGATGCGCCAGCGGCGATGGGACGCCAGATTGAGCGAACGTTGCGCTTCGCTTTCGCGGCGCAGCGGCGTTTCTTTCATCGTGAACGCGTTGTGATAGCGATTGTTCGGCCCCGCTGGCAAGGCGGCGGTGTTTTGTTCGACGACGGTGTTTTTGGGGCCGTCAATGTCGAAATCGAGCCGAAAGTTGAAAAAGTGTTGATGGTGTGGCGCGGCGACGCCAGGCGCGACCAGATGCGCGTACGGATCGTGTTCGCCGTGTGATTGAGCAGGCGCAACGCCTTTGGTCGCCATCACGCCTGTCAACAAGACTTCCATTTCGAGCGTGCCGTCCTGATGAAAGACCCAATTGAATCCGTAATCGTAATTGCCCACCACGGCGAAAAACGACAGCACCAATTGCCGGGCGCGACGCGATTGGTTTTGGTTGGTCATGTAATCCACATGCTTCCACAAAATGCCGCCGTCGCGTTCATAGAGGGCGATGACTTTGCGGGCGTCCTGTCCCGCGCCGGATTCGTTGCCGAACACAGCGTCGAGCAAGGTCGCGTTTTCCGGGATGTCGTTTTTGGCTTCGAACGGAATCGCCAGCCGCCCGATGCCGTATTCGCCTTCGTCAAAGGCATTGCGAATAAACCAGCCCGCCGCCGGATCGCCGTAGGGGACGACCATTTCCGACATTCCCGCGCGATACAAGATCGAACGCACTTGCCCGCCGTCTTCATAACCGACGGTGTAAAGCACCAGACCTTCGCGCGGATGCAAGGCATAGCGGAAGCGCCAGTTTTGCCAGTGAATTTCGTTGCCGCGAATTTCAAAACTGCCGCCGTTGGGTTGCACGATCTGTAACGGTTTGGGGGCTGCGCGTAATTTGCTGACAGACGCTTCATCTACATCGGCGGTGGCTTGCGGAACGGGCACAACGCCTGTGTCAATCAGCCGCAAGACTTTACGCGCATTCATGTCCACCACCGCGATGACGCCTTCGATGGGGCGCGCGTACGGGTTTTTGGAATCGCCGCGCAAATACGACAAACCGCGAAAGAGGCGTTTGCCTGCTTCTTCGGGAAATCCGAAATTGCCCGCCGACCAGGCTTCGATCTGGATTTTGTTGAATTCGGTCAGGCCGCGTTTGCGCATCGCCGCCTGCCATTGCGGATCGCTGCGCACGATGTTCTGAAAGACGAACACATCGTCGAGCATCAATTGCGGTTGCGCGCCGGGAACCAGCCGCCAGGATTTGACGGCTTTGGTCTGTAAATCCACGACGCTTTCAAACGTTTGATTGTTGGCGCGGTCGTAAATGACGGCGAAGGCTTCGCGGCGCAAAGCGTCGCCAGCTTTGAAACGCGCGACCTCGGCTTTGGGCGGTTCGTGCAACAACAACGAGGCAAAGCGCGCCTTGTCAGGGAATTTGCCGCTGTCTTTCAGGATTTGCGCCGCGGCGGCAATTTCTTCCTTGCTCAGCGGATCGAGCGGATGCGCCAGGTTGGCGGGCGCTTGCATGGCAAGAGTTGCGGCGGGTGACGACAACAAAATCCAACCCCAAAACAGCCCGGCGAGAATTTGCTGTTTATTGATGTTCATCGTCGGTTGCGCCCCTTTCAAAATAGATTTTGGCTTTGATCGTGTAAATGGATTTGCCTTGCGATTCGTGATAGGTGCGCACCAGCATTTCGGCGATCAAGCCCATCAAAAAAAACTGCACGCCCAGCGCGCCCATCACCATTGCCAACACCGGCAACGGGGTTTGAATGAAGTCGGCGTGTTTGGGCCAGTTCGCAAATTTCATCAGGCAGGCGAATGCCGCCGAGAACGCTGATAAGGCAAAACACAACACGCCTGCCCAGCCGAAAATGTAAATCGGCTTGGTCATATAGCTGGCCATGAATTTGATCGTGACCAGATCAAACACGACTTTGATCGTGCGCGACAGCCCGTATTTCGATTTCCCGGCGGTGCGCGGGTAATGCGCGACCGGAATTTCGGTCACGCGTGCACCAGCCCAGGCGGCGTAAATCGGGATGAAGCGGTGCATTTCGCCGTACAAGTTGACGTCTTTCAGAACTTCGCGGCGATAGGCTTTGAGCGAGCAGCCGTAATCGTGCAACGGCACGCCACCGATTTTGGAGATCAAGCCGTTGGCGATGCGCGAGGGAAACGTGCGTGTGATGAAGGCGTCCTGGCGGTCTTTGCGCCAGCCTGAAACGACATCAAAGCCTTCGTCGAGTTTGGCCAGCAAGCGCGTGATGTCCGCCGGATCGTTTTGCAGATCGGCATCCATGGGAATGAGGACTTCGCCGCGTGCCGCATCAATCCCCGCAGCCATGGCGGCGGTCTGGCCGTAATTGCGGCGAAACGCGACGACGCGTATGCGCGCGTCTGCGGCGGCAAACTGTTTCAGCAATTCCAGACTGCGATCAGAACTGCCGTCGTCCACATAAATGACTTCGAAGCTTTGGCCGAGCTGCGCCATGGCTTGAAAAATCTTCTCGTTCAGCCGGGGCAGATTTTCTTCTTCGTTATAAACCGGGAGGAAAAGAGATAGTTTTGGATTCATCGTAGGGCCAGGTTGCTATTGCCAGGGGGCGTCCGTTTCGTCCGCCAGCGGCATTTTGCGCAGTTTGCTGATGATCACGCTGGCGGCCAGCGCTGCCAAACCGAGCGCCAGCACATAGGTGCCGAACAAAAAGCCGCCACTTCGTTCCAATTCCGGTTTGAACACGAGCAGCACACCGGAGAGAAAAAAGATCAGCACTTCCGCGCCAATCCAGGAACCAATCGCCATCAGGCTCCAGGCCCAGGCGTTTTGGTTGCGTGATTTGGCCAGCGCTCGAATGCGTTTGGGAATGTGATAGAGCAGAAAATACAGCTCAAACATGCCACCTCACTTTGCTTTTCGCACGACGCAAACCAGCGAGACGCCAAACGGCAAGGAATGTTTGCGCAACCAACCGGCTTCGCTGGCAAAGAGCACGGTCAGTAGTTTGTTAAGCAATGGGTGATTGATGCGATTTTCAGATTGTTCAGCGCGCCCCAGGAAGTTGAGCAGCTTGCGCCCCAACCAGATGGGCAAAAACATGGCGAAATTGGAGTAACTGATTCGTTCAATCTGTAAGCCTGCTTTTTCAGCCGCAGTTCGCAATTGCGCCAGCCGGTATCGTCGTTTGTGCCCGGATTGATCATCGTTAGGACCCCACAACGCCTGAAAAGCAGGCACGTAAATCACTGCCGGAGCACCAGGTTTGAGTACGCGGCGAATTTCGCTGAGGCCTTTCACGTCATCGTCGAGGTGTTCGATCACATCCAGCGTTGTGACGAGATCGAACGATTCGTCGCCAAAAGGCAATTGCGTCGCGCTGGCGCACATTGTTCGCTGGTGTCCGCGCCGCCGCGAAAAGTTTAACGGGATCAGGGCCAGATCAATGCCCTGAACTTCGCCATATTTACGCAGATGATCCATGGTCGCGCCGGTGCCACAACCGATATCCAGAATCTGTCTTTTCTGGGAAGTTGACGGAGCGAGAGCGTCTGCGATTTGCGCAAAGACCACGGCTCGCCGACCGACAAACCACCAATGATCGTCTTCAACGTCAAAGATGATTTCGTAATTGACCGGGCGCATAGCGGCTTCGACGGCTTTATCTTGCATGGCTCGCCTCCGCTTTTTCGGTCTGAACGGTTTTGCGTAACACACCCAGCCCGCGCCAGCTATTGCTGTTGTGCCAATGAATCTCGACCTGTTCAGCCTGAGCATCGGCAAACCACTCGGCGAATTCTGTGCGGCTGATATAAAACGCGACCGGCGCCGTCAGATGGTCGTGCACGATGTTATGGATTTCGCGGAAAGGGAATGGCGCAATGTAAGACAAGTAATCGCCGTAAAACAGAAACTGTTTGGCGGCAGTCTGACTGAGTGGCAGGTAGACCAATTTCAGCATCAGCCAAAGCAGCGCCGTCGGCAAATATGACAACAGGTACAACATCCGCATGGGAAGTTTTGACGTGAGCTTTTCGCGCAACGGGTTGATGAAATGAACGATCCAGCCATTGTTTTCCCGTCCATAAACCCAGGCCGAAATTGCGCCGCCCGGCTTCAGGTGTTTGGCTAACGACGCAAAGCCTGCACGCGGATTCGGTAAATGGTGTAACACGCCGACCGAAAAGGCATAATCGAAACACTGTTTGAGCGGTAAACGATAGATGTCGGCTTGGATGATATGGACGTTGGGCAGGTCTTGGGTGTTGCGATACGCGGCTTCGACAGCCTGGCTTAGGTCTACGCCAATGATTGCCTGCGCGCTCCATTCGCCAATCAGGCGCGTGTGTCGGCCTTTGCCACAACCGCCTTCGAGGACGACTTTGCCTCGTACGAAATCCGGCGTGACCGGCGCAATCCAATCCAGAAATTGTTGCGCGTGATGTTGTGCTACGTGGTCAAATTCCAGCCACTGCGCGCCGAAATTTTCCGCAGTTTCACGCTGTTGATCATCCGCCGCCAAATCGGCAAACCGGGGGACGCCTGCGCGAATAGGGTAGCTTTGTGAGCACAACAGACACCGTAAGGCGCCATTCAACACGCCATCGGCATGGCGCTGCGTGGCCTGCAATTCCAATTCGCCCGCGCAGGTCGGACAGCAAAGATAAGCGAGTAAACTCTCCTTCATCGTTTTCTCAGTGGACAGACGTATACCCTGACAACGAAACCGCAACTACATGATGGTGGATTGGCGGATAGCCTTTGTGGGTCATCAAACAACGCGATTGTAGCCACAGCCTAGGCGCAAAGGCAATTGGCCTACATCATCTATCAGTACGTTTGTTTGATGAGAGTGCCGTCGGAATGAATTCAGGCAGGAAGCTGAAGACGTAAGAAGCAGAGTGTGCAGGGACAAGGGCAGGCAGGGTTCGCGCACAAATACGTGTTGGCGAAGTGAAAACGGGGCTGGTATTGCTGGCCAGCTAATCTGCACTCACATTCGAGACCAATTCGAGCTTGGTGCCGATTTGCTGCAGAAACTGTGAAATATTCAATCCCAGGCCAGTCAGGTAGATCATCGCAACTGTGCCGATCAGCACCAACAAGAGCGAATATTCCACCACGTCCTGGCCGCGTTCATCTGCCAAAAAGTCTTTGAATTGAGCGGTCATACGAACAGTGTCCTATGTCTCACGATGGCTTAGGGACAAACCGCTTTCGCTCTTTGGAAAACAACGTCCTGCGCGAAAGAGGCGCGTCAGCTTTCAAACATAAAGCCAAGTATTTTCAGTGAATCGGGTCGGTGGCAATTTGTGGCGGCAAATTGTCAGGGAAAAGAGGTCGGAATGCAATTGCGGCGGCACGTGAAAGAAGGTCAAGGAAAACGGGGCACGAGATACAAGACCTTGAATTTCACTTCAAAGCGGTGGCCGTAACCAGACGGAGGGGCAAACTGGGGAGCATGCGGGTCATCGGCTAACGAAACGTCTGTCTGGCATTAACGCATTTGTTCCGCCAGTTGCGCACGCAATTCCTGTTCGCGGACAGTCGCATTGCGCAACAGCTGTTCATAATGTGCGGCGGAACGTTCGGCGCGCGCCAGCTCTTCGCGCAGTGTGCGCACCTCGCGTTGCAAGTCGGTTACGCGACCCACCATGCGGCGCATGCGCTGTTCAGGTGCCAGCTCGAACAGAGAGACGTTGTTTAACGGTTTCTCAAATTCTGTTTCGACGGGGACTGCTTCAAGAACGGATTGATTGATGAGTTGAATCGCTGCACTCATTGTCGGCTATCTCCTGTTTGCCTTTAGTATGTTGATTGTCTTTGATCTTGCCAGTCGTAAATTTGAACGTGGCAGAGTTGCTTCTCTTGCAGGAACCCGCTCAAGAAACAACGATGCCTTAGAATCACGTGACGAGAATCCAGTTGCCCTTTGTTGAATTGAATTCCCCATCCAACGAATCGGGCGCGAATGCGGTACGAATAAAAGATAAAAGCAACTACTTCAAATAACGGTGATTCACAAAGTAGGGCAAAGCAGTTACAGCGTAATGGGGCGACTCACTTCAAGATTGCTGGCGGCAGGGGGCGGAGGGAACCAGCGATGAAAGTTCTTCGCGATGTTTGCTGAAATGGATTTGAACTGCAACCCACCAGCGGTTTGGGTGGACGATCTCAAGGGGCGTTTGTCGTTGTTCAGGCGTCTTACGTGGGTTGTGTTGCTCAGAACAACTGGGGCTTTTCAGACGAGCGGCATCTTAGCACAGGCATTTCTGACGGCGAAATAATTTTTGCCAAAAGGGCGCAAAATTTTATCGGAAGCGCGGGCTTTTGCGTGTGGCAGGGCAAGACTGTCACGACGTTCTCGCGCTCGGCCACAGAAACAAAATGAAGTTGTGTTAAGATCAAGACCTCTTCACAAATCTTTCTCGGAGGCACAACAAAATAGATGGCAGCACAGGTGTTAAATGGAACCATGGTCGCCGCGTTGATCAAAGAGCGTGTGGCCGCACGTGTCAGCGAACTGGCTGCACGCGGGATTAAACCAGGATTGGCCGCCGTGCTGGTGGGCGACAATCCGGCTTCAAAGGTGTATGTCGGCAGCAAAGTCAAAACTTGTGAAGCGTTAGGGCTGTATTCTGAAGAGCATGTCTTACCCGGAGACACTACTACTGAACAATTGCTGGCTTTGGTGGAAGAGCTGAATCAACGAGACACGATTGATGGCATTCTGGTGCAATTGCCGCTGCCTCCGCAGATCGAAACGCGCCGCATCCTCGAAGCTGTCACGCCCGCCAAAGACGTCGACGGCTTTCACGCGATTAACGTCGGTCGGTTGGTTCGTGGCGAAGAAGGATTGTTTCCTTGTACACCGGCGGGGGTGATGGAAATGCTCGATCATTACCAAATTCCGCTTGCCGGAGCGCACGCAGTTGTCGTCGGGCGCAGCGATATTGTGGGCAAACCCATGGCAATGATGTTGCTGCATCGCCACGCAACGGTGACCATTTGCCATTCCCGGACGCGCGATTTGCCTGCAATGGCGCGCGAAGCGGATATTTTGATCGCAGCCATTGGGCGCACAGCCATGATCACCGGCGATTACGTGCGAGAAGGCGCTGTTGTCGTGGATGTGGGAATGAATAGCGCAACGACCGAAGCTGAAATACGACAGATTTTTCCTGAGTCGGAATGGCCCAAGCGGTTGGAAACACTACGTAAAAAAGGTTCGACCTTGGTTGGAGACGTAGAGCCGCGCACTGTGATCGAAAAAGCCGCCTGGTTGACGCCAGTTCCGGGCGGCGTTGGGCCGCTGACGATTGCAATGCTGATGCAAAACACATTGCGTGCGGCAGAGATGCGGCGAGCGTAGGCTAACTTCTGGGTTACTTCTGGGTTACTTCTGGCATATTTCTAAATGACGCAGGATGGCGGAATGCTCAAGGTCGGATTGACAGGCGGGATTGCCACGGGAAAATCGTATGTGGTAAGTGTGCTGCGCGAACTCGGTTGCGAAGTCATTGATGCCGACGCCGTCGCACATCAAGTGATGGAGCCGGGACAGGTTGCTTATCAAGACATCGTTGCACATTTCGGACGCGAGATTCTGGCTCCTGATCAAAAGATAGATCGCGCCAAACTCGGCGCAATCGTGTTTGCGGATGTGGATCAGCGTCAGCGGCTGAACGCAATTGTTCATCCGCGCGTGTTTGAAGCCCAGGCGCAATGGATGGCCGGTATTGCCGACCGTCATCCAGACGCCATTGTGATCATCGAAGCTGCGTTGATGATCGAAACCGGTTCGTACAAACGGTTTGATAAACTGGTGGTGGTTTATTGTGAGCCGGAGTTACAACTGGCGCGTTTGATGGAACGCAATCAACTCCCCCGCGAGCAAGCCCAGGCTCGTATTGCAGCGCAATTGCCCTCCGCGGAAAAACTCAAGTACGCGGATTACAAGATAGATACCTCACTCAGCTTTGAAGACACCCGGCGGCAGGTGCAAGCCCTCTACGCCCAACTGCGTACTTTGCCATCCGCCTAAAACGACAAATTCTTGCTCTCGTTATCCCCCGTGAGGTGAGCAGATGCCAGATCAAGGCACCCCGTATGACGTGCTGCTTAGCTACGCCAGCGAAGACGCAGTGTGGGCCGAAGGCCTAGCAACCCGGTTACAAGAAGAAGGCATTCGGGTTTCGCATCCACATCACGGATTGGCGCCCAGCCAGCAGATGGGGATTTGGTTGTTTGACGATACCGCCGCGCATAAGTTGATCACGATTTGCAGTGAACATTTTTTCCGTGACGGACAAGTCGGGCTATTGCTGGAAAACTTTCAGCGCCAACAAGTTGATCGTTTGGTGCCAGAGCGGCCGCTGGTGCCCGTGCTCCGCGCCGCAGGGAAGTGGACGCCAGACCTGGGGCGATTGCGTCCGGTTGATTTCAGCCAGCAAGACGATTTCGAACTGAGATTGCAACAATTGGTTGAAGCCTTGGATTTGGCTGACCGGGATGTCCGAACGGCAGACGCCAAAAATGGTTCGCTGAGCAATGCTGTCTCGACGTTGTTGCGTTGGGTGCGCTTGAACAAACCCGGCGCTGAATTTGCCGATGCCGTGGCAGAAATTTACCGGTTGCTCGGATTTGAGGTTGAGCGCAAACAGGTGATTGGCGGCGCGGCAATTGATTTGCTGATCAAACGTATGATCGGCGGCTTCCCAATCCAGATGATTGTGGATTGTTACGCACCGGCACCCACAGAAGCCCAAATTCAGGAAATTCTCGCGCGCCAACGACAAGTGGTGCCCGGTTTGGCGACTGCCGGTCGTGTGATTGTTACTGCGCGTCCGTCCGATCCGAAAACGCAAACCGAACTCTCTTCCGCCGGAATCAATCACGTTACCTATCCAAAGCTGCTCGGCGAAGTTGTTCCGCTGGAAAGCTATGTCGCCAAGTTGCTGGCCAAACTGAAGCAGGAACGCGCTCAGAAATGGCAAGACCAGGATTGGTTTATCCGCCCAGACGTTCGCGAAGAGGACAATGAGAGCAGCCCGCGTTTGCCTGCGCTCAAAGTCGTGACCGACTGGTTGAAAGGGAAACGCTCTAACTTGTTGTCTTTGCTAGGGGATTTGGGGACGGGAAAAACCACCTTGGCCAGCTTTTTGGCCTATGAAATGGCCAACGCCTATCAAGCCGATCCTTTGCGTCATCCTGCGCCGGTGCTGATCGAACTCAAAGATGTACGCAAAGAAACTTCGCTGGAAAGCATCGTCATCTCGCATTTCGGCAAATTTCTGGATGCGGAAAAGATGAGCGAGTTCAGCTTTCCACGCTTTGCCCATTTATTGAAGTTGGGGCGCGTTGTATTGCTGTTTGATGCTTTCGACGAAATGGCTGACCGCGTGCGTCCGGACGTAATGCGCAGCAATTTGCGCGAATTGTTGCGTCCGCTGGCCGATGGCGGCAAAGTCCTTTTCACCTGTCGCACACACTATTTCAAAGATCAGCACGAAGAAGAGCGATTGTTGAATGCTCGTTCGGTATACCTGCAAGAATTCAATAACGAACAAGTTCGCAATTATCTGGCCAAAGCCCGCCCCCAGACACGCGAAGACGACTGGCGCATGACGCAAGTCATCTACAACCTCAAAGAGTTGGTCCAGCGTCCGCTGTTGCTCGATATGGTGGTCAGGGCCATGCCAAACGAGCGCAGCGTGGATGCCGCCAGCCTCTATGCGCAATACGCCGATATTTGGTTAGAGCGCGAACAGAAGAAAGGCCGACTGCTAAATAAAGAAGTCAAACTTCATTTGATGTGGGAATTGGCCTGGCAGGTGTGGGACGAAGAGAAACAAGCCATTCACTTCCAGGATTTATTGCGCATGGTGGCTGATTGGCACGGCAAGAATGCCTTTGATTTTGGCGATGAAACAGTGGACGACGTCGCCGAAGAGTTGCGCACCGCCAGCTTTCTGAAACGCGACGCCGCCGGCAATTACTATTTTGCCGATAAATCCTTTGGCGAGTACTTTTTGGCGCGCAAGCTATATGAGTGTTTGCAAACCCCCAAAGACCTTGACGCGCTGCGCTATCGTTTGAGCACGCACACGTTTGACCCCAAGGTGATTTTCTTCTTGCATCAGTTGATCAAAGACGACGCGCTGTATCAGCCGCTGCGCCGCATTCTGACCACCGATTACGAAGCACGGATTTCGGAAAACGCATTGCAAATTTTGTATTGGAGCGCGCGCATTCGCTGTGACATGGAAAAAGAAGTGCACAGCCCCGAACGTTTGCGGCGAGAGCTTGCCGGACATATTCCGCCGGGGGCCTGTTTGGCCAACGCAAAGCTGAAAGAGTTCACGTTGGAGGCCGTCGATTTGACGGCGGCGGATTTGAGCGGCGCAGATTTGACCGATGCGCGGTTGGATTACGCGCAGTTACAGAATGCCAGCTTGCGCGGAGCGATTTTGAGCCAGGCGAAATTGGTCGCCGTCACGGCTGTCGGCGCGGATTTCCGCGAAGCGCAATTGAGTCGCGCGATCTTCAAACGAGCCATTTTGCGTAATTGCGACTTCACCGGCGTTATTCATCGCGATGCGGAATTCACCGACAACGACCTGACAGGCGCAAAAGGATTGACGGTGACCGGCAATTTGCGGCGCGCGGATTTGCAGCCGGTCGTGCAACAGTTCAATTCGTCCGGCTTGCACGCATTGGCGTTTAGCTCAAACGGCGAATATTACGCTTGCGGCGGACAGGAAGGCTTGATCGCGCTTTGCCGCGTCAGCGACGGTCGCTTGTTGCATTTGCTGGCAGGTCATCGCGGGCGTGTGTTGTCGCTGCACTTTTCGCCCAGCGAAGCCTTGCTCGTCAGCGGCGGTTTGGATGGCAGCGTGCGGTTATGGTCGGTCAGCGACGGCAAATTGCATCAGGTGTTGGAAGAACATCGCGGCCCGGTCAGCGCAGTGCAGTTTTCGCCGGATAGCCGTTGGGTTGCCAGCGGCAGTGACGATGCCAGCGTGCGGTTCTGGTCGGTGGATGATGGCCGTGTGTTGCGTTTGCTGGCGGGATTTGAAGGGCATACCAAAGGCGTCAACAGTCTGAGTTTTTCGCCCGACGGCAAACATCTCGCCAGCGCCAGCAGTGACGGCAGCGCGCGGCTTTGGCAGGTCAATACCGGACAACCGCTGCGCATTCTGCGCCCGGATGAAGAATCCACTGCCATCAATGTTGTGCAGTTTTCGCCGGACGGAAAATTGCTGGCGCTGGGCGGCGCTGATTCCACGATCAGTTTCTGGTCCGTCAACGAAGGTCATTTGCTCCGTACGTTGACCGGCCACACGGGCGAATTGCTGGCGCTCAGTTTTTCGCCGGACGGAAAGCTGCTGGCCAGCGGCGGCAAAGACAACTTCCTGCGCATTTGGCGTGTCACCGATGCGCGCGCCATTTATCGCTCTGAAATGCACAGCGACTGGGTCAGTACGGTGAATTTCTCGGTGGATGGCCGTCAGTTGACCAGCGGCAGCAGCGATCATTATTTGCATTGCTGGCGCGTCAAAGGCGAAGAGTTGCAACCGCAGACCATCACACAAGCCAAACAAAATCTTCGTCATAGCGCGGGGATGATGGCGGTGCAGGTTTCCCCGAACCATGAATTCATTGCCAGCGGCAGCGAAGACGGCTGTGTTTATCTTTGGTCTGCGCGGGATAGCGGGTTGCGGTTGACGCTGACCGATCAAGCGGCGGGCGTGAACGCGGTGGCGTTTTCGCCTGACAGCCGTTGGTTGGCCAGTGGCAGCGACGATCAGTTTGTCCGGTTGTGGTCGGTCGCGGATGGCCGTTTGGCCTTTTTGCTGAAAGGGCACACGGGCAGGATTTCCGCCGTGAATTTCTCGCCGCAGGGGAAATTGTTGGCCAGTGCTAGTGACGACAGGACGTTGCGTTTGTGGCTGGTTAACAGTGGCGAGGAAGTCGCTTCGCTCAAAGGGCACCAATCGGTGTTGCTTGACGTCGCGTTTTCGCCTGACGGTTCTTTGATCGCCAGCGCTGGCGAAGACCGCGCGATTTGTTTGTGGTCAGCCAAAGGCGGACAGGCTGCTCATGTGCTCAAACGATTTGAAGCGCACAACGGAGCCGTGCAAGCAGTGCAGTTTTCGCCCAACGGCGTCTGGCTGGCCAGCGCCAGCAAAGACAAAACCATCCGTTTGTGGCTGGTCGCCACGGGGCAAGTGCGACACATTCTTGAAGGTCACACGGATGCCGTTAACGGATTGCGTTTTTCTGCGGATGGTTCGCATCTGGCCAGTGTCAGTCAGGATGGCAGCATTCGTGTCTGGGACGTGGCCAGCGGCGAATTGCGTCAACTGGTCACCACACACAGCGGGGAAATTTATAGCCTGGCATATCTGCCGGATAGCGAACGCGTCATTGCCGCCGATGCGCTAGGCCGACTGCAATTTTGGGACACGCAAAACAAATTGTTGTTGCTGTCACGTTATGGATTTTCTACCGATGCCTGGTTGGATTTGTTGCCGGACGGGCGTTTCAATGCCAATCACGCGGGGCGCGCCTATCTTTGTTACACCGAACAAGGCGGTTTGCATTCGCACGAAGCGAAAATGGTAATGACGGAGTTTTACGATCCGGAAGCGGTGCGCAAAGTCTTGGCCTAACATTTTTTCCAAAAAACTCACCTCTGCGCAAAAAACATTGTCGTTTCCTCAGCCCTGCGGCAAAATTTGCGCAGAACCCAAAGCTATGTCTTAACCCTGCCCCAAACATTACACGTGGGACCTTGTGTAAGGGAAGGTAAGGTGTATGAACGCAGACCCGTACTCTGCCTTGTTTGCCAAACAGCTACACTCACTCTTGGCCGAATTGACAGCCGACGGTCGCAGGCATCTGGCATTCATCATCGTGGATGATGAACCTGCGCGGGAAACTGTCCTGCATCTGATGCGTCAACGCCTCATCGGCGTTTATGAGCTTAGCGAGTTTTGTTATACAGACTCGGCCAATGTCAGCCTGCCGCATTTTTGCCGCGCATTGCCGCAAGAACGTCCGGCTTGTGTGCTTGTCTGGGGGCTGGATGCACTCAAACGTCAGGATCAAAAACGCTATCGCCAGGCGTTACAACTGCTCAACGAATATCACGAACTCACTGCACAAACTGCGCTGGTGTTATGTCTGACGCCGGAGGTTTACGACGACCTTCGTTGGTGGGCACAGGCGTTTGCTGAACAGAACACCGCGCACGTGTCGCTTTGCAATGCGTCAGCGCTTGAAACTTTGACGCAGGAAATTCGACGCCACAAAGAGCAATTGTTGCAATTGCCGCCGGACGACGTTCAGGTTGCCGGTTTGGTCGCCGCGCTGGATGAATTGCGTCAGCGATTGACGTTGCTTCGCGAGCATTACGACGTGATGCTTTGTTTTGTCGCGTCAGATGCCGAATGGGCAGAGCGACTGGCGGCGCGTTTGCGACAGGTTCGCGTGCGTGTCTGGACGGTTCCGCTAACGGCCCAACCTGATCTGCCGTTCAAACAGTGGATGAACGGCGAAGGGCCGAAATGCGGCAAGCTGCTGGCGATTTGCAGCCCGGAATTTTGTGGCGATGAAGCATTGCGCGCACAGCTCAACGCATTTTTACGCGAACAGCCGGAACAGTTGCGCGTGTCGCGAGAATTGTTGCCTTTGCTGCGCGGCGAGTGCGCCTGGCCGACGGAATGGCGGGCGCTGCATCTGCTCGATTTTCACAACGAGGACGACTTCGAGTTGCGGTTCTATCAATTGCTCGAAGCGCTCGATTTGCCCGCCTGGGGATTCAATTGGGCAAATGCCAAAGGCCCCGCGCCCACCAACGGCGCGCGTTTTGTAGAAGCCGTCGCCAGTTTGTATCGCGCGCTGGGATTTGAGCTTGAAAAAGAATTGCCTGCGACGCTGACGCCTGCTGTTTCGTCAACATTGCCCGGCGCAAGGATGGATTTTCTCTTGCGCAAAAATCTGGCCGGATTCGTCACCGAAGCGTTGGTGAAATGTTTTGGGCATCCACCCACCGCGACCGAATGGGAACAGTTGCTTGAATTGTTGCGCACGGCGCGCCAGCAATATCCGCGTTACAAACAATTGCTTGTCTTTGCCCAGCCGCTAGCGGCTGAGGCGCGCAGCCAGTTGGAAACCGAAGGCGTCAGCTGCACGACCTATGCCGATGTGTTGCAGGAATTGGTGCCGCTCGAGGAATACGCCCGCAAACTGCTTGACCGTGAGCAACGTTGGCGTGCCGAACATTGGGCGAGCGAAGACAGGTTTATTCGCCCGTTGTTGGCAGACGAAAGCGAAGAAGCCGTGCAACCGGCCCTGGCGCGAATTGCCGACTGGTTGGGTGACAAGCGCAGCAATTTGCTGGTGATGTTGGGCGATTTGGGAACGGGGAAAACTACGTTGGCGCAGTTTTTGGCTGTCGAGTTGGCGCGACTGTTTTTAGACGATCCGTTGCGTCATCCTGCGCCGGTGTTGGTGCCGCTCGGCGATGTGCGTCAAGAGATTTCGCTGGAAAGCGTGCTGCATCGTCACTTTCAACAACTTGGGTTGCGCACGCCGAGTCAGGCGCAATTTGAATTTCTCGCCCGGCGCGGACAGATCGTGCTTCTGCTGGACGCGTTTGATGAAATGGCAGATCGTGTGCGCACCAGTGTCATGCGCAGCAATTTCAATTCCTTGCTGCAACCTATCACGCAAGGCTGGAAGGTGTTGCTGACTTGCCGCACGCAGTATTTCCGTGATCACGATGCCGAAATCAAACTGCTCGGCAGCGTCGAATTAGCGAAAGAGTCCGAGGGGAATTTGCGTCAGCACCTGCCTCCGCGGCTGGGCACTCAGGTGACGTATTTGCAATCGTTCACCGATCAGCAAATCCAGGCCTATCTGGGGAAAGCGCGTCCGCTGACGGCTGGCGAAGACTGGCAAGCCATCAACGCGATTTACAACCTCAAGGAATTGGCGCAGCGTCCGTATTTGCTGGAACTGATCGTCAAATCGCTGCCCACCTTGCGCAGTGGGGAACGCATCAATGCCGCCAGTTTGTATAACATTTACACCGATCGTTGGATCGAGCGCGAAGAGCGCAAAGGCCGTCTGCTGGATCGGCAAACGAAACTCGGTTTGATGATGGAACTGGCCTGGAATTTGTGGAGCGGTCACCGCGAAACGATCCATTGCGACAAGTTTATGCGCTGGATCGAGCGCTTGTCGGGCAGCGTCCTACTATCTCGCGACGAAGAAGACACGTGGGATATTGTGCACGAATTGGAGGCCGCGAGCTTTCTCAAGCGCGACCGGGCAGGAAACTTTTCTTTCGTGCATCCGTCATATGGTGAATATTTTCTGGCGCGCAAACTCCATCAGGCATTGTCTGATTCTGACGATGCCTTAACGAAGGCTTTGGCTATTCCTCAGCGGTATGACTGGCGGATTGCCTTCTTTCTGACGTGTCTGGACGAAGAGCGCCACCGCTATGAACCGTTGCGGCGGATTTTGACTACGCCATATCAACCATACGTTTCTGAGAACGCCTTGCAGTTGCTCTATTGGAGCGCGCGCGCCGCTTGTCAGATGGAAACGGAAATCCGCGATTTCGCCGCCTTGGCCGAAGAAATGCAGCGTGCGTTGCCGCGCGGCGCGCAGCTTGTCGGTGCCAACCTACAAGGCTGCGAGCTTTCAGGATTGGTCTTGCCCGAAGCAGATTGGCGCGCCGCAGATTTGAGCGGCGCAAATTTGACGCGCGCACGGTTGCGCGACGGAAACTTTCGCGAAGCCCATTTGCATGAGGCTTCGTTTGCCGCCGCCGATTTGCACGGCAGCGACTTTCGCGGAGCGCGACGGCACGAAACTGCTGTCTGGCACAACGCTTCGGGCGAGTTTCTGATTGATCCTCTGCCGTAAACGAAAGTGCGGGCAACGCGCCCGCACTTTCGCAAAACTACCGCCTCTTTTATTTCACCGAAACACTGACCGGATTGGCCGTTTTTCCGCTGATCGTTAAGGCGACGCTGACTTCGCCGCGTCCGCGCAAGCTGGCAGGCAATCGAATGTTGAGCTGATCCAGACCGATCAGATCGCCTTGTGCGCCTGCGTAAGTCACTTCGACCGGCGTTCCGCCCACTGTCACCGAAACGTTCGCCAGGCTGTTGCGAAACCGCCAGCCTGTGCCAAACAGCACCAAAAAGACCTGTTCGTTTTCCGTTCCCAATTCAATCGGCACTGAGACAAAACGGTTTTGTGCGGCGTCGAACCGGCCCAGCGGTTCAAACGTCTGTGTGCCGTCGGCTTTCACGCGTAAGACCGCCCCGGCGGCCAAGCCTTGTCCGCTGGCGTTGGCTGAAAACAAGCCCGGAGCAACAGCGGCGATGGTTGTCGAACCAGCCGCCAGCGTTGTTGTGCCATTGACGACGCTGATTGCTGCTGTGCCCGAAGCCGTGCCCGGCGGCATCTGAAAATTGATCTGCGTCGGCGACACAAAAAAGAGCGGCGCATTGCGTTCGACGTTGGCGCTGTCTTTGACCCTGAGCGAGACGCCCGCCAGATTCGTCGGCAATGGCAATCCGCTGGCGCTGGCGGTCGCCGATGTCAGCCCGGAGCCGAACCCGGCCACGATGGCTTCGCTGGAAAGTTCCGCGCCGTTGAAACTGGCGGCTGAAACCGCCGCGACGGCGTTGGGCGCAACCGTTGCACCGATATCAAACCGCATCAGCCGATGCGAAAATTTGAATTCACCGACCCACAGATAATTGCCGTCAAACGCCAGTGCGCCGGGGCGAAAGAGTTTGTCCGGCGCGGTTTCGTGTGTGAAGTCGTTGAGTTCGCGCGCGCCCAAAAGCGCGTCAGGACCGCGCCCGGTCAGCGCATCTTCCAGACGCCGCCACAGTTGTACACGGCCAAATCCCATGTCGGCGACATAAAACCCGCCGTTGGGCAACAGCGCGTTGTAAGGTTGATTGAATTTGCCCGCCCAGCGCAGTTGCTGCGGCGGCGCGGTCAGATCGCTGACGCGGTAAAAGAAAAAGGCTCCGCCGTCGGCGACCTGTTGCGACATTGCGACCAGATACGTGCCGTTGCTGGTCAACCGTTGACTGGCTGGCAAATCAAGCGTGAACCGAGGTGTGCTGGTTTGTGTGGGGATGCCTTCAAAGACATAAATCTTTCCGTTTTGGCTGTCGCTCAGGTAAAGGTATTTGTCGTCGAGAGCGACGCCTGTCAGACCTTGCAGCGGTAAATTTCCAATACGGCCATTGAAACTCACATCCGGCAATTCGCCGTTGCGCGGCAATTTGTGCCAAAGATAGACCGCATTTTGTCCGGCCAACACCAGCCGGTCGCCGTAAATGTCGTTGTCCCAGATTTGCGCGGGCAAGTCATACACAAAATCAGGTTTGGCGCCGCTCTGATCAGGCAGGTTTTTCCAGACGAACATTTTGCGGTCGAAATCCGACGTCACCCACAAACTTTTACCGTCAGTGACCGGCACAGGGTTGTTCAGCCGATAACCGACGGTAATTGGGTTGGTGTTGACGTTCGAACTGCCAATGGCGAAATCAGGAGCTTGATTCAGGCTTGCGGGCAGCGAATTCCAGACGAGAACGCGATGTCCGTTGTAAAGCGAGAGGAACAGTTTGCCGTTGACGATCATCAGGTCTGTACCATCGCCGGCTTCAAAGTTGGTGGCAGAAGACGCGTCGGGCCGGTCGTTGGCATCGGTGATCATGGCGTTCCACAGATGCAAGCGGCGGCCAATCATGAACAAACGTCCATCGCTGGCAAACGCGCCTTGCATCCAGCCGTAATTGCCGTCGAGCGGGTCTGACAGGAAAAAATCCAGCGGCTGTTCATTGGCGGTCGGAAACGTTTTCCAGACAAAATTACCCGTGACATTGGGTGCCTGGCCCGGCACACGCGGATTGTGATCGCCGACGATCAACGATTTGCCATCGCTGGTGATCGAACGCGGCGTGCCGAGTTGTCCGCCGCCCGTCAGTTGAAAGGAAAACGGTGCATTGTCTGTGGCGGGAAACTGACTCCACACTTGTAACCGCGAACTGCCTGTACAACTGACGACCAAACGCGCGCCGTCCGTCCACAATCCCCAAGGCCAAATCAAGCCATTGTTTTTCAGCACGACGTCGGCGGGTTGTCCATTGCGTGTCGGAAAGGAATTCCAAATCAACACGCGGTCGTTGTTGGTATCAGCGACAATGACGCGTTGTCCGTCCGTGCGTACGCTGACCGGCCAGTTCATCTGATCGCGTCCGTTGCCTGAGTTGTAAGCCGCAAAGTCTTTTTGCCCCAGCACCACGTCAGGCGGCGTATTCGCCGTCGGCAACGAATTCCAGATCAGCACACGATTGTTGCCGCGATCAGCCAACACCAAATGCTGTCCATCGCTGGCGATGCCGCCGGGATAACTGAGACTCAGCGGCCCGCCGGAATTGGCGAAATCCTGCCGGTTGAGCAACATTGATGCCGCCTGACCGGTGCTAAACCAGCCAGATAAATTGCCGGGGGCAATGCGATATTGCGAATCTACCGCTGTGACGCGTATCGCGGGCGGTTGTTGGCTAAAACTGCGCCAGGCCAGAAGAGAAATCAGGATTGTGACGGAAAACGACCAGACCAAAACTTTGGATCGCATTGCTGCGTACCTCCTTGCTGAATTCCGCGCCAGGTTGCTATTTGCTGAAAAGCAGAACGTCGTGAATGTCGCGTGTCGCTGTTTGGCATAACGAACCACATTGTCGGTTTTGGTCTCTGTCGGCGAGAATTTTCCTGCCCGTTCGATTTTTCGGCTGGTTGTCTCTATGATGAATTCGCAAACAATTCGTCACACGTTGGCAACGCGCTGCCCGGCATGATCTGTCGGTTCATCAGCAGCTCTGTGGAAAAAGTTATGCAAGTCACAGATTTTCAACAAATCTTGGCATCACCCGTGTTGGCCTACGAAGAAGGGCTAAATTTCTTTGAGGGCAAAGGTATGCTTAACGAAACGTTGAGGAAATTAGCAGACGATTTGGAAAAGCACGGCATTGATTATGTCGTAATTGGAGCCATCGCATTGAATCAGCATGGCTATCAGCGATTTACATCCGACATTGATTTGTTGCTGACAGCCGAAGGGTTAGAGACATTCCACAAAGAGTTGGTCGGTTTGGGGGACCGCACGGCATTTGAAGGGGCAAAAAAGAAATTTCGTGCTACGGCGCGAAATGTGCCCATTGAAATCATCACCGCTGGCGAATACCCCGGAGATGGCAAACCAAAGCCACTTAGTTTTCCTACGCCTGCAGAGAGCGCTGTTGTCATAAACGGCGTAAAGACACTGACGCTGGATTTACTGGTAGGCTTGAAATTGGCTTCTGGCATGACGGACCCGGGCCGGTTAAAGGACCTAGCGGATGTGCAAGAACTGATCAAGATCAAATGCCTGGATGAAGGCTTTGCACAACAAGTGCATCCATACGTCAGAGAAAAATTCCTTGAATTGTTGCAGGGCGTGCGGCAATCGCACGACTTTGAATAGACCAATCGCAAACCTTAGAGGCTTATCGCATGCTTCATATACCGATCCTGCGCAAAGGCGCTCCCTACAAAAGTATTGACGTGCAGCGCGTACCGCATTTCAAAACGCGCGAAACTTTTGTCGAAGTCAGTCAGGCCAACGCCGGGCTGATTCGGCGCGATCTGCTTGAGCTGGACGCGGCACAGGCGACGCTCGCCGCATTTTCGACCGAACAACTGATTGCGATGTGTAAACAGGCAGCGGATTACTTTATGAACGACACGCTGCCGGTCGGTGACGAATCGCAAACGGCGGATGATTATGTTCGTCAATTGTCGGCCACGACCGGCATGCCGTATGTGCTGGTGCGCAAAAACATGGCCAAGATCAGCGGCGTGATGGCCGAAATGAAATCGGTGCTCGACGGGCTGACGCGCGGGCTGGATTTGAAAATCCTCGACGACGGTTTTGGCACGCACGAAGGCCATGCGGTCAGTTTCTTTCCGCGTACGAATAGCCTGGGCGTGATTTTGCCCAGCAATTCGCCGGGTGTGCATAGTTTGTGGATTCCGGCCATCGCGATGAAAGTTCCGCTTGTGTTGAAACCGGGCAGCAGCGAACCCTGGTCTCCGTATCGCATTGCCCAGGCGTTGATCAAAGCTGGCGTTCCCCAAGAAGCGTTTGGGTATTACGCGGCGGATCACGGCGGCGCGGGCGCGATTTTGCAGAATTGCGGACGCGGGATGTTTTTCGGCGACTCTTCGACGGTCGGCAAATACGCCAACGACTCGCGCATTGAACTGCACGGTACCGGTTACAGCAAAGTCGTGCTGGGCGATGATGTCGTGGACGACTGGGAACAGTATCTGGATGTGATGGTGGCTTCGATCACGGAAAACGGCGGGCGTTCGTGCATCAACGCATCGGGCGTTTGGGTGACACGCCACGGCAAAGAGATTGCCAAGGCGCTGGCCGAACGCGTCGCGAAAATTGTTCCGCGTGATGCCGAGGACCCCAATGCGTTGCTGGCCCCGTTTGCCAATCCCGCCATCGCCGAACGCATTTCAAAGATTGTAGATTCCGGTTTGCGCGAAGCAGGCGCAACCGACATGACCGAACAGATTCGTGGCTCGCGCTTGGTGGAATGGGATGGCGGCACCTATTTGTTGCCGACCATCGTGCACGTCGAAAGCCCGGAACATCCGTTGGCCAATCGCGAATTCCTTTTCCCCTTTGCCAGCGTGGTCGAAGTCAAACCGGAGGCCATGCCCGAAGCGTTTGGCCCTTCGCTGGTTGTCACGGCCATTACCAATGACCAGAAGTTGGTGAACAAAATGGTGGCTTCACCGCACGTTGACCGCTTGAACATCGGCCCGATTCCGACGATGAAAATCGCCTGGGATCAACCGCACGAAGGCAATTTGTTCGAGCATCTGTATGCCCGCCGGGCGTTTCAGCGCGCAGCGGCAGC
>JAEUQO010000380.1 GCA_016789605.1 Acidobacteriota bacterium
GCCATCTCGGGCGCGATGATCAACTTGAACGCCAACGCGGGCGCGCAAGCCAACGCATTCAACGGTGGTCATAACCTGCATCACTTGACCTTGACCGCCAGCGATGGCTATGTGATCCCGGTCTTCCCGCCGAGCTGCTAATAGCGGCTTGCTCTGAAGACGGATTTCCGTTTTGCAAAAACCGTGGCCAGATTCTTTCTGAATTTGGCCACGGTTTTTTGTTTGTTGCGGGAAAAACAGCGCAGCGGTTGGCAAGCAAACTACTGTGTTCGTGGTAGGATGCGGTTCCCATTTCAGATTACTCAGATCAAACCTATGCGCCACGCCATGCGCCAGACAGACAACGTATGCCTGGCACCGTGTGCGTTTGAGAGGTGAATTTGCTGCGAGTTGCTTTTGTTGGTTGTGGTGGAATCGGAGAGCAATACCTGAGCGTGTATCGCGCGCTTCCTTTTGTGGAAGTCGTTTGTTGTATTGACGCTGATCTGACGCGTGCAACACAAGCGGCTGTCAGTGTGGGGAAACAGACGCTGGCTGCCACGGATTTTTCCGTGGCGTTGCAGGATGACGTAGACCTCGTGGTCATTAACACGCCGAACCATTTGCACCGCGAACAAACGCTGGCGGCGTTGGCTGCGGGCAAGCATGTGTTTTTGCAAAAGCCGGTTGCGGCATCATTGGCCGACGCCGAAGCCATTGCCGAGGCGGCTGACCTTGCACATCAGCGCGGCGTTATCACCGGGCTGTATTTGAGTTATTTCGATCAGCCATTGATGCACGATTTGCGTGCGATGGCTGGGCAAGGCTGGTTTGGTGACGTGGCGCATCTGTACGCGCGGTTGATGCATCGGGGCGGGTTGGCAGTTTCGCAGCAAGTGCTCGGCGGACAGGCAAACTGGCGGGCTTCGCTAAAAGAAACAGGCGGCGGATGCTTCATTCAATTGGCTGTGCATTATGTGCATTTGTTTCAATGGATGCTGGGTGCGCGCGTCGTGCGCGTGATGGCAATGGCGAAAAACCTGCATTGTCCCGGTATCGAAGGCGAAGACCTGGCTTGTGCCATTTTGGAATTTTCGAACGGCGCGCTGGCTACGGTAGACATGGCCTGGAACACCGCAGGCGAACAACTCAGTGTGCACGGCACGCGCGGTACTTGCGAATACATTGGCAATCAAACGCTGTTGCTGGATTCTCTTAACGGAGAATTTCATGGGCACGTCGTGCATTACACCGGGCGTAGTCAGCAACAATCTCCTGCCGCGCCGGGCGCTGCCGCCAGTCAGCAAAGCCAGATTGTCATTGCGCCATCGTTGGGCGACTGGCAAAACCCATTCAATCAACATCGCCTTTTTCTGGAAGCCGTGGCAGAGCGCCGCGCGCCGTTCGTTTCAATTGCCGCTGGCGTAGACGATTTGCGTGTCGTGACTGCCGTTTATGAATCTGCCCGAACCGGAAAAGCGGTTGCCATCGAACGGAAGTAAAAGATGCTCAATTTGGGAATTGTGGCGGATGAAATCAATCGCGATTTTCGCCAAGCGGTGCAGATGGGATTGCAAGCCGGATTGCGGCGCTACGAAATCCGCTTTTTGACCACTGGGCGCGCGCCGATGTGTGATCCGGCAGAGTTGCGGGAAATCGAACGCATTCGTGATGGCGAAGGATTGGAAATCACCGCGCTTTCGCCCGGCTTGTTCAAATGGACTGACACGCCAGAGAAGTTTCGTCGCGAAATGAGTGAGGTTTTTCCACGCGCAGTCGAGCTGGCACAACGCTGGCGTTTGTCGGCGCTGATCATTTTCGGATTTTGCAAACCCGGCGCGACTGAAGCGATTGCCGATACGATTGCCAGCGACAATCCGCCTTCCTGGGTGGCTGAGAGTCTGGCCGAAGCGGCAGAACAGGCGGCAACAACCGGCTTACGTTTGTTGATCGAACCTGAGCCTGTGTGTTGGTGCGATACGGGCGCGGCGACGGTAAATCTGATTCGACAGGCGAAATCTGCCGCGCTGGGCATCAACTACGATCCGTGTAATGTCGCCTGGCAATTGCGTCGCGATCCGATTGATGAATTTGCGGCGGTGGCTCCTTTCATCGCCAACGTGCACATCAAAGACCAACTGGATGCGCCCGTCGGCAGTGGCATGCCGACCTGGGTCGTACCTGGGGCAGGGATCATTGACTATCGCCCACATTTCGCCGGTCTGAAGCGTATCGGATATCAAGGCCCGATCTCACTGGAACCGCACTTTCCGCTGACGGTGGAAAGCTTGCGGCAATGTCGCACAGTCGTAGAACAACTGTGGGCTGAAGCTTGAGAGGACACATGAAACGACGAACTTTTTTAGCTGCATCTACAGCGGCGGTTTGTGGCGCTGTGAGCGAATCGTTGATCGTCGCGGATGAAAAAGTCCCTGGCGAAAAGCTGATAGACATTCATCAGCATACGCATTACCACGGACGCAGCGACGACGGTTTACGCCAGCATCAACGCGCGCTTGGGGCCAGCAAAACCGTGTTGCTGCCCGCCGGGTCACAATACGGATTGGAAGCCAATTGTTACGGCAACGACTCGGCGCTGGCACTGGTCAAACAATTCCCCAAAGAGTTCGTCTTCTTTGCCAACGAGTTGCCCGATTTGCCGGAAACCCGCCAGGTGCTGGAAAAGTATTTGAAGTTGGGCGCCAAGGGCATCGGCGAACAGAAGTTCTTTGTGGATTGCGATTCGTCAGCCATTGAGCTGATCGCCACCATCGCGCGTGAACATCGCGTGCCGGTGTTGCTGCATTTTCAACACGGCAAATACAACCAAGGCTTCGAGCGCTTTCATCGCGTGTTGGAAAAGTTTCCGCAAGTCAATTTTATCGCCCACGCGCAAACCACCTGGGGCAACATTGATCGCGATCACGAGCAAGCGGTGCTTTATCCCAAAGGCAAACTCACTCCCGGTGGATTGACTGACCGCTGGCTGGCCGATTACGCCAACTTTTACGCCGATCTGTCCGCTGGGTCTGGACTGAATGCAATGCAGCGTGACGAAGATTTCACCCGCGGCTTTTTGCAACGCCACCAAAACAAATTGCTCTATGGCAGCGATTGTCAGGACGTAGACACCAAGGCGAAAGAGTGTTGCGGCATTCGCATGCTGGAATTGGTGCGCCGGTTAGCGCCGAGCCAGGCGGTCAAGCATAAAATCCTGTTTGAGAATGCGCAGCGCGTGTTGCGCATCAAGGCGTAGCTGACATTGACACACACGGTTAGACGCCTAGAATCACGCTCGCAATTTCCGTCAAACAACATCATCTCAACTGCCGCTTGCCCCCGCGCAGGCGTAGTCCATCGTGAGGCATCCATGACGAAAAACATCTTGAGGACGAACTACCTTTTGAGCTACGTGAACCGCATTGTGCTTGCCGTTGTTTCGCTTGCTTTGCTGGCGTTTGCCGCCGCGTGCAACTCCGAACCGAATGGCCAATCGAGCACCGCGCCTGTCGCTGACTTTCAGAAAAAGCTGCAAGAAGATTTGATCAAAGCCAAGCCGGGTGCAGTGATCGAACTCCCCGAAGGCAAATTCAGTCTGGATAAAACGTTGTCGTTGAAAGTAGACAAAGTCACGATTCGCGGCAAAGGTATGGACAAAACCGTGTTGTCCTTCAAGGGGCAAACCGCCGGTTCGGCAGGTATGTTGGTCAAAGCCAACGATTTTGTGATCGAAGACCTCGCGCTGGAAGACGCCGCAGGCGATGCGTTGAAAATCGAAGACGGCACCAATATCACCATTCGCCGCGTGCGTGTGGAATGGACCGGCGGTTCGAAAGAGACCAACGGCCCATACGGGATTTATCCGGTCACCTGCAAAAATGTGTTGATCGAAGAATCCGTCGCCATCGCTGCCTCTGACGCGGGCATTTACGTTGGCCAGTCTGAAAATGTGATCGTGCGCCGCAACCGCGCTGAGCGGAATGTCGCCGGCATCGAAATCGAAAACACCAAACACGCCGACGTGTATGACAATATCGCCACCAACAACACGGGCGGGATCATGGCGTTCAATATGCCGGATTTGCCGGTGCAAGGCGGCGGTCAGGTGCGCATCTATAACAACAAAATCATCGGCAACAATCTGGCCAATTTCGCGCCGACCAGTCAGATCGTCGCCAGTTTGCCGACCGGCACAGGCGTGTTGGTGCTGGCCATCAAAGGGGTCGAAGTTTTCAAGAACTTCATCAAGGACAACAACACGGCCAACATCAACATCGCGACCTTCGCGCCGCCCGAAGACAAGCCGCTGAAAGACCCGAATTACAGTCCGTTCAACGCTTCGATTTACATACACGACAACGAAATTTCTGGCGGCGGCAAACAACCCGACGTGCGGTTGCCGAAAATCGCCGCGCTGACCAAAGTCGCGGGCAAGGAATTTACCGACATCCTTTATGACGGCGTGATCGAACCCAAAGACGGCAAGCCGGGTACCGCCGCAGACGCCAAGATTTGCATTGAGAACAACGGCGCAGCGGGCTTTTTGACTTATGATGCGGCGAATGGATTCAAGAAGATCGTGCGCGATGCCAAAGCCTATAAGTGCTCGTTGCCCGCTTTGGCGACGGTTTCACTGCCGCAAGTCAGCGCTACAGGAGGCGGGCTATGAGGCAGGTCGTGCGGCTGGCGCTGATTATCGGTCTGGCGCTGGTCAGTTTGAGTTGTAACTTGCTCGGCAAGGTTGGTGTGCGCACCTACCTTGCCGAACCCTTTCCCGAAACGCTTTCGGCGTGGCAATTGTTCAAGGTCGAACGCGGCAAGTTGAATCCGAATCCGGGCGTTGTTCCTTACGATCTGAATACGCCGCTCTTTTCCGATTACGCTGAAAAATCCCGTCATCTCTGGCTGCCTGCGGGAACGTCGGCAAATTACAACGCGGATGACGTTTTCGAATTTCCGGTCGGCACGATCATCACCAAAACCTTTGCCTATCCTGACGAGAAAAACGCGGGGCAGCACCGCCTGATCGAAACGCGTGTGTTGGTGCGCGGTGAAAAAGGCTGGGTCGGATTGCCGTATGTGTGGAACGAAAGCCAGACCGACGCCAAATTGGAACTGGTGGCCAGCCCGGTGCCGCTTTCGGTCAAAGACCCGGCAGGCCGACCGCATCAAATCAATTATCAAATTCCCAATGCCAACGAATGCGCGCAATGCCACGAACGCAATAAAGTTTTGACGCCGTTGGGGCCGAAAGCGCGCAACCTGAATCGCGATTACGCCTACGCCGAAGGCGCTGCCAATCAATTGGCGCATTGGGCAAAGCTCGGCTACTTGAAAAACGCGCCAGCACCCAACGACGCGCCCAAAGTGCCCGTCTGGAACGATCCGCAATCAGGTTCACTCGAAGCCCGCGCGCGCGCCTATCTCGACAACAACTGTGCGCATTGCCATCGTTCTGGCGCAGTTGCGGGTTACACGGCTTTCTGGACGGAATACACCGAAACCGACACGCGCCGGTTAGGGTATTTCAAACCGCCGAATTCCGCTGGGTACACCGGCGGTCGTCCCTTCGACATCGTGCCGGGCAAGCCCGAACATTCGATTTTGCTCTATCGCATGGAATCCACGCGCCCGAAAGAAATGATGCCCGAAATCGGACGCGCCATCGTCCATCAGGAAGGCATTGCGCTGGTGCGCGAATGGCTCGCTTCGTTGCCGGAGGACAAAGCCGCGAAGTGATTTGATGCAAGAG
>JAEUQO010000118.1 GCA_016789605.1 Acidobacteriota bacterium
CATTTCTTCGACCGCTTGGTGATGCCTAATCGGTGATGACGCCGGGGAGTCGCAGGGTCACACATAACCCGCCGCCTTCAGTTTGCGGAAGGTTGGCTGCGCGGACGGTTCCGCCGTGCCAGCCGATGGCTCGTTCCGTGATTGATAACCCCAGACCAAACCCGCCAGTTTTCCGTTCGCGGGCTTCCGCTACGCGATAAAACGCCCGAAAGATATTGTCCAACGCGGCATCCGGGACGCCAGGACCATGATCTCGGATGATGAACTCGGCTTCCTTGCCCGAGCAGCGCAGGGAGACTTCCACGGCCGTCTGTTCCGGTGTGTAGCGGATGGCATTGCGCACGACGTTTTCCAGGGCGCTGCGCAACAGGCGTTCGTTTCCCTGGATGCGGCAAGGCGTACATTCGCGCACAATGACTTCGCGTTGGTTGCGGCGCGCTTCAAATTGGGCATCGTCGGCGACTTCGGCCAGCAATTTTTCCAGCTCCACTGGCGCTCGTTCCGCGGTTTCGGTCTGGCTTTCCAGTCGCGAAAGCGTGAGCAACTGGCCGATCAATTCATTCAACCGTTGCGCTTCGCGTTCGATGCGGTCGAGTGCGGAGGCGGCTTTCTCTCCCGCTTGTTGCCGGGCGAGTTCGAGCGCGACGCCGAGACGTGCCAGCGGCGACCGCAATTCGTGCGACACATCGTGCAGCAGCCGTTTTTGCGCCGTGACCAGCGATTCCAACCGTTCGGCCATCTGGTTGAAGTCGCGGCCTAATTCCGCCAATTCATCGCGCCGATTCAAGGCTGTGACGCGCGCCGACAGATCGCCGCTGGCCAGTTGATTGGTCGCTGCGCGAAGTTGGCCCAGTGGACCAGTGAGGGAACGGGCCAGCCAGAAACACAACAACCCTGCGGTGACTAAGAGCACAAAACCGCGTAACAAACGCACTCTCGGTTTGATACCGGGTTCACCTTGCCACAAACGACTGATTTCGATTAGCAGGATGACTGACTGTCCGTTGGGCGTTTCGGCTCGTTGGGCCGTCACAACCAGGCTGGGCAAAAAATGAAATTCCGCCTGCTGGCTGTTGCGCGCACGAGCCAACAAGTCGGCGTAACTGGAAGAGGATTTCCCGCCCGCCAGTTCTTGTCCTTGCGCGTCAAAGAGAAAGGCGCGCACGTGGTTCTGTCGTTCAATTTCTGCAATCAACGCGCGCAGCGCCGGTTCGCCGCCGCGCGCATAGGTTTCGGCAGCCGTGCGCGCATACACCGCCGCCAGCGCAGCGGCGGTATTGCGCAACCCCGGCCCCACCGGTTCGTTTTGGGTGATTCCGACGACGATTGCCACCGTTACTCCGACCGCGACCATCGCCAGCCAGAACCAAAGAAAGATTTTGAAAAAGAGTGTGCGCATAAGCGGCATTTTCCGTTTCGCAGGCTTGATTGAAAAGGGCAGGACGATTGAGTAAGCTGCGCGCGATTTCTCAAAAGGCATATCTATGACCATCACTGCAAATTCGACCGCCAAACCTCCTGTCACACCCAAAGACGCTGCCGCCATGATTTTGCTGCGCGACCCGGACGATCCCAAAGTTTTCTGGGTGAAACGCGCCAAGACGCTGGCGTTTATGGCCAACTATCACGCCTTTCCCGGCGGACAGCGCGATACGGCTGATGCCGATGTGCCCTTGTTGAACGCGGAAGAATTGCCCGATGCCGTGATGCGTGTGGCCGCCATTCGTGAATTGTTTGAAGAAACCGGCGTGTTGGTGGCGCGCGGCGTTGAGTCGTTGTCGCCACAACGCCGTGCGCAATTGCGTGATGAATTGCACGCTGGGCAAACAGCTTTTGCCGAGCTGTTGGCGCGCGAAGGGGTGCAATTGGATGCCAGTTTGTTGGTCGAAGCGCCCCGCTGGGTGACGCCGCCTGCAATGCCGCGCCGCTATGACACGCGCTTTTTTGCGGCCTGGCTGCCAGAAGGGCAGGAAACTGAAATCATTCCCGGTGAATTGGAAGACGGCGAGTGGTTGCGTCCACACGAAGCGTTGCAGAAGTGGATTGATGGTGATTGCCTGATTGTCACGCCCATTACGACCGCGTTACAGGCGTTGGCGGACGGCGTGACGGATTTCACTATGCGTATGCACAGCGTTCCGCAAGCCGAGCGCGATCATATGGAACGGCGTGTGGAATTGCGTTATGGCTTCTATATGTGCGCGTTGCGTACGCCGACGATTCCGCCTGCGACGCATACGAATTGTTATTTGGTGGGCGGCGATGAGATGGTCATTTTCGATCCTGGATCGCCTTATCCTGATCAGCAAGCTGTACTCGATGAAGTCATTGAAACGCTGCAGGCGCAAGGCCATCGCATGCGAGAAATCATCATCACGCATTTGCATCCGGATCACATTGGCGGTGTGATGCACGTCGCCGAAAAATTCCAGATTCCGATTGCCGCGCATCGGTTGACGGCCAGCGCCATCAACGGCGAAGTCCGTGTGGATCGCCTGATCGAAGATGATGAGTTGATTGAATTGCACGAAGCTGCGACCGGACTGACCTGGCGTTTGCGCGCTTTGTGGACGCCTGGACATGCGCAAGGCCATCTCAGTTTTTACGAAGAGCGCACCGGAACTTTGCTGACGGGCGATTGCGTGGTGGGATTCGGCACCGTTGTGATCGCGCCTCCTGAAGGCAACATGAAAGATTATCTCGCTTCGTTGCGGCGCTATTTGTCATTGCCGAAGCTGACGGCGTTGATGCCCGGCCACGGCCCGGTGCTGGCCAATGCGCGCGGAAAGATCGAAGAATATCTATTTCATCGCGCACAACGCGAGGCGCAGATCGTGACTGCTTTGCAGGCTGGCGCGCAAACCTTGCCGCAAATTGTCAAAGCGGTTTACACCGATGTGCCCGAAGCGATGCATCAACTGGCAGAGCTTTCCGTGCTTGCGCATCTGGAACTGTTAGCAGAACACGAGCAAGTTGTGCGCACGGGCGATGCCTTTATGCTTGTTTAACGGTTGCGGTGGATAGGCGTTCTGCGCTGGCAGAGGTTGTTTCCCTCGGCTGTGCGCACAGATACTGATAGGAACAGGTCAATCCCACGGCATACAACACAAACGCGGCAAACACGGGCGACAAATGCCATAAGTTGATATAACCCACGGCAAAATGTACGCCAATCGCCGCGACATACGCGGGCGGAGCAGCCAGCGCCAGCGTCCACCACAGCCACCGTTCACCCTGTTTGAATCCCCACAGTGCAGGCAACAGGACGGCAATGCCGCTGGCCACCAACATCCCGCCAAAAGTTGCGCGGTCGTGAGCAATCAGCGGGACGAGCTGATGATTGGCGGCGTGCAAATGCGCGGCGGAGGTTTGCATAAACTGTAAATCTTCCGGCACGAAAACCTGCGTCACGCCGACGGCTGAAATTGCCAAGCCCGCCCCGACCAAGCCGAATCCGTGCAGCACAAACATGAACTGGCCCCACTGATTTCGCCGCCAACGCCAGTCTTCGCGCAAATTGGGCGCAGGCAAATTGTTTGGCTTGGCCAACCGCGAATGCACTGCCAACAAAAAGAACTGGAACAGAATGGCCGTCACAAACGCGTGAAACGGATCGAAATAGCCAAAGCCCAAAAACAAAAAGAAGCTGAGAAACCCGGACAGCGCTGAATAGAGAATTGCCTGTTGGGCCCAGTGCAATCCGCGTCTGACGCCGCCAAGCGTCAAGCCCAGATACAAAATGCCGATGGTGATCATCGTGCCCGCCAGCGATACGCGATCGTGCGCCATAAACAGCAACAACCGATCATTGATTGCGTGCAAGGCTGCGCGCCGCAAGCCAACGAATGATTCGTCATAGGGCAACACGACGCGCGTGGCGGCGATGGCCAGCGCCAGCACGCTGCCAATCAACATGCCAATGCCGAGCAACAGCGTCCAGAACCAGGTCATTTCGACCGCGCGCGTTTGGTCAGCTGGTTGACCTTGTGCCGTGGGATAAAACAGCGCTTCGTTGATGCGTTTGGGCAGCCCCGGCCCGGAAAAGACCAAGCCCGTATCCACTTGCAGTAAATCCGCTCCGGCGTTTAGCAACGCAATGGCTTCGGCTGGTTCGTGAATGCCACCCGCAGCGATGATGGTGATCTCTGGTCCGAATTGCGCGCGGAGTTGACGCGTTAATTCCCGCGCCGGGGCGAATGCCGGAGAACCGACCAGCACATCCGCACCTTCATTGACGCTTCCCGTCAACTGAATGCCGCAGCATCCTGCCGCCAAAGCCGGGGCAATCCAGCGCTCAATTTCTGTCGTGTCGTGTGCCGGAAATTCGTTGGGCACACACAACAGCAGCCTGACCGATTGGTTGGATTGCGCGCAATGTCCCGCAACCGTTTGCAAGTGAGTTTGCCATTCCTCCGGCGTCCAGTTTTGTGTTTGTGCCTGTTCCAAGGTGGCCAGCGAAAACAGCGTTGTTTGTGCCGCGAGCCGATCCAGCAGCGTGCAACATTCCGCCGTTGCTTGGGCGGCGGTTGTTTCCGTCCGCGCAGCCAGACGGATCAGCAACGGCTGATGCCGGGTCTTGAACGCGCGCAGCCGTGCTTCGGCTTCTGCCAAACTCAGTCCCAATGCTGATGCGGAAAACCTGATTGCTTGTTGTGCAGAGCGCCGCTCGATTAACGACCCAGACTGATCTTTTTGTATCCGTACAGGCCCGATCTCGACAAAACCAAATCCGAAGCGCGCCAGCGCGGGCAAGGCGCTGGCTTCTGTGTCCAGATAGGGGCCCAAACCGATGGCAGTCGGAAAAACGTGGCCCATCCTTTGGCGCTGCAGTTCTTGTGGCGCGCGCATATGCCCCAGGAAATCAATCATGGCTGCACCCAGGGGAAGCCGCGTCAACGTACTCATAAATCCCAGCGCAAAGTCCCGCGCCGTACGTGCGGGAAGCTGGAAAAGCAACGGGCGCGATACAGTGCGATAAAACCAATCAGGCATTTTAGGCTCCAGATGATCGGGTTCGTGGTTCAGGTTCGAGATACTGGCTGCGGAACTTCGCTGTCATCATAGCCCTCGGTTTTGTGCGTGAGCAAGCGCTTGTTTCTGCAATGGCTTGAGCAAATGGCGGGCGCGGCATAGAATACGCGCCTTCTGATTCACTCCTACACTTCGCGGTACAGAAAGGATTTCTGCAATGACTTCGAAGCAAGGGCTTCTTTCCCTATTGCTGTGCGCAGCGGTCGTGGCTGGTGCATTGTCTGCCAAACCCCACACGACACAGGCGCAGGCTGCCTATCAACCGGCAAAGGAGAATTTGGAATCCCGCCGCTGGTTTCAGGACGCGAAGTTTGGCTTGTTCGTTCATTGGGGCACATACAGCGTGTTGGGCGATGGCGAATGGGTGATGAACAACAAAAAGATTCCCATTAGCGAATATGAAAAGCTGCCTGCACGCTTCAACCCTACGGAATTTGATGCGGCAGAATGGGTGTCATTGGTCAAAGCCGCTGGTATGAAATACATCACGATCACCAGCAAGCATCACGACGGTTTTGCCATGTACGATTCCAAACTCAGCGATTGGGATATTGTGGATCGTACGCCTTACAAAAAAGACGTCCTGAAAATGCTGGCGGATGAATGCCAGAAACAGGGCATCAAGCTGTTTTTCTACTATTCGCAGCTCGATTGGCATCACCCGGATTATTTTCCGCGTGGGCGCACCGGCGCAGGTTATACCGGGCGACCAGAAAGCGGCGAATGGAACAAGTATATCGATTACATGGATGGTCAGTTGAAGGAGTTGCTGACCAATTACGGGCCGATTGGCGGTATCTGGTTTGATGGCATGTGGGATCGCCCACAGGCGGATTGGCGTTTGTCGCAAACGTATAAGCTGATTCACGATTTGCAACCGGCGGCGCTGGTTGGTTCCAATCACCACCAGACGCCGATTCCCGGCGAAGATTTTCAGATGTTCGAGAAAGACCTGCCGGGCAGCAATACGGCTGGTTTCAACACTGCTGACGTCGGTGCGTTGCCGTTGGAAACCTGCGAAACGATCAACGGTGCTTGGGGATATAACGCCAACGACAAACGCTTTAAGAGTACAAAAGACCTGATTCATTATTTGGTCAAGGCGGCAGGATTCAACGCCAACTTCCTGCTTAACGTCGGCCCGATGCCGAATGGCAAAATCCAGCCCGAATTTGCCGAACGATTGAAACAGGTCGGCGCGTGGCTGGAAAAGAATGGCGATACGATTTATGGCACTCGTGGCGGCCCGTTGACGCCGCGTCCGTGGGGCGTGACCACCCGCAAAGGCAACAAAGTTTATTTGCACGTGTTGAACTGGAACGATCCGGTGCTGGCGATGCCCAAGTTGGGGCAAAAGGTCAAAGCCGCCAAGCTATTCAAAGACGGCACCAAAATCGAGTTTCTCGAACACGACAAATACGGTTTCTTCATCCGTTTTCCCAATACCCAGCGGGATGAATTCGACACGATTGTCGAATTGGAACTCGCGCCGTAAGGTTGCGACTCGCAGGTATTTCGCATCATCAATTTTTCAACCAAATTTACTATGGAGGTCTAAGCACAATGGGTAGAGGTGATTTGCGCAGCAAACGAGGCAAAATTTCGCGTGGGACATCGGGTAAAACCCGCTTGCGCCCGAAGGCGAAACGCCGCGCCAAAGCCGCCAAAGCGACCACGGCCAAAGCGTAGTTCAGGGATGGACGCGCTATCAGGTCCTGGCTTGGTTAATCCGGGCGCTTGGCTGAAAAGCAAAAAAATGCCCGCCGTTGTTGCGGCAACGGCGGGCGTTCTAAAGTAAGGAGAGAGAAAAATCGTAGCTAAACTTTTAGGGCGATGATTCTTTCACCGCCGTCTTCTATGGTTTGCAGCAAGGCGCCTGGCATTAATCCGGCTTTTTCTTCTCGCCGCCTTTCTTTTCGTCGCGATTGCGATCCTCTTTTTCTTTGTCCTGCTTCTTGTCTTCTTTGGGCGATTCCTTGGGCAGTTCTTTCGGCTTGCGATCCTGTCCGAAAATCTGTGCCTGGGTTACCAGCCCACCGCTGAAAGCCAGCATTACGCTTATCATTAAGGCGAAAAACGTCTGTCTCAATGTCTTCATCATAAATTCCCCCTTCTGCCCAAGTTCAATTGCTTGTTCTGCTTGAATGCCGGTAGGGGACGACCATTCCTTGCTCCACTATCGCCACTTCCACAGCAGCGGCGATCTTAACAAAACTTGCCAGGTTGAGAAACAAACAGTTCGTAAGGCTACAGGTTGATCATCAGCTTACCAACTGCGCTTGCTTGCGACGCCTACCATTGAGCAATGAACGTGCCACGGTGTGATTGTCGCCGATAAATGGCTAAGGCTCGGCAAATCAAGCAGTTAGCATTTGTTGCCGAGCCTTGGCGCTTTTCCGTAGCGGAAATCGTGCCCGATTCAGTCTAGCCTTTAACGTTTTGGGATAGTTCGCGCTTATCCTGGAAAGGCCAACGAGCCGTAAACCACGACCAAAGCAAAAATGCCGCTGTGCCAATTGCCAGTGCGAGCAAGCTCAACTGAATGATCTGCCAGTCCAAGGTGCTATAGACAAATATCCAGCCGAGCAGTGCGAGCAAGCTGGGCACCGGATAGAGCCAAATCCGATATGGACGATGGAGTTGCGGTGCGTGTTTACGCAATAACTGCACGGCGACGATTTGACCGATAAACTGCACCAGAATGCGTAAGGCAATCAACGCGTCAATGACTGTGCCGAGCGACAAGAAGCTGCAAAGAATGGAAATGCCGCCGATCACCAACAGGGAAACATAAGGGAAGTTGTGGCGTGGGTGGAGTTTGCCAAAGATATTGAAGAAGTATCCGTCGCGCGCCGCCGCAAAAGGAATGCGCGAATAGCCAAGCAGCAACGCGAACACTGAACCGAACGCCGTCCACAAGATCATCAGCGTTACGAAAATCGCGATCGGGCGTCCGTAAATCTTTTCCATCATTACGGAGACGACAAAATCCGAGAGCGGTTTCTTAACATCGGCGGGGACAAAATCGCGCCAGGGCACCACGCCGATGATCGAAAGATTGATCAGGATATAAATCAGCGCCACGGCCACAACGCTGATCAACACCGAACGGGGAATCGTACGGCCCGGATTTTTGACTTCGTCGCCGATGTAGCAAATATCGTAATAACCCAGATAGTCATACACGCCCACGCGCGACGCCGCACCAAGCCCAAACAGAAAGCCGAGCGTGAATTGGAAATCCTCTCGCTTTAGATTTGAGAAGTTCCCATTTCCCCATAATTTATTGAGTTCGTCGAGAAACTGGAACGCGCCCGGCGGAAAATCAAATGCCAGCTTCGGATCAAAATGCATCGCACCTGTGAAAATAACCAAGCCGGTTGTGAGCAACGTTCCCACCCACAAACTGACAGTGATTTTGCCGATATGCTTGATCTGGCGGTATAGCAACGCGATGTTGATCAATCCGATGACAATGACCACCAGGTTTTTTGACGCACCGGGCCAGATATAGCCGAGATATTGCGCGAATCCGATATAGCCGGAAGCGATTTCGAACGGCCCGCTGACAATGAATTGCCAGATGAATAAAAACGCCATCAGCCGTCCGAACGTTTTGCTGCCGAAGCCTTCACGCAAATACAGATAGCTGCCGCCTGAACCAGGCATTGCCGCGCCGAGTTCGCTCCAGACCATGCCGTCGGGGATTACGATCAGCACTGCGACCAGCCAACCCAACATCGCTTGTGGGCCACCAAGGGCACTCATCAGCAAGGGAATCGTCAAAAACGGTCCGATGCCGATCATGTTCGACATGTTCAGCGCGGTTGCTTGCAGCGTGCCGAAATGCCGTATCAGATGGGGCGCTTCGGATGTCTCGGGTTGCTGGGCGGATTTCTCTTGGTTCATGGTTTTTGTTGAGGAGCGGGGTCAGTCCAAAAGGGACAGAAAATTCGTCAATATGCGTTCGGTGAGACCCCAGATCGGGCCGCCTGCGCTGGGATAGGCAGGCCATTTTTTCACCACGCTGCCAAATTGCAGGCGGTATTCGCTGGAAAGACCTGCCAGTTTGAGGTGCGCCACCGGCAGCCAGAAAACCGCCGCGACTTCATGGTTGGGACGCAGCGCGAGTTCGGTTGGGGCTAATGCGACAAATGGCGTGATTTCCAGCGGAGGCAAAGACGGGGTGCTTGGCGCAAGCAGCGGCAATTGACCAATGAATTCGCCACCCTGATGCAGATCAAGGCCAACTTCTTCATAGGTTTCGCGCGCAGCGGTCGCCAGTAAATCTGTGTCCTTGGCTTGTTCGGCTCTGCCGCCAGGCAATGCCAGATGCCCCGACCAGTGATCGCCGGGACGCTCGGCGCGTTTGATGATCAACGCTTCTGCCGCACCGGCCTGGTCACGCAAAATCAGCGTGACGGCGGCTTGGGGAATGCGTTCTGGTTCGAGCCGTCCCCCCTGTGGCGGCGAGAGCCGCGCAGCGAGTTGACGGCGGATCAGCTCGTATTCAGTCATCAGAATTGCTCGAAAATTACTCGTTGAAATCGGAGTGATGAAAGGCGCGCACAGCATAGCCACGGCCTTTCGCCAAGTCAAACTCGTACTTTGCGCGCCGAAATGCTTGACTCTCTTCGGTCGCTACGGTTTTATGACGGCGTTCGTACCTCAATCGGCTTGGCAGTTGATCCCGCTGTTTCGCGCGAAAACCCGGCGGCCAACCTCTTCTCTCGTCCTCTTGAATCAAAGGAGCTTGCAATGGTGTTTGCCATGAACTTGCTGAGACAGTCTGTGAAGCCTGGTTCGCTTCGTCTGCTTTGCGCTGTCGTGTTGTTTGGTTTTGGCTTTTGGGCCAGCAATCTACAGGTTGAAGCCGCGCAGCAGCCGCTGACGGATGCTGCCAACACGAAAGCTAAAGTTGCCGGGAGCGAAGAATTGATCACGGACGATGGCACACCGGAAGTCGCGCTCGTGCTGGACAATGCGATTGGCGTGAACCGATTGACGCCTTCGGCATATCCCGCAACCTTGCAAACCATTCGCATCTATTTCGCCACCTTACAAGGTTTGCCCAGTCCTGCGGGCGCACAGATCAAGTTGATCGCATTTGCCGGTGCGAGTGGCACCACGGCGCCGCCAGCCAATCCAACACTGTTGTTCAACCAGACGGTGACGATCCCCACGCTTCCTTCTGGCGGCGGCTTCGTGGATTTCCCCGTTCAAAATGGACCGACGATCAATAGCGGTGATTTCTATGTCGGCTTTCAATCGCCGACTCCCGCAGGCGGCGTCGGCATTCTGGCCGATAGTAACGGCACGCCGCGCAATCGCGGATTCGCTTCGGTTGATAACGGACAATCGTATGTGGGGCCGTTGACGTTGACTGGCGGCGGGCCGGTCAATGTGTTGATCCGCGCTGTCGTGATGAACGATGCGCAACCGACGGCGCGGTTGAGCGTTTCGTCGGCGTTTAACTTTGCCAATGTGGCCGTCGGCGCAAACACAGAGCAAACCTTGGCGGTGAGCAACGCCGGTTCTGCGCCGCTTTCGATTACGGCGATCAATTCGAGCAATGCGCAATTTGCGCCGGTTTCGCTCGCCTTGCCGCTGACGGTTCCGGTGGGCGGACAAGCCTCGCTCAGGATTCGTTTTGCGCCGACAAGCACAGGGGCGCATAACGGCACATTGACCATCGCGAGCAATGATCCATCGCAACCATCCACAACGGTCAGCATCAGTGGAATTGGCGGCGCCGCGCCGATTTCTCCTACCGCCGTTGTTGGCAGCAACGCGCCGCAGACGGGGGCCGTGATTGCGCCGCCTGTCAGTTCCGGGCTGCTTTATCAGGTGCAATATGTTGTTTACGTGCCAGCAGGCGCGACGCAACTGAAAGTAGACCTGACTGGTGATCAGGATTTGGATTTATTTGTGCGGCATGACCAGCGGGTAGCAATTTCAGGCAGCAACTTGCTAGCCGATTTCGCCTCAAATAAAGACGGCGTCGGTTTGGCTGAATCCGTGACCATTACTCCGACGACATCCCCAGTTTTGCAAACGGGCTTCTATTACGTGGCGGTTGCGAATTTCGGCCCCGGCGCATCCAACTTTAACCTGACCATCAGCGTTACCGGCGGAACAGCCGCGGGCGTTCTTTCGACCGTGTCCGCAGCCAGTTACACCGGAGCGGAATTTGCGGTTGACACGATTGCCGCCGGGTTTGGTGCGAATCTGGCAACGAGTACGCAGGTTGCAACCACACAGCCATTGCCAGGGACTTTGGCCGGAACCTCTATTGCCGTGCGAGACAGCGCGTTGGCTCAGCGCTTGGCGCCGCTCTTTTTTGTCGCTGGCAGTCAGGCCAATTACCTGATTCCGTCAGGCACGGCCAACGGCCCGGCGTTGGTTACCGTCACCAGCGGAGACGGCAAAATCTCGGTTGGGTCATTGCAAATTGCGGCGGTTGCGCCAGGTTTGTTTTCTGCCAACTCGAGCGGACAGGGCCTGGCTTCGGCGGTGTTATTACGCGTTAAAGCTGACAATTCGCAAAGTTTCGAACCGATTGCACGGCTGGATTCGACGACGAACCAGTTTGTGCCGGTGCCGATTGATTTTGGATCGGCGACGGATCAACTGTTCCTGGTGATGTATGGCACGGGCATACGCGGACGCAGCAATTTGTCAGCCATTACAGCTTTGATGGGCGGGGCAAGCGTGGATGTGTTGTATGCCGGGCCACAAAACGATTTTGTGGGGCTTGACCAAATCAACCTGCCTATTCCGCGGTCGCTGGCCGGACGCGGCAACGTGGATATTGTGCTGACCGTGGATGGCAAACAGAGCAACACTGTGCGCATCAACATCAGATAAGACAGGCGAAATCATCACGAACGTCTGGACCACAAACATCGGCACGCGCACAAAAGCGGCAAAGTTTGTCTGAAAAATGGCGAAAAGGCCGCGCACGCTTTGTGCTGACGGCGGTGTTTGTGGTTTATTTCTGAGGCACAGTTTTTGTCACTGATTTTCTAAACATACATCCGCAACCTCCATTTCCGGGGAGCAATCATGAGCCTATCTCGCAGAGCTGTTTTGCGTGGCGGTCTTGGTTTTGCCGCTGCTTCTCTGACGCCAACGATTTTGCAGGCGCGTACTGTGACCGGTTATGCGCACGCTGAAATAGACGCGCGCCTGGCTTTGGGCAAGGGCTTAAATGGCTTGACGAAAGCAGACCTGACTACGCCAGCCTTATTGCTTGATCTTGATCTGCTCGACGCCAACATCGCCAAACTGGCTGCCTTTGCCAAAAACGCCAACATCAATTTGCGTCCGCACGGCAAAACGCACAAATGCCCTGAGATCGCGCATCGGCAAATGAAGGCGGGCGCGTTGGGGTTGTGTGTGGCCACCATCCGCGAAGCCGAAGCGATGGCAAGCGCAGGCATCAAAGGGTTGCTCATCACCTCGGAATTGGTCGGTAAGCCGAAGATTGACCGGCTGGTGAAACTAATGCGGCGTGCCCCCGATACGATGACAGTCGTGGATCATCCAGTTCACGCCCAACAGTTGAACGAGGCGGCGGCGGCAGCCAAGGTACGGTTCAATGTCCTGCTCGATGTCGATCCGGCAGGACGTCGCACTGGCGTTCCCGCCGGAGACGAAGCCCTGAAATTGGCAGAGGCGGTGGCCAAGTTGCCCAACCTGAAGCTGCGCGGCATTCACGGCTATTCAGGCGCATCGGCACACGTCAACACTTTCGACGCGCGCCGCGCACATTCCGTCAAGGTGATGACGCCGGTTCTGGAAACCTTTCAGCGTCTGAAGAAAGCGGGATTCCCCTTGGAACTGATGTCGGGCGGCAGCACTGGCACATACAACATTGACCCTTCGTTGGAGGGCATGACAGAGCTGCAATGCGGCTCGTATGTGTTTATGGATGTCGAATATCGTGGCATCGGCGGTAAGACGGGTCCTGTGTATGACGACTTCGCCAGTTCGCTGACGGTGATGGGGACAGTGATTAGCAAGCTGTATCAAGATCGGGCGACGGTGGATGCAGGCATCAAGGCTTTTGCCAAAGATCGGAAATTTGACGCCGACGTCAAAGGCATCACCGGCGTTAGCTTTGCTGCTGGCAGCGACGAACACGGCACCTTGTTGCTGCAAAATCCCAGCCGCGAAATCAAACTCGGCGACCGGGTGGAATTTATCGTGCCGCATTGCGACCCCAACCTGAACTTATATGACCGTATTTACTGCGTGCGCGGCGAAAACGTCGTGGACGTCTGGCGCACCGTTGGCCGCTACGGCGATTAAGCAGACCCCGTCGCAGTCAACTACATCTGGCCTTCGTATGGTCGAGCCTTCGTATGGTCGAGTTTGTCTTTTGCTGATGTTTGACGCATGGCTGCAGGAATCCCCACATCCTGCATAACAACTTGGAAGCACAATTTTCTTTCCCGCGCGTGTTGTTCTGCGCGCAAGTTCCGCCGCACCTGGCCATTCTTCAGTCGTAGTCTCAGTTCGGCGGATCGGCATTCGCACGCTGAAGTCGTAATCACAAATTATCCGAAGACCCGGCGTTACCTTTGCGCGCCGTGCCTTCTGTTTAAGGAGACGCCCATGCAAGACGGAACCACACATACCACCAAAAACTCAGCTGGAATCCTCCCGTGGCGACGTTATGTGTTGCTCGGCTGCGCTGTAGTGATTGGCCTGCTGCTATTGGCCCGGCCAGGCTGGTTAGGCTTACAGGCTGCCTCAGCGCAAGACCCGTCGCTGGCGGCCAGGACGATTCAACGCAAACAGGAGCAAAAGGCTTGTTGCGCGCGTACGGAAAAGAGCGCGCCCGAACAAAGCGTCATCGGGTTGACTTCCGGCGTCGCATCCAGCGGGACAATCAATCCGCCTTCGCAGGCCGGGACCTGCATCCTTGGCGCTACGCAATATTCGATCAACGTTCCGGCTGGGGCCACACAGCTAACCATCGCACTGAGCGGCGATCAAGACGTAGATTTGGCTGTCCGTTACAATCAGCCGGTGGCCATTTCTGGCGGCCAGCTTGTGCGTGACTATCTGGCGGCGACGTTCTCTTTCAGCGAAACGATTACGATTACTCCGTCAAGCACTCCGGCGCTGACGGGCGGCACCTATTTCATTGCGGTGCTTAATTGCGGCACGGGCTTTACCACGTTTTCTGTGACGGCGACTGTCACCAATACACCGCAAACCGGAAACACCGTGGCGTTGACGTCCGGCGTTCCCGTGACGGGGACGATCCAGGCGCCGGTGGCGGGCAGCGGCATTTTGCACAGCACGCAATACACGATTCAGGTGCCTAGCGGAGCTTCGCAACTGGTCGTCACGGTCGCGGGCAGCAGCCAGGATATTGATTTATACATCCGGTTTGGGCAGCCGGTCGGCCTTTCAAATGGAGCGCTCATTGCCGATTACGTCGCGCAAAGCTTCGGCGTGGCCAATGAAACGCTGACCGTCAATGCCAGCAGCTCGCCGCCCTTGCAGGCAGGCACGTATTACATCGCCTTGGGCAATTTTGGGCCTGGTTCAGCGAATTTTACGCTCACAGGCACAGTCGGAACTGGGCAAACCGGCGGCACCAGCGAATTGTCCGTAGACGACGGCAGTTTTGAAACTGCGATTGGGTTGGTGCAAGGCGGCACTTCTGTCGCCGTCAACCGGTTGAATGCGGGCGCATATCCGGCGACGATTTCCGCGGTCAAAATCTTTTTCAGCAGTAGTTCAAATTTGCAGGTCGGACAGCCGTTTACGATCCTCGTCGGCACCAATACGGATGGCAATGCGGACATCAATGGCACCAGCTTTCAAAACGTAAGCGCGAACGTGCAAGCCTTAGGGCAGTTCGTCACGTATAGCGTGCCCAGCGTCACAATCGGTTCTGGCGATTTTGTGGTCGGTATTCGCATCACAGCCAATGGGTTTCCTTTTAGTCAGGACCTGACGAATCCTTACCGGCAGCGCTCGTATCTTTCCACTAACGGATTTGCCTTCACCCTGGCAGACGCCTTGGGCGTGCCGGGCAATTTCGGTTTTCGCGCTATTGTCAGCACGCCGCAACAGTGCAGCTATTCGATTACGCCTGCCAGCCAGAGCTTCAGCGCCAGCGGCGGAACCGGCAGCGTGAGCGTTACGACGGGTAGTACTTGCACCTGGACAGCCAGCAGCAACGCCGCCTTTGTCTCGATCAGTTCAGGCAGCTCAGGCACGGGCAACGGGACTGTGGGGTACACCGTGCAACCGAACAACGACACGCAATCGCGCAGCGGCACGTTAACCATCGCCGGGCAAAGCTTCACGGTGACGCAAGCGGGGCAAAGTTGCAGCTATACGATTTCGCCCGCCAGCCAGTCGTTTAACAGCGCGGGCGGGACCGGCAGTGTCAGCGTTTCGTCAAACGCCGGTTGCGCCTGGACTGCAACCAGCAACGCGGCGTTCATCACCATAACCTCTGGTCAGAATGGCAGCGGCAACGGCACCGTCAATTATTTGGTGCAGCCGAATAACGACTCCGCGACGCGCACAGGCACAATCACCGTGGCGGGACAAACCTTCACGGTGACGCAAACCGGCGTGAGCTGTAATTTCGTGATTTCACCCACCAGCCAATCGTTCAATGACACAGGCGGTACGGGCAGCGTGAGTGTTTCTGCTTCCAGCGGTTGCGCGTGGTCGGCGTCCAGCAATTCCGCGTTCCTGACGATTACTTCAGGACAAAACGGCAACGGCAACGGCACCGTCAATTTCCTGGTGCAATCAAACCCCAACAGCTCGTCACGCACGGGAACGCTGACCATAGCCGGACAAACCTTCACCGTCACACAATCTGGGATTTCGTGCAGCTTTACGATTTCGCCCGCCAGTCAGAATTTCGCCGCGGGCGGAGGCACGGGCAGCGTGAATGTCAGCACCAGCGCCGGTTGCGCCTGGACTGCGTCGAGCAATTCCGGGTTCCTGACCATTACTTCGGGGCAGAATGGCAATGGCAACGGCACTGTCAATTATTTGGTGCAAGCCAACAACGATCAGAACCAGCGTATTGGTACGCTGACCGTTGCCGGGCAAACCTTCACGGTAACGCAAGCCGGAGCCGTGGTGAGCACCAATCGCAATGTGCGTGTGGCCAACGCCAGCGGCGCGCCAGGTGGAACCGTACAAGTTCCCATTGAGTTGGAGGCGCAAGGCGATGAAAACGCGCTGGGCTTCAGTCTGACGTTTGAGGCCAGCGTGTTGAGCAGTCCGTCGGTTGCTTTGGGCAGCGGTGTTACCGGCGCCACCTTGAACGTGAATTCGTCGCAAACGGGCCAAGGGCGCATCGGCATTGTGCTCGCGTTGCCGTCCGGTCAGGTGCTTCAGGCGGGTGTCAGACAAATTGCGCTGGTTACGTTCAACGTTGCGGCGAATGCGTCCAATTCCACCCAGGTCGGTTTTGGCGATCAGCCGATTCCGCGCGAAGTTTCCAATTTGGCCGCGCAAACCTTGCCCGCCAACTACCAGCCGGGCACGGTGACGTTTGCGCAAGGTTACGAAGCCGACGTTGCGCCGCGACCGAGCGGCAGTAACAACGGCAGCGTGACCGTGACCGATTGGGTGCAGATGGGCCGTTTCGTTGCCAATCTGGACACGGTTGATCTGGGCAGCGAATTCCAACGCGCAGACTGTGCGCCGCGCGATTCCAAAGGCAACGGTGTGCTTTCGGTCACCGATCTGACCCAGGCCGGGCGTTACGCCGCCGGGCTTGATCCGGTCGTTACCGCAGGCGGGCCCACCTCGCCGACGGTAAATGCTGCGGCTGGCGTGCGGTTGGCTGCGGTTGGCGAAACCGCTCGTCTGATGCAGTTGTCGCCGCGCGCTGGTGAACCGGGCTCTTATGCCGTGGAATTCATCTCACAGGGCGGCGAAAACGCCTTTGGCTTTAGTTTGCGCTATGACCCGGCGCGCATGCGTTTCGTCTCGGCAATGCTGGGCACAGACACGTTGCCTGCGACGTTGACTGTCAACGCAGAACAATCCGGTGTGATCGGCGTTGTGCTGGCGCTGCCTGCAGGCAAAGCGTTGGCGGCAGGAGCGCGCCAATTGCTCACGTTGCAGTTTGAACCGTTGGCGGGCGGCAATCTCAATGTGAGCTTTGGCGACCAACCGGTCGCACGCGAAGTTTCAGACGTGCACGCTCAGGCGGTGTTGGTGCGTTTTGTTAGCGGAGACGCGCGTTCATTGGCGAGCGTTTCAGCGGCTAGTTTCAGTGGCGGTGCTTTGGCGGCAGACGCCATTGCAACGATCTTTGGCAGGGAACTGGCGGGGGACACACAGGCCGCCACGTCAGCGAAATTACCGCAAGAGTTGGCAGGCACGACCGTTTCGCTGCGGGATAGCGCGGGTGTGGAACGCGCTGCGCCGCTCTTTTTTGTTTCGCCGGAACAACTGAATTACCTGGTGCCTTCCGGTACGGCGTCAGGCGAAGCGACTGTGCAAGTGCTTAGTCGCGATGGAGCCTTTTCGGCAGGACAGCTCAGAATCAACGCTGTTGCTCCCGGAGTATTTGCGGCTAATGCCAACGGCAAAGGCGTCGCGGCAGCCGTCGTTTTGCGTGTGCGGCCAGATGGTTCTGAAAGCTACGAACCGATTGCCCGCTACGACGCAGAACTGGGGCGGTTTGTTTCCGTGCCGATCGTTTTGGGAGACGGGCGCGATCAGCTTTACCTGTTGCTGTTTGGTACGGGCATTCGCCATCGGACTTCGTTGTCAGCGGTTTCGGCGACGTTGGGCGGAGTTCCCGCCGATGTGCTTTACGCCGGTTCGCAAGGAGGATTTGCCGGTCTGGATCAAATCAACCTGCGCTTGCCGCGTCAATTGTCGGGACGCGGCGAAATCGAAGTTCTGCTTACTGTGGATGGCATAACTGCAAATGCCGTCCGCGTCAGTATTCAATAGCGGCAGTAAGCGCAGCAGTCTCGATACAGCGGGCGTGCTTGGCAACCGTATGGTTGACGGCACGCCCGTTCAGCAATAAGAACAGGAACATTGTTGCTTGTCACTTTGTCTCGTGCCTGGGCGCGGCTGGCGTAGAAAAGCGTTGAAAGTGCCAGGGCGAGCGGGTATAAACGCCGTGTGATCCACAAACAATTTTCTTTGTTGGCCCTATCGCGCTTGAATTCTGTTTCTCATTGGCTGCCATTGGCGGCCATTGTTGTTTTTGCGCTGACTTTTTCGCGCGGAGACGGCGCTCAAGTCGCGGCGCAAACCAATCAGGTACGCATCGTGTTGTCGGAATGGACGCTGACGTCAGAGGCTTGCACGATGCCGGATGGATTGGTGGAACCGGGCGAAGCCGTGACATTGAGCATCGGTTTGCAGAACACCGGCACGGTCAATACCAGCCAGTCGTTGATTGCCACCTTGCAGGCCAGCGGCGGCGTGACTTCACCCAGCGGCGCGCAAGATTATGGGCGACTTACTGCCGGAGGCCCGGCAACGTTTCGCAACTTCAGTTTTACGGCGGCCAGCCAATCGCTGGGCAGCAATATCACTCTGACCTTGCAGCTTTCCGACGGCGGCACAAATCGTGGCACGGTCACTATCAATATCGCGCTCGGTTTGTTGGCGCTCAAAACCGATCCGGGTGGTTGCACGGTTGGATTCAACGTGCCGCGTTCGCCGACGACCTGCCGGTTGACGCACTGCGCTTCGACAAGGCGTCCGCCGTATCCGCCCGGAACCTACACCATCATTTGCGACACAGATGCGCCGTCGCGCTTCACGTTTTTGTTGCGTGTGGATGACGGCGAAGCTCCCACGATTTCCTGTCCGGCAAATCTCACACGCGGCACCGATGCGAATCGCTGCAATGCGACGATTACGCTGACCAATCCCACCGCAACGGATAATTGCGGCGTCGCCAGCGTCACGGGCGAACGCAGCGACGAACAAACGTTGACTGCTCCATTTCCCAAAGGCGTCACGACAATTCGTTGGCGGGCGGTGGATGGCGGCGGGCGCGAAGCCGTTTGTCAGCAAACCGTCACCGTGACCGATACCCAGGCTCCGGTGCTGGCCTGTCCCAGCGACATCACGGCCACGGCATATAGCAGCAATTCTGTCGCCGTGACCTATCCCGTGCCGACAGCGTCTGACGCTTGCCAGGCCGTTGCGCCAACCTGCACGCCGCCGTCGGGGTCGTTATTTCCCGTCGGTGTCACCAACGTCAATTGCTCTGCGTCTGATGCCGCAGGCAACGCCGCAACCTGTTCGTTCAAGGTGACGGTCAATCAGGAATTCGGTCAGCCTTTGCCGCCGGGTGTTGCCAGCAGCGATTCGCGTGCAGGCTCGGTGCTGGCTTTCCCGTTGTTTACGTCGAATCCGACATCGCCGCAAAGTCAAAATACGCGAATCTCCCTGACCAATACCGATGCCGCGCGACAGGCGTTTGTGCACCTGTTTTTTGTGGCGGATACCTGTTCGGTGGCGGATGGTTTTGTCTGTTTGACCGCGCAACAGACGATGACTTTTTTGGCGTCGGATGTTGATCCGGGCGTGACGGGCTATTTGCTGGCGGTGGCGGTAGATGCCACCGGCTGTCCAATCAATTTCAACGCGCTGATCGGTGATGCCTATGTCAAATTCGCGTCCGGGCACGCGGGCAATCTCGCCGCTGAAGCTTTTTCTGCCGTGGCGGTGCAGCCTGTCGTTTGCGCGGCGGGGGCGACTTCGGCAGAACTGCGCTTTGACGGTGTGAGTTATAGCCAAACGGCCAGAGTCATCGGTTTAGACAATGTGCCAAGTCGGTTGGATGGCAATGACACCAAATTGATCATCAACCGACTGGGCGGAGACTTGCGCACCGGCGCGAGCACGCTGAATACGCTATTGGGCCTGCTTTACGATGACGCGGAAAACGTGACCACGCTTTCCACCACGGCAGGCTGCCAATTGCAGCGTTCGTTTCCGTTCTGTTCCGCGCCGCAACAATGCGCGACTGCGAACAACTTCATCCCGGCGGGACGCAGCGGTTGGCTGACGTTTTACAGTTTGTCGGATGTCGCGTTGTTTGGCGCGGTGTTGAATTACAACCCAAACACCAAGGCGAGTTCGAGCGCCTTCAATCAGGGGCGAAACTTGCACAAACTTTCGTTGAGTGGTGGCGGGAGTCTGACCATTCCAATTTTGCCGCCGCAATGCTGAGTTTTTCTTGCTTGCCGTAGGCGAAATGCTTGAGGACAATAGCCATTGATGAAAGCAGATTGTTTGGCAAAAGTTATTTGGCCACGTCGGCGCAAAGCATTTGTTGGTCAACCCGGCTGGCAATTGTTATTGACGCTTTGTTGTTTGCTGCCTTTCGCGCTGATTGCACCGGCGCAAACGACGGTGAAGACAACCCGCGCTTTATCTCCCGCGCGCTCAGCGCGTGTCACTACTTCGGCAACCGCACCTTCCTTACGCAATTCCGGTGAGCCTGAACCGGCGCTGGCTCCGCCAGATGCCGCGCTGGTGCGCGAACTGCTGAATGCCAGCAGAACCCAATTTCCTGTTGGAAAACGGATCAACATCATTTCTGCGCACTTGCTTGGCAAACCCTATCTGATCAATCCATTGATTGGTTCGCTTGATCAGCCTGAGGTATTGGTCACGCGTATGGATGGGTTTGACTGTGTGACGTTTATCGAAACGGTGTTGGCGCTGGCGTATGCGCGCAATGAGACAGAATTTGTCCGGCGCTTGCGCGAGCTTCGTTATCGTGACGGCTTGGTGCAATATCAAAACCGGCTGCATTACACGACCGACTGGTCGCAATACCACGTGCGGCGTGGCTTTTTGCAGGATTTGACTGTTGGAGACAACACCCTTGTTCGTGAGAAAACGTTGTTCCTGCTGAAGCAGTTGCCCGCCAAAGTCGCTCATTTCCGGTTTTACCCGAAATACAAGCTGGCATCGGTCACGGGGTTGTTACACGAAGGCGATCTGATTTACTTCGTGTCTGGCCGCAAAGGGCTGGACATCTCGCACGTTGGGCTGATTATTCGAGACGGCGACCGGTTGCTGTTGCGTCACGCAACGCGCCATCGTCGCCAAGTCGTCGAACAGGAATTGGAAGATTTTTGCCGCCGCACTCCGATGTCCGGCTTCATTATCAATAGACCGAAAGAATAGACCAAAGGAGAGTTTACTTTTGGAGCGTATTAAACGAATTACCCTGGCTGTACCCAAAGCAAGTGCTGCTTCATTCACCCCGCCTGCAAACGCCGATCTCATACAGTATGAAACGTTGCTTTCCGGCGCAGACCTGCGCACCTTGCTGGCGAACTGGCAGAGCGAATATTTGCTGTTGATCTTGCCGGGCGGCACGGTTGGGTTGGGCGTACGCGCGCTGGAACGGTTTTTACAAGTTGCTGAAGATTCTGCCGCCGGTTGGCTTTATTCTGATTTTCGCCAACAGGAGGGCGGCGAAATCAGCGAGCACCCGTTGATTGATTATCAGCTTGGCAGCTTGCGCGACAATTTCGATTTTGGTTCGGTCGTATTGCTCGCGCGCAAAGCGGTTGCGCACGCGCTGGCGAAATACGGCCCGGTAGCCGATTCGGTAACCTGGGGCGCGTTGTACGACTTGCGTTTGAAACTGTCAGCCGATTCGGCGCTGCTGCGCATTCCCGAACCGTTGTACACGCGTACGGCGGTGGATTTGCGCGCGACGGGCGAAAAGATTTTTGATTACGTTGATCCGCGCAAACGCGATTATCAGATCGAAATGGAACAGTTGGCGACCGAGCACTTAAAACGCATCGGCGCGTGGTTGGCGCCTGAATTTGTGGCAGTGCCCGAATCTTCTGAAACCTTTCCGGTCGTTGCCAGCGTCATCATCCCTGTACGCAACCGCGTCAAAACCATCGCTGATGCCGTCAATAGCGCGCTGACCCAGCAAACGGATTTTGCCTTCAACGTGATTGTGGTGGACAACCATTCAACAGACGGCACGACCAATGTGTTGCGCGAACTGGCTGCGGGAAATCCCAGGCTGACGCATCTGATTCCGGTGCGCACAGATTACGGCATCGGCGGTTGCTGGAACGAAGCGGTCTTTTCCGACCATTGCGGACGCTATGCCGTGCAACTTGATTCCGACGACATTTACAACAGCCCGCAAACTCTGGCGCGCGTCGTGGCGGAATTTACAGCCGGGAAGTATGCGATGGTCATCGGTTCTTACCACATCGTGGATTTTGAGCTGAACGAATTGCCGCCCGGACTGATTGATCACCGCGAATGGACGCGCGACAACGGACGCAACAACGCATTGCGCATCAACGGGCTGGGAGCGCCGCGTGCGTTTGACACGACCATCTTGCGCCAATACGGATTGCCCAATGTCAGTTACGGCGAAGATTATGCGGTGGCTTTGCGGATCAGCCGTCAGTTCGAAATTGGGCGCATTTACGATTCGTTATATTTCGCGCGGCGTTGGTCCGGGAATTCCGATAGCGCCTTGCCGCTGGCGACGGCAAACCGTTACGACGCCTACAAAGACCGGTTGCGCACCTTGGAAATACAAGCGCGCCAGCAATTGGCCACGGCGTAACCTGCTCGGTTATTTGTCACAAAGGATTTCGTTTTGGCGAATTGGGACTCTCGCTACATTCACGACCACGCTTTGCGTGCGTATTGGCAGCCGACAGGGGATTGGGATTTTCGCCAGCGTGTGAGTGCGTTGTTACGGCAACAACACGCCACCTGGCCGATGCTGCGCGACGCCGTCACCGGATTGGTCGCGGCTGAATACAAACCGCTGAGCGTCAAAGGCTGTACTGTCCTTACACAGTTCAACCCGGCGCGCATTGTCAGCACCGCCGCCAAAGTGGATGCCGCCACGATTAAACAGCGCGCGTGTTTTCTGTGCTGCGAAAATTTACCGCCGGAAGAACTGGGCGTCGCTTTCAACGACGAATTTGTCGCGTTGTGCAATCCGTTTCCGGTGTTGGCGGATCATCTGGTCATTGCCGCCAAAGAGCATCGCCCGCAATTGATTGCTGATGATTTTGGCGCGTTGCTTGATCTGACGCGCGCACTGGGGCGCGACTGGTTCACGCTTTACAACGGCCCGCGTTGTGGCGCTTCTGCGCCGGATCATTTGCACTTTCAGGCGTGTGCGCGCGCAGGCGTTCCGCTCTTTGATGATTTTGCCGCGACCCTGGAGCAATCACCCGACACGGTTCGGTTGTCCTGGCAAACGGATTACCGCATCAACGTGCTGGCCGCGAGCAGTCGCAAGCGCGACGAGTTGTGCGCCTGGTTTTTGCGTGCGTTGACGGAGCTGGCACGTGTTACTGAGACGAGCGAAGAGCCGTTGTTGAACTTGCTGGTGACATTCCAACACGAAACGTGGACAGTGTTTTTGTTGCCGCGCGGCAAACATCGCCCGGCCTGTTACTTTGCCGAAGGCGACGCGCAACTGACCGTGAGTCCGGCGGCGATTGATCTTTCGGGCGTGTTGGTCGTGCCGCAACCGGCGCATTTTGCCCGCATCACCGCGACAGACGTGGCACAGATTTTGGCCGAAGTGACGCTCGACGACGAACGATTCAAGGCGTGGCTGCAAGCCATTCAATAAGCACCATGAAAATTCAGACGCTCGCACAAGAGCCTGCTGTCGCGGTTGGTTTGATCCAATATGCGCCGGTGTTGGAATTCATCCTGGCCGGGGATTTTCTGGCTGACGATGGGGAACGGCTGGCTGCCGGGACCTATCGCGTTGCGCTGACAGACGGCCAATTCGTGATTCGCAATCAGGCGAACGACGTGTGTCTGACGGCGCGGCAGGTCACATTGCAGCCTGTTTCCGCAGATGCATCATTCACCATCAAAAACGTCACGATCGGCATCAACTTTCATTGGGAACGGCAAGAAGATCAGCGGTTTCAAGGCGCGCTCCGCTTGCAGATGAATGGGGAAACGGGCTTTGACGTCATCAATCAGATTTCCGTCGAAGGCTATTTGACCAGCGTGATCTCTTCGGAAATGAGCGCCGCTGCGCATCCTGATTTGCTTAAGGCGCACGCCATCATTTCGCGTAGCTGGTTGCTGGCACAGATGCATCCCTGGAAAACCGCGCGCCGCAAATGCGAACCCAAACTGGAGCTTCGTGACGGCGAGCCGCACTGGATTCGCTGGTACGATCAGGAAAGCCATTCCGGCTTCGACGTTTGTGCGGACGATCACTGCCAGCGGTATCAGGGCATTACCAAAGCGACTTCGCCGGAAGTCTTTGCGACAATTCGCGAAACGCGCGGGCAAGTGCTGGCTTACGACGGAGAATTGTGCGATGCGCGGTTTTCCAAATCCTGTGGCGGTATGACTGAAAGCTTTGCCGCAGCCTGGGACGAGGTCGCGCTGCCATATTTGGCGGTGTCTTATGACGGCGAAGACTTCCCGGCAGAATATTCGTTGCCGCTGAGCGAAGAGGAAAACGCCGCCGCCTGGATTCGTCAGTTGCCGTCGGCGTTTTGCAATACAAACGACCAAAAAATCCTGGCCAAAATTCTGCCGGATTTTGATCAGGAAACAAGCGACTTTTACCGTTGGCGCGCGACGCTGACGCAAGCTGAAATCCAGGCGCTCTTGCCAAAGAAACTGGGGCACGATTTCGGCGCGATTTTGCGGCTGGAGCCGGTCGAACGCGGCGCTTCGGGACGGCTCGTCAAATTGCGTATCGTCGGCGAAAAACAAACGCTGGTGATTGGCAAAGAGTTGGAAATTCGCCGGGCGCTTTCGCCTTCGCATTTGTATAGCTCGGCGTTTGTGATTGAAGCGGACAGCGGCGAGAACGGTGTGCCAGCGCAATTTACTTTGCTTGGGGCTGGCTGGGGACACGGCGTGGGCTTATGTCAGATTGGCGCGGCGCTGATGGCGGAACGCGGATATGATTTCCGCCGCATTCTGGCGCATTATTACCGTGGCGCGGAACTGTTTGCGTTGTATCGCTAAGCGGCAAAGGCGGAGGTGGCGATGACAAACGAATTTTATCAATTCGGTCTGTCTGAGCGGCGACGGTTGCTGGCAGATGTCGGCTTTGTGCGAAACGCGTTGCGCATTTGGGTGCATCCCGACGGACGTTCTATCGGCGAAGGCGTCGCGGCAGCGTTGACGGATGACGCGTTTTTCCGATTTTTGCAGATCGAACCGCCGGAGCTGGACTCCGACGGGCAAACGAATCCTGGCGCGTAACGATTTTGTGTCCGGTCAGGAACTGGCGGATAGCAATTGTGTGTATGACTGTTTTCTTGGCTGTATAGGGACTTGCAACCTGATTTAAGAGGAGGCACCGATGCGGGCAGTTGGACTGATCGTATTGCTGGGCAGTTTGCTCTTTCTCTCTTCTTCCGTGCAAAGCCAGCGCCGCTGGTCGCGCTCTGAAGGAATGCCCGACCAGGAAGGACGCCGTACTGAGTTTGATCGCAGTCGCAATCGCACCAAAACGCCGCCCGGCAAATCCGAATTCACCTTTGCCCGGTTGAAATATCCGTCGTACGGTTGGGGCGAAGGCTGGACGACCGATTACCCCAAAGCCGACGAGCAATTCATCGTCGGATTGCGCAACTGGTGCCGCAGCACTTTGATCATCAATGATGATCCTTCGGCGGTTGGCCTGGATGACAAAGAGCTATACCAATACCCGTTCCTTTACGCCGTTGAACCTGGCCGCATGGAGCTTTCGTCAGAGGATGCCGCCAAGTTGCGCGAATATCTGACGCGCGGCGGCTTTTTGTTGCTGGATGATTTCTGGGGCGAATATGAGTGGCAAAACGTCCAGCAACAAATGCACAAAGTCTTTCCCGAATCGCAAATCCGCGAACTGCCGCTGGATCATCCCATCTTTCACTGCTATTTCGACATCAACGAAGTCGTACAAGTGCCGAACTTCCACAACGTCGCCTATCGCGGTCGCACCGACGAAAAAGGCGGCGTCGTACCGTATTTCATGGGAATCACCGACGACCAAGACCGTGTGCTGGTTTTCATCGCCCGCAACATGGACAACGGCGACGCCTGGGAATGGATCGAGCAGCCGGAATATCCGTTAAAGTACGGATTGGCCGCCTATCGGCTGGGCATGAACCTGATCGTTTATGCGATGACGCATTGAACTTGCCAACTGATTGTTAGGCCGCAAGCAGAAGCAAATTGCTCTCTTGTTCACGAATCCAAATGGGATCGCGCTGTGCTGGCTGGCGCAAAATAAATTGACGATTCAGTTCCTGGGTCAACTCGCCAGAAAAGAGTGGCGGATTGGCTTGCACGCGTCGGTAAAAATCAGTGGCCAGCTCTCTGTTTCCTTGTGCGCCAAAGGCGTGGAATTGCAGCACATTCACGACAGGTTGAAGCTGAGGAGTTTGAACCTGCGCTAGAATCTCGCTCGCCTGCTTAAAATCGTTGAGTTGCAGAGACGCCACCGCCAAAGCCGTGCGGAAATACTCTCTTGACGTTGGCCAGGGAACGTCATTTACGCCGTGATGAAAGACTGCGAGTGATTCCTCTAACTTTCCTTGCCGCAAAAAAATCATTCCCAGGATGTGGTACCCAATCCACTCTTCTTCTGTTGCTGGAAATTCTGTTAGAGCCTCTATTGCCTCTCCATAACGTCCTAATGCCGCCAGAACACAGCTACGTGCATTTCTTGCCACCTGATCTAACGGATGTTCAGCGATGACGGCCTGGTAAGCGTCGAGTGCGCGGTCGAACTGTCCGAGCGCCTTGAGGACTTCGGCGCGCCCGTTCTTGGCGACGACGTTTTCCGGATGTTCAGCGATGACGGCCTGGTAAGCGTCGAGTGCGCGGTCGAACTGTCCGAGCGCCTTGAGGACTTCGGCGCGCCCGGTCTTGGCGACGGCGCCTTGACCAAAACTCAAGGCATTTTCATATGCTTTCATGGCCTCATCCAGTTGATTGGCAATCAGTAAGGCATCGCCATACTGTGCCCAAGACCAGCCATCGTCTACTTTCAGGCCAACGCTTCGTTGAGTCAGCTCTAATTGCAATTTGTGAAGCCCAAGGTTTTTGGCCTCCATCGCCAGATCGCATAAAGACCTGACCGCATACTGTTGACCGCCATACTGCTGGTGATACTCAAGTAGTTCCTCAATCAGGTTGCCGACCCGCGCAAAGTCACGTTTGCGCATGAAGTCCAAGATGCGGGCTTTCGTATTTTGGACATTCTGAAGGACTTGTGTCCGGTCGTAAGATTTGGATGCTTTCTTTTGTTTCCCTTTTTTCTTGGCGGATTCTTTGTGGGCAGACTCTCTTTCCGGCCGTATTGTTTGCGTGCTGGTTGCTGAACGAAAGGGGGCCAACCATTGCTGAAGGATCTGACGGTGATTGTGTTTTTGACTGATTTCTCGATTAAGCCCAGCGTCAATCAGAACGGTGTTTACATCTTTTTGTTGTTCGATTGCTTGAACGAGAGAACGAAACAAGCCTAGGCGCACAGCCAGACGTTGGAAATCTTTCTTCTGCTCACTGTTGCCAAAAATATCCAGGGGCAACGATTCCCACGCGCTAAAGCTTCTGGCGATGATCGGTTGTAATCGTTCCAATTCTTGCAACCACGCGATCGTGCGGGCTGCTTGCGTCATTTCACTGTGATGAAAGGCCCCGGCTAAATCAGCGTCCTGAGGCAACGGGTGGGCATATAGAACTGATTCAAGGTGATTACTGATTGCTGGTTCGGCAAGCAGGTGCTCTAACTCACTGGCCGCTTCAGAACGTGTCTCAGCAGATAGCTCCGAATCGAGGACGAAAAGCATTAGGTCTAATGCATACGCAGCCTGATACGAAGATTTAAGCCGGCGTTTGAGCTGTTCGTGATTGGTATCTTCAACAAATTCAAGGTCGTTCGCGTCACCCAGGAGGAACTTGATTTCGTGTGATTGTCTGGGGATAAGCTTATCCGGGGCGTCCAGGTTAAGGGACAGCAAGTTGCCTTGATGCGAAATGATGGCGACGCCAGAGCGCCCGGATATGACTGCCTTCATTTGATGATTTGAAACGCGACATTGTGTTTGTTCAGTCTGTCGCGCAAAGCTTTGGTCCGAATTTGCTCTAGCTCTTTAACAACAGTGACTTTAGCCATGGTTCGTATCGTTATGGGGCCCCAAATGTGAACTTCCACAAAATCGTCATCAGCAGATGTTGCCCCTTGTTTCAGCAGGATGCCGGAATACTGACTTTGTGTTGTCTTATCGTCAAGTTGTGTCGCCAGTTTGGCGACACAGAGCTTTGCACGTTCGCCCCACACAGCTCGATAGCCTTTGGGTAAGTTGATGAGGTCTTTGACGTGAGTGTCCAATAGTCGCAGAACCACGTTTCCTTCAAAGACTGTTGCGCGATGGGCGATCATCTCGTCGCGCAACGTGATAAAACAGTTTCCGTAATTTGTCAGCCCGACTCCATCTGTGGCAAGTGCGGCAAAGCGAATCTCTTCTTTATACGCGGGGAACAGGGCCTGTTCGGCTGCGACGCGAAAAACGTCCCATTTGTCACCTTGGGGAATAAAGGACCGCCCGCCAACTAAATCATAGTATGTGGCATAGATTGCGTGATCACTGGAAGCCAATTCCAGGATTTTACTTTCAGGCCGAGCGATAACAGCGACTGTGCTGTCCGCTGTCATCTCAAAATTCCTGATGACTGAAGAGGCTCCCCGTTTCGCACCGTCGTCGTGGGCGGCCTGATAGCGTTGTGCGAGGGCTGTTTTTTCTTCCTGGTCTTCTGCTGCTCGAACATTGGGGAAGCGCGCTGGCCTGGCACAGTGAGGGCATAACGACACTGAGAATGGGATGGGGTGCTGGCAAAAAGTACAGACATCCGTGGTTAGCATAACGTTTACTCGCATCTGGGGCGCTGAGTGGCGCGGAGAAGCTACTGGCAAGGGAGCGCTTGGTCAAGTAAAAGTTACACCACAAATTTATAGCCGACACGGTGAACGGTGATGATGTGTTTGGGATCGCTGGCGGTGTCTTCGACTTTTTGGCGCAGCTTGGCGATGTGCATGTCAACGGTGCGCGTGAGCGGAAAGCTGCCGTATCCCCAGACGGCGTCCAGCAGTTGATCGCGCGTGACGACTTCGCCGCGGTGTTCGATGAAGTATTTCAGGATGTTGAATTCGCGCGGCGAAATTTCCAGCAAGGTTCCCGCTTTGGTCACTTCAAACTTTTTGAAGTTGACTGCGATGTCGCCAAAATGGAATTCATCGGCGACTTCGGCGCGACGATGGGAACGGCGCAGCAAGGCTTCGACGCGCGCCATCAATTCCATAAAACTGAACGGTTTGGTGACGTAATCGTCAGCGCCGATTTTCAACCCAACGACTTTGTCAATTTCCTGACCGCGCGCCGTCAGCATAATGATGGGTGTGCTGTTGCCTGAACTGCGCAACTGTTTGCACACATCGAAGCCGCTCATTTTGGGCAACATCACATCCAGAATGATCAAGTCCAGTTCTTTTTCCGTCGCCAGTTTTAGCCCGGCAGCGCCATCGCGCGCGACTTGTACGGCGTAACCTTCATATTCAAAGCCATCGCGCAAGGCGACGGCCATGGCCTGATCATCTTCCACAATCAAAACTTTGCTGTTCATCCCAGATACTCTCTTCCATTTCAGCGCAAATGGTTATGCGCCGGTCTCTCCGCTGACTTGAAACTCGTGGCCGAGCAGATGGCCTTGATCCTTGGGTTCAGGCCGTGGTCGTGAACCATTCTCAAAGGGCAGGTGTATGGTGAAAGTGCTGCCGTGTCCCAATTCACTTTCTACCGTGACTTTGCCGTGATGAGCTTCAACCACGTGTTTGACGATAGACAAACCCAAGCCGCTGCCTTTTACGTCGTGTACCAAGGAATTGCCGACGCGATAGAATTTCTCAAACACCTTCTCGCAATCTTCGCGCGCGATTCCGATGCCGTAATCGCGCACAGAGATCGTGGCATATTCTCCCTGTTGGCCGAGTTCGACGCTGATTTCGCGCGCTTCGCGCGAGTATTTGACGGCATTATCCAGCAGGTTGATGACAGCTTGTGCGATCGCGTCGTGATCGAGTACGACAGGCGGCAGCGGCTGCGCCGGTTTCTCAAACTGCACGGTGAAGCCTTGTTGTTCCAGCACAACTTCAAACGTTTTGAGCGTGTCGGACACGACGGTTTCAACCTGCGTTTGTTCGAACTGATAAGTTTTCTGACCTGATTCGATTTTCGAAAAATCCAGGATGTTGTTGATCAATTGCGTCAGGCGACGGCTTTCGGTTTCGATATATTCGCCGTATTCCTGAATTTTGTGGCTGTCACGTACGCGGCCCAGTTTCAGAAATTCGCCGAACACGCGAATTGAGGCCAGCGGAGTGCGCAATTCGTGCGAGACGTTTGAGACAAAATCTGCTTTCATTTGCGATAACTTCATCGCGCGCGAGGCTGCGCGCAAAGCCAACACGATGCCGCCGATCAGCACCAGCGCTGTCAGCAACGAAACTGCCAGACTGGTCAGGAAGTTGCGGCGGCTCCATTCTTCTTCTGTCATCTCGCGCATGCGCATGCCGAGAAACCAATCTGTGTAGATAAAAGGGAAGTGCCAGCCAACTTCAAAGGCAGTGCCATCAAAGGGCTGGTTTTGAAACACCAGTTTGTCGTCCTGGTTGAAGACGGTCAGGATGACGTCGGGGGCTTCAGACTGAAACCATTCGGGCAGCGCTTGGTGTAGCACGGGACCCAGGTATTGCGTCAAAAAGATGTCATCATTCAAAAACAATCCGGCGACGCCAACGACGCGCTTTTTCTCGTCGAGCACGGGTTTGACGATGATGCGGTGTTTCGGATCGCGCTCATCCACTGTGGGGCGAGTGGATTGTGGCTGCGAATCGGTCATGATCATCGCCATCCAGTTGGCTGCCGCTGCGTGCGCGGCGTTGTATTCGTCGCGGTCGGTCCCGTAACGACCCACGAACGAACAGGCTACCGGGTCGTAAAAACGGATGATCAGGTAATTGGGATCGGTCGGTCCGCTGATACTGCCGACGAACAGGCGTCGCGCGCCGTCGAAGGGATGGGCCGAGAAATATTGCTGCACTTGTTCCAGGTCTATCGCGTTGTTGTAATCAAAATCCGGGTTAGGATACTTGTGATGAAACGCGTTGGCCGGAACACTTAGCGCCACTTCAGCCTGTTTATCATAGATGGTGATGACTTTTTCGATGACGGAGGACAAATACTTTCGCATGTAGGCTTTGCGCTGATAGGGAAGCGTCGCCTGTAATTGCGAAAGCGAGTTGTATTGCAGCCACAGATGGGCCAACAGCGGAATCGCCACCGCTACCAATCCCACCCACAAGGCATGCTGCCGTATAAAATCTTTAAGCTTTAACATCATCATCATCCGACCTTTGCCACCCCAGTATATATCCAGCTCTTCTCAGTCTGAGGGCCTACACGTGAGGCATTTTACAAATCGGTTACAAGTTTTACTGGTTTTTACTACGGGTTGAAGACATTTATAACCCATTACGGGATACTCCATCCTGGCCGGACCGCTTCTGATTCTCATTTCCGGGTGACGACATTTCAGAGGATGGAAGCAGTCTGGGTCGTGGACGCGATATAACACAGGCGCACGACCGTTTCGCGCGCCTGTGGCGTCCAAAGCTGCAGCAGCACAACGCTGCGCCAGAAAAAAGGGAATACCAAAGATGTTAAACGAAGCTGCCAGTCAGAATGTTGAACCTCTCAATGGGGGACTGCAACCCCGCCCGGCGTTAACGCTGATCAATAGTCCGCGGGCAATTTCATATGATCAGTATGAGTGTTTTGTTGGGGTGAGCGGCAACGTCTCTGACTTGAAAAGCTTCATCGGTGTGCAGGCTTCCCAGATGCACCCGGTTTTGTTCATTGGCGAACGTGGGTTGCGACAAGAGCAAATTGCTCGCGTCTTGCATCAGGCCAGCGCTCAGTGGTCGCAACCATTTTTTGCGGTCAATGCCCACGGTTTGAGCAGTGACGCCCTGCACAACTTATTGTTTGGCCCGCAGGGAATGATCGAAACAGTTAAGCAGGGAACGATCTATATCAACGAGTTGACCAGTCTGCCCTTGCTGTTGCAACAGCGTTTCGCCGTCTATCTAGAAGAGCAGCGTTGGCGTGAACGCGGCGGGCAAGGCGTGCGTCAGCGGTTGGTCTTTGCTTCAGAATGGAATCCGGCAGATCGCACAGCCGAAAATCGCATCGCGTTTGGTTTGGTCGAAATGCTGCGTCCTTTTAGTTTTGCATTGAAACCGCTTCGTGAGCGTAGTGAAGACATTCCCTATTTGGCCAAACATCTGCTGGCGCGGATTGCCCAGCGAATGCACAAAGGCGTGCACGAGATCACGCCCGAAGCCTTGCACGCGCTGCAAGAGTATTCCTGGGATGGCAATCTGGATGAGCTGGAATCCGTGCTCGAAAGTGCGCTGAATTTGCTGCCGCCTCCACAGATCGAAGAGGCGTCTTTGCCCTCTCGTATTCGCTATGCGCGTTTGAAATCCATTCCGCCGGATGGCGTTGATCTGCCTCAAATCGTGGATGACTTTGAACGAAATCTGATCGCTACCGCTTTGCAGCAATGCGGCGGCAGTCAAACGAAAGCATCCAAGTTGCTCGGTTTGCGCGTTCAGACGCTCAACATGAAGTTGAAACGCTACGCCGAACAAGAGCGCCCTTTGTTGTAATCTGGTCAGCACTTTATTGAGCTGCCGTTTTCACAGACACCGCAACAATTCGCAGGAGATCACGGTCAGGCAAGCTGGTTATGTTTGCCGTTGCGGTGTCTGTGAAAGCGGCAGCTTTTCTATTTTTGGCATTTCTTTTTGTGCGAAATTTCTCTTCTGGGGTAGAATTTGCCGCCGCAGCCGCTTCATATGCGAGAAACTGTACGGCGCTCAACTCATCTACATCAAAGGAGAAATCTATGATCAATCGCCAGTTTTGTCGGATTCGGAATATCGGACTGTTCTTGTTTTTGGCGCTCGTTTGTTTGCCAGTTGTTGGTAACGCTCAAACGGCTTCAACACGCAGCAGCGACGCGGATGAGACTGTTGCTAACTATAACTTTAAGAAGGCCCGACTCCGGAATGTGCTGTCCACGATTGGGAGAGTTCTCAAACTCGAAGTGACGTTTGATGCTGCGGTAGAAAATCCAGAGATCAACTTTGAACGGGAACGGGCATCCCACAAAACCGTGTTTAATTTCTTTTTGGAGTCGCATAAGCTTCAAGCTCGTGCCGTCGAAGGTCGCAAGATCATCGTTTTTCCTGACACAGAAGAAAACCGCGAGCGCTTTGCTTCATACAAAAATTGGGTTACAGCATTAGAGCAATGACGTCCGTACAGGATGGGAAACAGATAAAAGCGCAGGCGAATACACTATTCGCCTGCGCTTTTGTCTGTTGGCTGAGGACCGCTGCTTAGTCGTAATACTCCAATCCCAGGTGCGTGATCAGGTCTTCGCCACGCAAATGTCGCAAGGTGTTCTTCAACTTCATCAATTGAATGAACAGGTCGTGTTCGGGATAAAGTTTGGGGGCGCACATCGGCGATTTGAAATAGAATGACAGCCATTCCTGAATGCCGCGCATGCCGGTGCGTTGCGCCAAATCCATAAACAACGCCAAATCCAACACAATCGGCGCTGCCAGAATCGAATCGCGGCAGAGGAAGTCAATTTTGATCTGCATGGGATAACCCAGCCAGCCGAAGATGTCTATGTTATCCCAGCCTTCTTTGTTGTCGCCGCGCGGCGGGTAGTAATTGATGCGCACGAGGTGGGAAAAGTCAGAATAGAGTTGCGGATAGACTTCCGGCTGCAAGATGTATTCGAGCACAGAGAGTTTGGATTCTTCCTTGGTTTTGAAAGAGCCAGGATCATCCAGCACTTCGCCGTCGCGATTGCCCAGAATGTTGGTTGAATACCAACCGTGCAAAC
>JAEUQO010000128.1 GCA_016789605.1 Acidobacteriota bacterium
AACATCCCGAATTCGGTTCCGGCATACAGCAAACCTGCGCGATCCGGGTCTTCGCGAACAACGCGTGTTGGATAATCCGCCGGGATGCCATTTTTGCCGTCGGTCAGCCGCGTCCACGAAGCGCCGTAATCGTTCGTCGCATAGATATAAGGCTGCCAATCATTGAGCAAATACCGATACACAGCGATGTACGCCGCGCCTTTGCGATGCGGCGAAGGTTCGATGTTTTGCACGCGTCCGCCAGGCGGCAAGCCTTTGGGCGTGACGTTCTTCCACGATTTGCCATTGTCGCGCGAAACGTGAACCGGCCCGTCGTTCGCTCCTGACCACAACACGCCGGCTTCCAGCGTGGATTCACGGAAGGCGTAAATCGTCGAATACACTTCTTCGCCGGTGATGTCGCGCGTGATCGGTTCGCCGCTGATGACTTGTTTGTCGGGTTCATTCGCGGTCAGGTCGGGACTGACGACCGTCCACGTTACGCCTTCGTCAGTCGAACGATGCACGACGTGCGAACAGTGATAGAGAACTTTGGGATTGTGCGGAGAAACTTCCATCGGCGAGACGCGCTGAAAGCGATACAGAATGTCTTTGGGATTGTGACCATACCGATTTTGCGGATGCACCCAGTAACTGACGGTCTGGCCAGTCTCAAAATTCGTGCGGTAAAACTCGCCTTTGCACGCGCCGTACACGATGTTCGGATTCAGCGGGCTGGGCAATATCGGCCCGGTTTCGCAGCCCGGCCCTTGTTTCCAGAGTTGAATCGGATCGTCCGCGCGTTCCATCGTCGCGGGCAAACTCGGCACAATCAGCGTCGTATTGTCCTGTTGCGCGCCGTAAACCTGATACGGAAATTGATTGTCCACGGCGATCTGATAAATCTCTGCCGTTGGTTGGTTGTAGATGGTTGACCAGCTTCGCCCGCCGTTCAGCGTGACGTTGGCTCCGCCGTCGTTGGATTGAATGAAGATTTCGGGATTGTCCGGATTGAGCCACATCCCCTGATTGTCACCGTGCGGAGTCGAAATTGGCCGAAAGCTTTTGCCGCCATCCGTAGATTTGTAGAACGCCAGATTGTTGACATACACCACGTCGGCATTTTTCGGGTCAGCGCTGATGTAGGTGTAATAAAACGGTCGCGCGATCAATCCGCCGGTTTTGTTAATCAGCGTCCAACTCGCGCCCGAATCTTCCGAACGATAGACGCCGCCTTGTCCGTCGGAAGCTTCCATCAAGGCGTAAACTCGCTGCGGATTCGCCGCGCTGATGTCCAAGCTTATTTTGCCAATCAAACCTTTCGGCAATCCATTGTCCAAGTGCTTCCACGTTTCGCCGCCGTCCGTGCTTTTGTAAATGCCGCATTCCGCTGCCGGCCCGCCGCTGACAATCGTCCAGGGTTTGCGGACGGCTTGCCACGAACCGGCATACAACTCATTCGGATTCGCCGGATTCATCGCCAGCGAAACCGCGCCCGTGCGGTCGTTGATGAACAGGACTTTCTGCCACGTCTTGCCGCCATCTTTGGTGCGAAAGACTCCGCGTTCGGCGTTGGCTCCAAACGGCTGACCGAGCGCCGCCACAAAAGCGACATTGGCATCGCGCGGGTCAACTTTCATCGAACCAATCTGCCCGGCTTCGCGCAACCCGACGTGCGTCCACGTTTTGCCCGCATCGGTGGATTTGTACACGCCGCGACCGAGAATCACGTTGCTGCGAATGGCGGCGCTGCCCGTGCCGACGTAAATCACATTCGGATCGGATTCGGCGACGGCAATCGCTCCAATCGAAGCCGTCTCGAAAAATCCATCGGAGACGTTTTGCCAACTCTGCCCGGCATCGGTGGATTTCCAAACGCCTCCGCCGGTCGCGCCCATATAAAACGTGTGCGGTTGTTTGCGGTGGCCCGCCACGGCAGTCACACGCCCGCCACGCGCCGGGCCAATCGAACGATAACGCAAGCCTTGAAACAACTTCGCATCAACGTTGGCGGCGGATTGCGCCGCGACGCGCACGTCTCCGCGCGTGGAAAGCAACAACCCAAACGCGACGGCTAGAATCAGACAGAAGCGGCCTTTAGAAAGAGACGGAAGAATCATTGCGGCTCCCTTTGAGAGATTTAGAGTGTGGTTTGAATTTTGTTTCTGGTAAATCCCGCCGTAGGTCGTGTTCGTTCGGCCAATCCTCAATCCCACCGACGGCAGTCGGTGGATCATTAAAGTCCGGCCTACGGCTCGGTGGATCGTTAAAGTCCGGCCCACCTACACAAACCCGAAGCTAGCTCAATCCCACCGACGGCAGTCGGTGGATCGTTAAAGTCCGGCCTAAAATCCGGCCTATTCGCGCTCACTCAAAAATGACTTCACCAATGCAGTTGTGAAATGACCGGTTGTTCCCGCATACGCCGATGCCTGCCACAATTGCTCTATCTTCGCTTGTACCAGCACTTCCGGTGCGTATTTCCCGACAAAGTGCTGGCCGTTATTGAGCAAAGAAAGGGCGCATTCTTCAATACTCATTTTGGGCGGGATTCTTACCAGTAGGTGAATATGATCCGGCACAATCGTGACACGATCAATAGCAAAGCCGCGCGTCGCAGCAACGCGTTGCCAGTATTGGGTCAGTGATGTGCCCAAGGCAGAGTCAAAAATACCCCGGCGATACCGCGTAGCAAACACCAGATGATGATTGAGATCGAAGCTGGCATGCGCCGCAGTCAAGACAATTGCGTTCTCGGCGTTGAACCGGGAAATCGGCGGGCGCACCCGCTGGTCATAGCCGTGATGTTCGGCCTGATTGTTGATGTATTGTTTGATAACGCCAAGCCGCACACGACCGACGCTTCGCGCCAAAAAACCACGTCCCCACAACGGCGGCGTCAGGTCGAATTGGGGCTTCAACAGCCTTGCCGAATTTGCCTTGATTGTTTGGATCACGCGGGAAATGGTCTGCGCCGGGCGCAAACTAAGCAGGCACCGCAAATGATCGGGATACACCTTCGCTTCCAACAAACGATATTCGTGCTGCGCGCAAATCTCGCGCAACGTAGCCTCAAGCGCCGTGACGCGCTCAGGCGCGCTGAACACCGGATGACGGCGACGGGTACGAAAACAAAGGTAATAGTGAAGCTGATACGCCCAGGAGATTGCCTGCAAAGGTTCGAGTGGCATGTCGAGTAGCACGGGCAAGGTTGTACTTTAAGCATCCGCCAACTTCCGTTGGCGGGATTCGGGAGCTTAGCTTGCACCTGAACCTTCCGCCAACTTCCGTTGGCGGGATTCGGGAGCTTCCGCCTGTTAGCCGGTAGCTTAGCTTGCACCTGAACCTTCCGCCAACTCCCGTTGGCGGGATTCGAGAAGCTTGCGCCTATTGTCATAAATTGGCTTCGCCGGTCGGGCACAGCCAATTTATAACAGCCAGGGGTTTTCGGTACAGCGGGTTTGCGTCAATGGACGCGAGAAATCAGGAACGGCCAGGCTCAACCGGCGAGCGCGTTCAAGATGGCAGAGCGCTCGGCGGGGACTTGCGTAAAGGCGTTGGCGTAATGCGATTGCAATGCGATGTGTTGGCCGCTTTTGTCGGTGTAATGCAAAGTGCCGCGATGGTAATTGACGGTGTAATCCGGGTCTTTCAACACGTGTCCGGTCAGGATGGCAACGACGTCTTCGCCGGGTTGGATCGTACCGGCGGCAACCAGCTTTTTGATGCCCGCCAGCGTCACGGCAGACGCCGGTTCGCATCCGATGCCGTCGCGTCCGATGATGGCTTTGGCGTCGGCAATTTCCTGCTCGTTGACGTGTTCGACTTCACCGTTTGCCCAACGAAGCCCGCGCATCGCTTTGGGCCACGACACGGGATTGCCGATTTTGATCGCCGTCGCCAGCGTGAAGGCGTGCGGCAAGGCCTCGAAACGCGCCTCGCTCGTTTGCTTGGCTCGCTGCCACAACCGATACAACGGATTTGCGCCTTCGGCCTGGATGATGGTCAGTTTCGGCAGCGTTTCGATCACGCCGCGTTCGCGCAATTCGTGCAAGCCTTTGGCGATGGCGGAGGAATTGCCCAAATTGCCGCCCGGCACAACGATGCGATCCGGCACTTGCCAGCCGCGCTGTTGCAGCAATTCAAAGGCGATGGTCTTTTGCCCTTCCAGACGAAACGGGTTGACCGAATTGAGCAAATAGATCGGCGTCTCGTTGGCGATTTCGCGCACCAATCGCATGGCGTCGTCAAAATCACCGTCAATCTGTAACACCTGTGCGCCGTAATCGAGCGCTTGCGACAGTTTGCCGAGCGCGATCTGGCCGGCGGGAATAAAGACAAATGACTTCATTCCGGCGCGCGCCGCATAGGCCGCCATCGAAGCCGACGTATTGCCCGTGCTGGCACACGCAACGCTGGTTGCGCCCAGTCGTTTGGCCTGGGTGATGCCGGTCGTCATGCCCAAATCCTTGAACGAGCCGGTCGGATTCATGCCCAGATGTTTGAACGTCAGCCGCTCCAGCCCGCCGTATTCCGCCGAACGCGGCGCATCCCAAAGCTGCGTATTGCCTTCGATCAGCGTGATGATCTCGGATTCTTCCGCGTCGGGCAGCAATTCGCGAAAGCGCCAGACACCGCTTTGATCCGCCGCCTTGGGCGAAGCTCGCCGCCAATCCCAGATGCTCATCATCCGTTCGCCACGAAACTCATCCAGTTCGTAAACGACATCAAGCAAGCCCGCGCAATTTGTGCACGTGTAAATCCGCGTGGCGGACGGAAATTCGGAATGGCAATCAATACAACGCAGTGACGGCATAAAATCAGGTGTCAGGTGTCAGGTGTCAGGTATTAGGTGTCGGGATCAGGTTTCAGGTGTCAGGTGTCAGGCTTCAGGTGTCAGATGCCTGTGTCAGACGTCTGGTCAACAACTGAAACCTGACACCTATAACCTGACACCTGACACCTATTTCATTGTGAAGGTTTGTTCAGTTCGAATGCGCGGTGAATGGCGCGCACGGCTTCGGCGGCTTCTTTTTCGCCAACGATCAAGGAGATGTTCCGTTCGGATGAACCTTGCGAAATGGCGATCACGTTGACGCCAACGGAGCCCAATGCGCCAAAAACTTTGCCGGCGATGCCAGGAGCGCCCTGCATGCGGTCGCCGACTGCCGCCACGATGGCAATCGAATCGTCAATGGTGATGTCTTCGATGTGCCCTTGCAGCAGATCCAGCTCCAGCGCGCTGCGCAACGCTTTGGTCACGCGCACCGCTTCCGAAGAGTTCACGACAAAACACAGGTTATTTTCGGACGACGCCTGAGAAATCATCAGCACGTTGGCGCGTTCGGCGGCAACGGCGTCAAACGCTTTGGCCGCGATGCCGGGAATGCCCTGCATGCCTTTGCCGCTGATGGCGATCAGACTGACGTTGCGGATCGAAGTCACCGCTTTGACGCCGCGCGAAGACGGGCGTCCGGTCACGGTCACGCGCGTGCCAGGGTCTGACGGTTCGAAACTGTTCAGGATGAGCACCGGAATGTTTTGCTTGAAGGCAGGCAAAATCGTTTTGTAGTGCAACACCTTGGCGCCGTAATACGCCAGTTCCGACGCTTCGCTGTAACTGATTTCGCGCATCGTGCGGGCTTCGGGCACGTCATTGGGATTGGCCGTCATGACGCCGTTGACGTCCGTCCAAATCCAGACTTCGTCGGCATCGAGCGCCGCGCCCAAAATCGAAGCCGTGTAATCCGATCCGCCGCGTCCGAGCGTGGTTTGCACGCCGTCTTCGGTTGCGCCGATGAATCCGGTGACGACCGGAATTTCGCCTGCGGCCAGCAAAGGCAACAATTTCTCGCGCGTCAGTTGTCGCGTTTGCGCGGGCAACGGTTCGGCCTGACCAAACTCATCGTCGGTGACAATCAATTCGGTGGCTTCGATTGAACGCGAAGCAATGCCGTGTTCGGCAATTGCCCCCGCCAGAATCGGCGCACAAAGCATCTCGCCCATGCCGGAAATGGCATCGAGCGTGCGCGGCGTCAATTCGCGCAACATCGTCAGCCCTTTGCACAGCGTATCCAGCCGTTCGATTTTTTGCCGCAACGATTCCAGCGCTTCACGGCGACGCGTCGCGTCGTTGGGCGTCAGTTCGTGCAAAGCCAGACGATGCGGTTCGTAAATTTCGTCGCTGACGGTTTTGTGATACTGGCCATTGACGGCGTTTTTGGCCGCGCCGATCAGTTTGTCAGTCACGCCGCTCATCGCTGACGTCACCACCACCACCTGATGGCCTGCGCGGGCGCTGTTGACGGCCAACGCCGCCGCTTGTGCTATGCGTTCGGCACTTTTGACTGAAGTGCCGCCAAATTTCATCACGATCAACATAAGCTTCAATAAAAATTACGAGGACAAAAACTCAGCGCGCAACCGCGCCAGCTCTGCGCGAAATTCGTCTGCCAGTTGCGCCTTGCGCTCAGCGGGCAACAACGACGCCGTCACGCCATTCAGAACCAACCGCTCGATGACCTCAACGCCAAAACCGAAGGTTTCGGCGATTTGCAGATATTCGTTGGTCAGATTGGTATTGAACATCGGCGGGTCGTCGGAATTGATGGTCACGAACAAGCCTTCGGCCAACAAACGCGGCAGCGGATGTTCGGCCAGCGAAGGATAAACGCCCAGGCAGACGTTGCTGGTCGGACAGACTTCGAGCGGAATTTGCGTCTCGCGCAGATGTTCGACCAAACGCGGGTCTTCGATAGAGCGCACGCCGTGTCCCAGGCGCACGGCCTGCAATGCCGTGAGCGCGCCCCAAACACTTTCCGGGCCAACGGTTTCGCCTGCGTGCGGCACGCCGGGCAATCCGGCAGCACGGGCTTTGGCAAATGCGTCGGTGAAAAGTTCCGGCGGATAGCCGACTTCGGGACCGCCCAAACCAAATGCGACGATGCCGTTGTCTTTGCCGCTGATCGCCCATTCAGCAACCTGCAAACTATGTTCGACCGGTTGCACATTGCGCGAAATATCCGGCACCAATCCCATCGTCACGCCCAACTCGCGTTCGGCCCAGGCGCGTGCGCGATTGAGCGCGGCCAGTTGGTCGGCAAAGGGAATGAACCGGTTATAGGCAAAATGCGTGTAGGGCGTGAAGGTGACTTCGCTGTAGCGGATGTGTTGCGCAGCCTGCCCGCGCAAGAACTCGCGGGCGATCAATTCCAGATCGTCCGGCGAGCAAATGCAACGGCAGATGGCCAGATAGATTTCGATGAAATGCGGGAAATCTCGAAACCGATACCAGTCGCGCAATCCTTCTACGGTGTGCGCAGGCAAGGCGACGCCGTTGCGTTCGGCCAGCGCGAGCAAGGTTTCCGGCTGGATCGAGCCTTCCAGGTGAACGTGCAGTTCGACCTTCGGCATCGCCTGAATGAATTTTGCGAGCGACATGGCAAAAACTTAGAGCAGCCCTTTTGCCACCAGCAATTCGGCGTTGAGCAGCGCCGCACCTGCCGCGCCGCGCACCGTGTTGTGACTGATGAGCGTGAATTTGAAATCGAAGATGGTGTCTTTGCTGATGCGTCCGACCACGGTCGCCATGCCGTTTTCGGCGTCACGATCCAACCGCGGTTGCGGGCGGTCTTTTTCCGTACGCACGATGATCGGATGGGCAGGCGCACTTGGCAGCTTCAATTCCTGGGGCAAGCCTTGGTAATTTGCCAGCACTTCGGCGACCTGTTCGACAGTCGCTTTCTTTTTCAGTTTGACGCGCACTGATTCCAGGTGACCGTCTTGCACCGGCACGCGGTTGCACTGTGCGCTGACCAGAAACGGCGCCGAAACGATCTTGGTGCGCAAACATTTGCCCAGAATCTTCTGGGGTTCGCATTCGACCTTTTCTTCTTCGCCGCCGATGTGCGGAATCACGTTGTCAATGATGTCCATCGAAGCCACGCCCGGATAGCCCGCGCCCGAAATCGCTTGCATCGAAGTCATCATCACGGCTTCCAGACCAAACGCCGCTTGCAACGGCGCCAGCGCCATCACCAGACCGATGGTGGTGCAATTGGGATTGGTGACCAGATAGCCTTTGTCATAGCCGCGCTTTTTCTGCTGGTAAGGAATGATGTCCAGGTGGTCGGGATTGATTTCCGGCACGACCAAGGGCACGTCTTCCGGCATGCGATAGGACGATGAATTGCTGATGACCGGATATCCGGCGGCGGCAAACGCGCCTTCGGCTTCCAGCGCGATATCGGACGGCAAGCTGGAAATCACCACATCGCAATCCAGCGGCGGTTTGCACGCAAACACCTTGATGTTTTTGACCTTGGCAGGCATTTCAAACGGCAGCTTCCAGTTACACACGTCGGCAAAACGTTTGCCTTCAGAGCGATCAGAAGCCGCCAGCGCAGTGACTTCAAAATAGGGATGATTGCGCAGTAAATGAATGACTCGTTGGCCGACCGTACCGGTCGCGCCGAGAATGCCTACACGTCTCTTGGCCTGTTTCTTCATTGCTAGATGGACCTTCAGTGATGTTGGGATTTTCGTTCTGCGTGCGGAAAGCCTCGCGGGATGTGCGTATGGCGTGTGAACACTGCGTGAACGAAACGGAATGGTAGGTGCTGGTGCCGGGTATGTCAAGAATTGGCTTTGCTGGCCGGGCCGTCGCAATGGCTGAGGACGCTGGCGTTGCTGTGAACCTAAAAACTGTTTGGCTGAAAAAGCGGCTGGGGTTATTGAACCGCGCCTGCCAGTTCCCTTTCCCTTTGGCTGAGAATCCGCCGGCGATTGGCGGTTTGGCTGTTCTGCACTGGCGGCGCGGTCATTTGTCCGAGAACGCGATGGCCGAAAAGACGAATCACACTGCTGGCAGATAAGCTGGCTGAGGTCTTTAGATGACGCTGGTGATTCTGACTCTCAACTGCCACCGTGTTCCCGGATCGTGTCAATAACTGGCTTTCGTTTCCTCCCACCAGTTTCCTCACGCCCATTAGTGAGCGACCCGGAAAAACATGTCGCAGATTTTTTGCGCCAAACAGTTCCTGGCCAAAAAGCGAGGCAGGAAACGAGAATGGCCCGCACGCCAGCGCTTGCAACCGCATCGCGGCCAATCGTTAGCTGTTGGCCAAAAGCTGTTGGCCAAAGACTGTCACCAGCCGGACTAACGTCAGGGCACGTTCGCTGCCAATCATCAGACAGGAATCAGACAGGAAAATGCCGGAAGGAAAAATCAGAATGTCTATCTTCCTTTCCCCCATTTTTCTGTCTGATGGCCTGATTGGCTTTTGCCATCATTGGTTTTCAAACGTCTCAAACAAAATGCGTTCTGACAGCGGCCAGCCGACAGCGATTTGGCCCCGTCTATTTGCATCTTCTATATGCAGCCGCAGCGAAAACGAAAAAAAGCCAAAATGAGAATTCTCTCCGACATGTTTTCGCCCCCTTCTCCACAGATGGACGAACAGAACGAGCGGAACGATTCAGGCAATGAACAGCCAATAACGCCTGATCAGTTGCGTTCATAACGACGGAACGAAGGATAGTAAGGAGGGTTCGAATGAAAACTATGCGGTTATTCCTCAGCGCACTGTTGGTCCTGCTTGCCTCAGCGGCAGTCGCGACAGCGCAGACCAAAATTATTGATAACGGCCCCGATGCCTCGAAAAAGGTGATGGTGGTGTTGGGTGACGGATACGCGGCGGGCGCGGATCAAACCAAGTTCAACACGGACGTTGACAATCTGTTGAAGAACGGCGTGTTCGGCAACGATTTTTTCAAGGAGAACCAAAACGCATTTAACGTTTACCGCTTCAATCTGATTTCGGCGGAATCGGGCGTCAGCCAAAAGGTCTATAACGAAAATGGCACGCCCAACAACGGCAGCGACGACACCGTGACCAGCACGACCATCAAAAACACGGCGTTGAAATACATCTGGTCCGGTTCGTGGGCGCATTGCTGGCTGGAAGGGTCGGCCAATACGGAAGCGTTGATCCAGGCTGCCATTGCGCCACTGGCCAAGGTGGATTACCTGGTCATCATTCTGAATCAAGACAGCTACGGCGGATGCGGCGGCGGTGGTCGCCAGGTTGTTCCGCGTGGTGTGACCTGGCCGGTCTTGGCGCACGAATTCGGTCACGGCGTCGGCGGGTTGTCTGACGAATATTTCAACTCTGGCACGTCGTGGACGGGCGGCCTGAAAAACGGTCCGAATTGCTCGACCGTGCTCAACCGCAACACCGTGCACTGGAATCGTTTCATTGACCCGGCGACGGCTTTGCCGACGGTTTATAACGCCGCGACGATGGATAGCAACGAAACGGTGGGGATGTTTGAAGGCTGCGGCACCAAGGCGACGGGCATTTATCGCCCCGTGCACAACTGCCGTATGCGCGGCAACACGCCGGAATTTTGCCCGGTTTGTTACACGCATATGAAAGGCGCGTTGAAACCCTATCTGGATCACGATTACCTGGATTCGCTGGCCGGTGATTTCACGGGCGACGGCAAGAGCGACGTGCTGATTCACAATGGCAAGGATTTGGCGATTTACCGCCGCAATCCGAACGCGAATGACCTGAGCTTGCACTGGATTGCCAACAACATCGTTCCGGCTGCGGTCGGCGGTACGACCTGGCAACCGGCGGAACACGACCAATACTACATCCTCGATTTCAACGGGGACGGCAAAGACGACGTGGTGGTGTTCAACGGCAGCGACTGGGTGATGCCTTACCTCGGCCTGTTGCGTTCGACGGGCAGCGGTTTGGAATGCATCAAACGTTATGACGACGCCATCGGCGGTTTCTGGGATATGACGCCGGGCGACAAATTCTACGTCGGTGATTTCAGCGGCGACGGCAAAGACGATCTGTTCATTTTCAACGGCACGAACTGGAGCATGACCTACCTGGGCTTGCTGCGTTCGACGGGTACGGCACTGGCGGGCGAAGCGCGCCACGACGGCAACCTGCCGGGCTGGTCGTTGCAACCGGGCGACAAGTTCTTCCCAGGCGATTTTGACGCCGATGGCAAAACCGATCTGTATGTTTCGAACGTGACCAACTGGGGTCCGGAATATCTGGGAATGTTGAAATCGTCGGGCACGAGCCTGTCACGCATCAAACTCTTTACCGATGCGCTGCCCGGTTGGACGACGAAAGATGGTGACAAGTTCTACGTCGGTGATTTCAACGGCGACGGCAAAGCGGACTTGTATGTGTTCAACGGTACGGATTGGGCGTATGCCTACTTGCTGATGGTTAAATCCACGGGTACGGATTTGAGCTTCGTGGAACGCTATGACAGCAGTTCAGCGGCCGCCAACATCCCTGGCTGGGAGATGCGCAAGCACGATAGCTTCTACGTCTCCGACGCGAACAAAGACGGCAAATCGGACTTGTTCGTGTTCAACACCAGCGATTGGTCAACCGAATATCTGGGCACGTTGCGTTCGACCAGCACGGGTCTTAGCGGTAGCTGGTCAGCGGATTGGGTCGGCGGCTGGAATCTGGGCAGCGTAGACAAGATTCTGGTGGCCAATTACGAAGGTGGCGCGGGCAAACCGGACATCTTCATCCGCAATGCCAACTGGTTCGGCCTGTTGCGCAAATCGGCGGGCGGCTTCGTGATGGATCGCATCTACCATAGCTGGATCTACACGGCGCAGCACGATGCGAAACCCTGGTCCGACACAATGCCCTAAGCGGCGGTAACAACTTCGGAAGTCTGAGCCATTGGTAGTTTCGCGCGAGTGTAATGGCATCACTCAGGCTCAGGCTTCCGAACCCAGCCAACTCGGCCAAAACAACAGTTAACAAAGTTCCGCTCAGCGAAAAGGAGTTTGCACAATGAACACGAATACGAACAAAACACAGAAGATCAAAAGAATCGTGCTGGCAGGAGCGCTGGCGTGTTTGACGACGGGCGCAGTCCTGATGCAATCCACCGGTTCTTCGGCGCAAGACAAAGCCACGATGGGTCGCATCCCTGGTAATTCAGTGGCGCAAGGCGGCAAAGGCGAACAGCAAGGCCGCGTCAGCAACCGCACGGCCACCAATGGTTCGCACCTGCAATTGATGTTGCGCGTCAACGCAGACGGCGAAACCGAAGTGTTGAAAGCGGCAGAATTGCCGGGCGAAGCGCCGGTGTCTGACGTGCCGACGGGCAATTTCGCGTACGAAGTGCTCGACGGTAACGAAGCCCTGGCCGTCGAAGCCACTGTGGATCCGTTTGAACAACGCAGCTTCTCTGGCCCGGATGAGTCTGACACCCACGGCCACAGCATCGGACGCGTGGAATCAGCCATCATCACCATCAAAGTCCCGAAGGCGACGCTCAGCAACGCCAAACTGGACAACCTGGCGGTGCGGTTCTATCGCATTAAACCGGAAGTGGATTTGCAACAGATCAACGTTGCCGCGTTGCAACAGTTGAAACAAGCCGATCAGGTCGAAGACGTGATCAACATCGAAGCCGGCAAATTGGCCCCGCAGATCAGAGCCAAAGGCCGCAAGATTTCGTTGCAGTAACTTCCGCGCGAAACAGTCACGGGGAGCGTTTGCGAAACGGCAGGCACGGGAGAAACCGGAGCCTTGGGGGAACCGAATCGCCAGCGCTCCCCGTACTGTTTTTGCGCAGTCCCGCCAAACAAAGCGAGGGCAGAAGACGAGACAACGCTCGTTTTCTGCCCTCGCTTTTTGCACTGTCTGATCGGCTACAAGCCAGACGGCTCGCTCTACCTCTGTAGTGTCAGCGTTCCCCATCCGCCTGATTGGATGAAGCCCGCCCAGTAATACGGATGTTGCCGTTCAGCATTGCGCAGCATCTGCATTTGCACTTGCCGCAACGCGTCTGCCCGTGCCTGTCCCGCTTGCAAAGCTTCGTAATACGCTGTCATCCATGCGCGCGTGGCCTGATCCGAGACGGACCACAAACTCATCACCAAACTTTCCGCCCCGGCTAACACAAACGCGCGGCGCAACCCATACACGCCTTCGCCGGTTTTGATTTCGCCGACGCCCGTGTCGCACGCCGACAACGCCACCAGTTTCGTCCCCCATAAATTCAGCCCCGCAGCTTCAAGCGCCGTCAGCAAACCATCTTCGCCAGCGGCTTGTCCTTGATTGGCTCCGGCCAGAGCCAGCCCCGCGCGCAAGAGCGGATTTTCTGCATTTGCGCGCGGCAAAAAAAATCCATGCGTCGCCAGATGCAACACGTGCGGCGCGTGCAATTGTTTCAACGCCTGTTCCGTGGCCTGCTCTTTGACCAGCAAGTGCGCTTCCGGCAAGAGCGCTTTTAGCGCGCGGGCTTCGCGCGCCGTGCCCGGCAGCGGCTGAAAAAAGAGGCGCTCCGTATCAAACCGCGTTTGCCCGTGGCGACGCGTGAGCGGCAAATCGCCATAATCTGGTTGCGCCACAATGACCGGTACGCCGCCCGGCGGTCGCGGCAATGTCAGACGCAACAAATCACGGCCACTGGTCAGATAACTGCACGTGTACCGTTCCAGCAAAAACCGCTGTTCGTCGTCTACCAACGCAGCAAACGGAATCAGGTTCAGTGCGCCATCAGGAGAAAGCAACAATTGCCGGGCATCTCCCAACGAGGCGCGCAGCGGACGGAACACCAGCTCATACACCGCGCGTCCGAGTCGCTGTGCGTCGGTACGCGCAGGATCACGCAAGGCTTGGCGCCAGCTTTGCACCGCGCGATCAATGACGGTCACCGGCCCCAGATTGATCCATTGCGGTTCGCCCTGAGAACGCAGCACGAAAGCGGCATATTGCGGCGCGTCGTAAGATGCCGCCGCAGATTTGCGCTGTGCCTTGAACGGGCGATAGCTGGCAAATTCGAGCAACGCGCCGCCTGACGGAATTGTCGCTTGTACGGTGGCGAGCGTGACGTGCTGTGTCTGGCTGCTGAATTCTTCGCTGCGGCGACTGAGCGCGGCTTCCAACTCTTCGGCGCGTTCTGCCAGCGTGTCGCGTTCACGTTGTTGCGCCACCGAAACCGGGCCAGGCTCAAACGCCAGCCGCGCCAGTTGCGCGCGCGCATCTCGTAATTGATCGAACGATGCCTGCTCTGCCGCATCAGCGCGTTTGCGCAACGTCGCCAAACTGTCGGCGGCGGCGTCTAGCGCGCGGCCTTTGCGTTGCAAGACCAACGTCAACGCCAGTCGCAATGCCGAAGCCGATGCGGGCTCACCAGTGTCAGACGCCAGTTGCGCCGCGTGCGCTTGCAACGTCAGCGCGCGATCCCATTCGCCGGTCAACGTCGCCAGATACGCCAGCTTTTGCCGTTCGGAGCTCACGGCCAGATTCAATTTCAAGTTTCGTTCGCTGACTGCCACAGCGCGCGTCAGGTAATGAACGGCTTGCGCCAGATTTCCGCGCGCTTCGGCCAGCTGCGAAAGCTGGCCGAGCGTTTGCGCCACAACCGGATGCTCCGGGCCCAGGCTTTTTTCGTTGCTGGTGAGCGCCTGTTGCAACCACGGCTCGGCTTGCGCATAAGCGCCGCGCAATTGCGCCACCAGCGCCTGATTGGTCAGCGCCGCCGCCGTCAACGGATGCTCTGCGCCCAAGGTTTCGGCCAACACCTGACGCGCGCGCGCGGCTTGCGCGGCAGCCTGCGTCAAATCGCCTTTGTTGACGTGCAAGGTCGAAAGGTTGAGCAGCGCCTGTCCGGTCGCCGGATGCACTGCGCCATATGCTTCGGTAAAGATGCGCAACGCACGACGCAACAGCGGTTCAGCCAGCGCATATTGCCCGCGGTCGCTGTATGAGCTGGCCAGATTGCTGATGTACGGAGCCAACCCAGGATGCTGCCTGCCCAGGGCGAATTCCGCCGTGCGCAACGCGCGCTGATAAAGCGGCACGGCACGCAACACATCGCCCTTGGCCTGGGCCAGATTCGCCAGCGTATCCAACGTGCGCGCCACATCCAGCGGTTGGGCTTGCGAGCTGGTTTCGTAAATGCGCAGCGCGCGGCGCAACAGCGGTTCGGCTTGTGCATAATCGCCGCGTAAACCATAAAACGCGGCCAGATTGCTCAACGAAAGCGCAACGCTGGGATGGCCAGCGCCCAACGCCTGTTCCAGAATCTGCAACGCGCGACGACGCAAAGGCTCAACGCGCGCATAATCGCCTTTGGCTTGATAGAGATTGGCCAGGTTATCCAACGTGCGCGCAACATACGGATGATCCGCGCCGAGCGCCATTTCCCAAATGCTCAGCGCTCGTTGTTGCAAGGTTTCGGCTTCGGCGTAATCGCCACGGTTGCGCGCCAGCGTCGCCAATCCCGCCAGACAAGCGGCGATTTGCGGATGCGCAGAGCCAAGCGCTTGTGCCGTCATCTGCTGTGCGCGCTGCAAGAATCCGGCGGCAGCGGCGTCTTCGCCCTGATCGCCGTGCAAATTCGCCAGTTGATACAACGCCAGCGCAACTTCGGCGGCGACAGCTCCCAAATGCTGTTCGCGCAATGCCACGGCGCGTTCTGCGGCGGTGCGCGCTTCGGCAAATTTGCCTGCGCCCGCCAAAACTTGTGCCGCAATCAACAGGCGACGCGCTTCCTGTAAAGCGCGCTCCCGCTCCTGCGCTTGCCGGATTTCGATGACACGCGCTTCATAGCGGCCAGCCGCGTGTTGCCACTTAGGCCGAACTTCCAACTGATAGCGGCCAGCCGCTTCGGCGACAAACGTCACCTCTTCACGCCCGCGCAGCCGCAATTCGTCGTCAAATTCAAACAACAGCCGTCCATCGGGCGCAAACAAACTGATTGCCACGTCCACGCCATTTTGTTCGACGACGATGTGCAGGAATTGTCCGGCAACGAGCGGTAGCGGATAGGTATGCGTTTGTCCGCTGCGAATTTCGCGTGCGCCGAAGCTTGCATTCTGGGAAAGCTGCGGAAGAGATGTTGTCCGGGCAGGAATCGCCAACAAGACGAGCAGCGCCAACACCCGTGCGCTGACGCAAACGAAATCAGGCAAACAGGCGGCGCTGCCCAAAAAACAAAGCTGGCGGTTGATCATCCTCATCGCGACGATGAGAGTTATTGATCAACCCGCCAGCTTTGCGCAATAGCGGTTTGCTGATTGAGCTTATTTCCGGGCCACACGCAACAGCGATTTGCTGAGGTCGTCTATTTCGCCGCTGCTTTCAATCCCTTTCAAAGTCAGCACGTAATCGCCCGAAGCCAGCTTTTCG
>JAEUQO010000478.1 GCA_016789605.1 Acidobacteriota bacterium
GGGCAGTTCGTAGGTGTTGAAACTGCCCGCCGAAATCGTCCACAAATAGCTCTGCTCTTCGCCGAGCGCGTATTCCAGCAACAGCGTGTCATTGTCGGTGATGACTTCTTTTTGAATTTCGGCGATGCCGAGCGGCTGCGGCTGTGTCAGCGCAGCATAACGTGGGCTTTGCCGGCGAATCTGCGAATCAATCTGCTCTAGCTCTACCGTCAATGCCACAATCTCGCGGCTGAAGGTAGCTGCTTGTTCCGTGGTTTGGCCGGCAACCCGCTGTTGAGCGGCCGACTTGGCATAAAGCTTCTGGCGCAACTCCCGTTCGCGGTTAAGCAATGCAGGATCAACGCCTTGACGAATTCGCGCGGGCGCTTCGGTCAGCACTTCAACCAAACTTCTGGCGCGAGCGCGTTCGCTCATTTGTAACGCTTGGGTTGCGTGTCCGGCGCGAGGTTCTTGCCGGTGCTGTTGCATCAGCAGAGCGAGGTAGTTTGCATACGCACTTTGCCGCGTGGCGAGGAAAGAAGCACGCAAGGCGGGGCTGACGATGCGGCTGCGTACGGATTCGACGATGTTGAGCGCCGCTTCGTTGATCGTGCTCGCCGCTGCCAAGTTGCCGAGTTCGCGTTCAACGTGCGCCAAGCCAGTCAGCGATTGCGCCTCAACCAGTGGATTATTGATCGTTTGAGCCAGCGCCAGCGCCTGACGATACAATTCCAGCGCCTGCGGGAAATTGCGTTGCGCGGCTTGAGCCTGTCCATTGGCATGCAGGGCTTGGGCTTCTCCGACAGGAAATTGCATTTCGCGCAACAGCGCCGTCGCTTGTTCAAAACACTCGCCTGCTTTGCGATATTCTCTCAGCGCCTGATAAGCCTGCCCCAGTCCCAGCAGCACGCGGCCCTCACTCATCTTGTCCTGATACTTGCGGGTCAGCGGCAGGATGCTCAAGGCATAGTCACGCGCGGTTTGATATTGACCAAGTTGATAATAAGCAGGGACAAGTTCTGCCTGACATCTCAAACCACGGACTTCATAGTTGATCTGCCGATGCAACTCAACGCATTGTTGATGGAATTCGATGCCGCGCTGTATTTCACCCAACTCCACATACTGGAGACCAAGGACAATCGTTGCGCGGGCTTCCGCTTCACGATAATCAAGCGCTTTGAAGATCGCGAGCGCGTGATAGAGAGCGTCCAATGCTTGTTGATACTCGCCCACTGCCTGATGAGTTCTGGAGAGATTCAGTAGCGCATTCCCCTTCACTCCTTTCAAGAAGGACTGATGCTCCGCAATGGATAGCGCCCTGTGCGAAGCCGCAAAGGAATTTTGCGGTTCGCCAAGAAATAGCCACACTATAGCCATTTCATATTGCTGTTGCGTTTCAGTTTCCCCGCCTACGCCGCGCAATAACGGTTCCGCTTGCAAGTGATAATGGATGGCGCTCTTGAGCGAATCACGAAAGAAGGACATTGCCAGCCGGAGTAGCACGATCCCTTCGTTCACCCTGTCTCCGATCTCCTGAAAAATAGGACGGCTTTGCTGGTAGAACTCGCGCGCCTGTTCCACTTTACCGAGCATGTAATGAGAGTATCCGAGGCTGCTGAGTTCCACGGCCTGATCGTACTTATGCCCAAGCTGACGGCGAAGCTGAAGCGCTCGTTCAAAACGCGGAATTGCGTTTACTTCGTCATTTAAGTCGAATGAATACCGCCACCCGATTTCACGTAAGAGCAGGGCTTCCAATTCCTGATCTCCAATTTTTTGACTGATGAGCAGCGCCGCTTCCAGTTTCTTGATTGAAGTTCGGGCGGCCTCTGCGCCTGTTGGTCTGGGAATCGGCAGTCCGCCATAAATTTTTTGCGCGGCAAATCGCTCTCGATCATGTGCGGTGGCTGCTCGCGGTTGGCTGACCTGCACGGCGTAGCGCAAATGCGTTGATCCTCCATACGCCTCACGTATTTGAACGTAATAGCTACCCGTTTGCTCAGCCACCAGGCACGCGATTTGTTTTCCCGATCCTCCGGGAGTAATGGCGACGAATTCAAAGATTTTTTCCCGATTCGGGGTCAGGAGCGTCAGGAGAATCCCAACCCCACGCTGTTCGACATCAATCCGCACATATTGCCCAGTCACAAGCGGCAACGCATAGGTATGCGTTTCGCCTGCTTTCAATTCCCCTTCGATGGATTTGCCCGGTTCGAGCGCGAGGCTGTTTTGTGAGTTTTGGGTAAAGTAACGCGAATGCGCATTGGCTGTCGGTGATGTTGGGGGGATGAACACCAAGGCTGTCAGCAAGCCAAAGCCAATTACGAATAAGAGAATCGCACGCGCCAAGCCTGGGAGCGCAGGGCATCCTTGCCTGCGGGCGTTGGCGGCACGCCACTTTGTTTTCCGATAAGCCTTTCCAGCAAGGCTCGCAGGCCGGAGGCGCTGCGCTCCCAGGGAGGTAGTATGCTGAGTCATTGTGTTCCTCCTGAGGTAAAAACTTACTTCTGCTTCAACTGCCGAAAGTCGCGCAGCAGTTCACGGCTTAGTTCGGCAATTACGTTTTCGCTGATACCGTCATACCTGCGCGCACGAACGCCCAGCGTCAGGGGCCAAAGGACTTCGCCTTTGGCGTTGACGATGGCGGCAACGACGCGGACGCCTTGTGTTCCAGCTTCGACGTTGAGTTTCAGGGCGATATCTGCTTCGTCGCGGTTGTCGGTAAAATGGAACGTCCCGTCAGCTTGCAGTTGTGCTTTGAGCGCTGCAACAAAAGATTCCAGCAGCCCCGGCGCGCCTTTGGCATCCACAAAGAGTTTTTGGCCTGCCAACAACGACGTGACGACTTCTTCTTCGCGCTCGACGCGCCGCAGATTTTCGCCAGGCAGTAAAGGATTGGAGGGGAGGTTAAAGGCAACGACGTCATCGGCGCGTGGCGTCGGCTTTCGCGTTGGGGCGGGCGTCGGCGAAGCCCCAGCCAGCAGCGGCGCGACATTGGGCGAAACTCCCGGAGAAAGCGTTGGCGAAGCCTCGGTAATCACGGGCGGCTTCGGCGTGGCGCGCTCACGCAAAACATACACCGTCACGGCGGCCAGCAAAGCCAGCACAGCAAAGGCAACAGCCGGTTTCAGCCAGCCGCTGAATAGACGGTCAAATACGGTGGAACGGGCTTCGGCCTGTGTTGATGTTGGAGACAAACCAAAGCCTGAGCCAGGTGCCGCGGCACGCACGGTTGCGCCACTTACGAGCCCGTTTGCATCGTGCGTGGGCGTGACGCTAAGGCGAACACCTCGCCCATCGGCCAATTCAAATTCGAGCTGCTGTTCGGCCAGATCGCCGTGCGCATCCAGCGCCAACGGTTGCACGGCCAGCAACAAATCGCCTGTGCCGTCAGGCGTATGAATCTCGATAAATTCCGCCGAAGACGAAACAGCGAAGCGGGTTTCACTTGTTTGCTGAGGGTCGAGCGTTCCCAGTAATTCGCCGTCTACGACAAATTGCAGCAAACCTGCGGTGGAAGCCTGACGGCGTCCGGTTTGGCTGCTCAAATACTGGCGCACAGAGTTGCGGTCTTCCTCACTCAGACTGGCGGAAGTGCCAGAGCCATCGCCATCATCATCCTGAGTTGCGCTGGCCAACAGAAACTGGGGAATCAGCAGCCGTGTTTCGGGCGCATCATAGCCGAGCGCCAGCACCAACCGCGCAAAACACAGCGGATGCAACACAGCGTGGTAACGATTGACTTCCGCTTGATGCCCTTCGTCAGGGTCATTGCCGCGAAAGGCGAGCGCGTCCAGTTCTTCTGTCGCCGGATCGAACCGTTCTGGCACGCCGCAGCGCGTTTGCCACGGCATGAAGGCGTGCAAACATTCGCGCACCAATTGCGCAAAATGGCGTGAATCTGTTTGCGGTTGAAAGCGTTCCTGCCCGCGTGCCAATCGCTCCACACCAAGCAATTGGCCAAAACGGTCTTTTAGTTCAGCCATCAAAACCGCTTTGCGCGAACGGTAATAGCCGTCTTCCGGCAATCGGGCCGGGTCTTGTCTTACCAGATTGTAAAGCTCTGCCGTCTCTGTCGCGGTGTAATCGTGCAACAGGCGAGCCAGCCCCAGCGTGACGTGAAACGAATTGCGGCGGCTGGTGATTTTGACCAGATGTTTGATGAAGTGTTTGACCATCATGGCCTGATTGGGCGTGGTTTGCTCTTTGCGTTTTTCGTGCGGCTCTGATTCGGCATACACCAGTCGTTGCAACAGCAACAGTTCAGGCAGCGACACTTTTCGCCGCTGTCCGCTGGGGTTGTAATACCGTCGTTTGTCCTGCCGTGAGTCGGCGGCATCCCGTTTCTCCAACGCGGCGGTTGCAATAAGCAACGCAACCGCTTTGTCGCGGTGAATGAAATATGCGAGTTGGAAAGCCAACTCCAATAATTCCTCGTGCGCACCAGAGTAAGCCATAGGCAATTTATGATTGAAGCACGAACTGGGCTGTAAAAATGTTATTTGGGCAGTACCAATACTATTGAGCGAACAGGCTGAACGGTCGAGATGATACGCCTCCTCAGCTAAATCGCCAAGACAGTTGAGTTTCCGAAAACCACACGGTCACCAAACGGCCAAATGGCTATCTTGCCGCGCGTCACCCAGATACACGTTGACATCAGGTCCTCCACTCCGACTCAACCGAGGCAAACGTTATGTCGCTATTCAACGGTCACAGCTGCGTGGGAAGTTTCGCGACGATAGAATCCGCGTTGGCGGAAATCAAGAAACTGCTGGCCATCCAAGCGCCGCACGAAGTCTTGCTCATTAGCGTTGACATCGCTACGCCGCCTGACAAAGCGCGCTGGTTCACGCTAACTCAGCGTCCGGCGACCTCGTCTAAAACAATTCACCTGTTTCGTTCAGTGCTGCAACCGGCGCAAGCAGGTTCCTCCTTGACGCCACACGAACTGCGCATCCTCCGGCTGCTGGTCGAAGGTCACAATTACAAAACGGCGGCCTCGGCGCTCGGTGTCAGCGTCAACACGATTTCGTTTCACGTCCGCCGCGTATACGAAAAACTGAATGTACATTCTAAAGCCGAAGCCGTCGCCAAGGCGCTCAGAGACAATCTGGTCTGAAGATTACTACCTGAACAGGTGGTGCCCGCATTAACGAGTGCGCCTATTGTAACGACGGGAAGCTTCAGCGCCCCAACCGGCATTTCGCAAACGATCAGACTCTAACAACCTCCCTGTCATTGGCCGAACTCACGCCCTCGCACTTCGACGCAATGGCTCGGATTTGTGTGCCCAATCGCATAGGAGAGCGATCATGAAAAACTTATCCAGCATCCGCGTAGGTGTCTCCGCCTTGTTCATATTCGCCTTGTTGCTCGCTGCTTTCATCCAGACAACGGCGCAAACGACATCATTCACCTATCAGGGAAAACTCGAAGACGGCGGCAATCCCGCCAGTGGTGCATATGATTTCCAGTTTCGGCTGTTTGACGCACTGAGCGGCGGCACGCAAATCGGTTCCACGGTTAGCAAAGACGACCTGAATGTCGCCTTAGGCATTTTCACCACAACGCTGGATTTCGGCGCAGCAGCATTTCCCGGAGCCAACCGCTGGCTGGAAATTTCCGTACGATTGGGTGCCAGCACCGGCGCATACACCACGCTTACGCCGCGCCAGCCAATCGCTTCGACGCCGTACGCCGTTCGCAGCCTGAGCGCGACAGCGGCAGATACGGCGGTGACCGCTACGAATGCCACGACAGCCACGAATTTCAGCGGCGCGCTCAGCGGCGATGTTACCGGCACGCAAGGTACGACCACGGTTGTAAGGCTACAAGGGCGAATCATCGCCAACACTGCGCCGAACGATGGGGATGCGCTCAAATTCAACGCGGCCAACAACCGCTGGGAACCGGGCGTCGTTCTGGGTCAGAAAGGACTCACCTGGAAAGGCGTCTGGAATTCCGTCACCGCTTACGTCATTGACGATGCCGTCAGCCACAACGGTTCTTCCTGGATTGCCAAACTCAACAACACAAACGTCTCTCCGGTCGAAGGCGCGAACTGGACGCTGATCGCCCAAAAAGGCGATGTCGGCGCGACTGGCGCGACCGGCGCAACTGGCGCGCAAGGCCCGCAAGGCATTCAAGGCGCAACCGGCGCGACTGGCCCACAAGGACAAACCGGCGCAACCGGCGCAACTGGCGCACAAGGCCCGCAAGGCATCGCTGGCGCGAAAGGACTCAACTGGAAAGGCGTCTGGAATTCCGTCACCGCTTACGTCATTGACGACGCCGTCAGCCACAACGGCTCTTCCTGGATTGCCAAACTCCCCAACACAAACGTCACTCCGGTCGAAGGCGCGAACTGGACGCTGATCGCCCAGAAAGGCGATGTCGGCGCGACCGGCGCGACTGGCGCAACTGGCGCACAAGGCCCGCAAGGCATTCAAGGGCCTCAGGGGCAAACGGGGGCAACGGGCGCGCAAGGGCCGCAGGGCATTCAAGGCCTGACCGGCGCGACGGGTGCTCAAGGGCCGCAGGGACCCAACACAACCACCAACAACACGCTTTACATCGGCTCCGATCAAAACGCATCGCAAGCTAATTCCACGTTGTCGTTGGGCACGGACGGTGTGGCCAAACTGACCTTGTTGGAATCAGGCAACGTCGGCATCGGCACGGAAACGCCTTCCGAAAAATTGCACGTCGTGGGCAATGCCGTCATCACCGGCAACGCAACCATCAACGGCAGCAGCCTGACGGTCAACAGCAACGCCGTGCTGACTTCGGTTGCGCGCGATGCGACGCTGGCCGGCAACGGAACCAGCGGCACCCCGCTCGGCATTGCCGCAAGCGGCGTGGGGAATACACAACTGGCAAACAACGCAGTGACAGGGGCAAAGATCGCCTCCGGCAACGTGATCAAATCGCTCAACAGCCTGACTGATAACGTAACGATTGCTAGTGGAGCGAATATTACGGTCACACCATTCGGCAATACGCTGACCGTAGCCGCGCCCAACGTGCTGACGGCTGTGACAACCGACGCAACGCTGACCGGCGACGGCACTGCAGGCACGCCATTGATGGTCAGCCTGCCTTTGCGCAATGACGGAACGGACAACCTGTTTGCGGGCGTGGGAGCGGGAGGCTTAAACACCGGAACCGGCAATTCCTATTTCGGCAAAGACGCGGGCGCTCTAAATGGATCAGGGCTGAACAACTCCATGTTTGGGCGGCAGGCCGGGCAACAAAGCTCTTCCAGCGGGAATTCCTTTTTCGGTTACAACGCCGGGCGCACCAGCACGGGCGGAATCAACTCGTTCTTCGGCGTGGAAGCTGGCGGCGGCAATACCTCCGGATTCAGAAACAGCTTTTTCGGCTACCTGTCCGGCGGCATTAACTCCACCGGCGCGCGCAACACCTTCATTGGCGAATTGGCCGGAACGGTGAACACCACTGGCAGCAACAACACCTTCATCGGCAGTGAAGCAGGCAAATCCAACGACAGCGGCAGCAGCAATACAATCATCGGACGCCTGGCGGATGTCGGTTCCGGCGCGCTCGTCAACGCCACGGCGATTGGCGCGGGTGCGATTGTCACGGCCAGCGACAGCTTGGTTCTTGGCAACAGCCTTACAAATATCGGGATTGGGATCGGAGCACCAACGGCGAAATTACATGTGGTTGGTACTTCCATCTTCACCGGCAGCATGACCGTCAACGGCGCTGCGGTGGGAACCGTCACAAACGTCACGGCCAGCAGCCCGCTCGCCAGCAGCGGCGGCGCAACGCCAAACATCACGCTCGGCGTTGTCCCTGTTGCCAACGGCGGTACGGGTTCGGCCACGCAGAATTTCGTTGACTTGAGCAACACACAAACCGTCGGTGGAGCGAAAACCTTCAGCAGCGCGGTCAACACGACTTCGCAATACAACATCGGCGGCAGCCGCATCCTGGGCAATCCGGGATTGGGCAACCTGTTTGCAGGAATCAATGCCGGAGCCGCGCACACTTCAAGCAATCAGAACGCCTTTTTCGGCGCGGATGCGGGCAGGTCTGTCACCACGGCAGGCAGCAATTCGTTTTTTGGTAACAGCGCTGGTTTTTCCACCAATACTGGCAGCGGCAACAATTCTTTTTTCGGCACAGCCGCCGGATTTTTCAACGTCACGGGCAACAGCAACTCATTTTTCGGTATGAATGCTGGCTTTAGGAACACGGCCAACAACAACGCCTTTTTCGGCGCGCTGGCCGGCCAGGAAAACACGTCGGGCACTGCCAATGCGTTCTTCGGTAAATCCGCCGGTCAGAACAATACTACGGCCGCCAGCAACGCCTTTTTCGGCGCGTCCGCCGGATTCACCAACACAACGGGCTTCAGCAATTCCTTCTTTGGCGCGTCCGCCGGTTTTTTCAACTCGACCGGTCACAGCAACTCATTTTTCGGAATGAACACGGGCGCGGCCAATACATCAGGCCATAGCAATTCCTTCTTCGGTTTGGAGGCTGGTGCGGCCAATACCACCGGACAAAACAACAGCTTCTTCGGCAAAGGAGCCGGCCAGGCCAATGACACCGCCAGCTTCAATGCCTTCTTCGGCAAAGATGCGGGTCTGGTCAACACCAGCGGCTTTCAAAACGCCTTCTTCGGTTCTTCCGCGGGCGCGGCCAATACTTCGGGGTGCTGCAACGCCTTCTTCGGCCACAACGCAGGGGCAGCGAATACGAGTGGGGGTCAAAACGTTTTCGTTGGTCGCAGTGCCGGAGACACAAACACCACCGGCTCTGGCAATACAATCATCGGTGAGTTGGCTGATCTCGGCAGCAATAACCTGACTAATGCCACTGCTCTCGGCAGCAGTTCATACGTCACCGCCAGTAACAGTTTGGTGCTGGGCAGCATCGCCGGTCAGAACGGCGCTGGCACCACCGTCAATGTCGGCATCGGCACAACCGCGCCCAACGAACGGCTCCAAGTGGTCGGCGACATTCGCGTTGGCACGACGGCGATGAACGGCTGCCTGAAAGCTTTTGACGGCACGGTCATCGCCGGAACCTGCTCTTCCGACCTGCGCCTCAAGCAAAACATCACGCCTTTCCCCAACCTGCTCGACCGCGTCGCCCGCTTGCAGCCAGTGCATTACTTCTGGCGCGCGTCGGAATTTCCGCAAAAACATTTTGGCGCGGGGCAAAGCTACGGTTTGGTGGCTCAAGACGTGGAAGCCGTTCTGCCGGAACTGGTGACGACGGACGAAGAAGGCTTCAAGCAGGTCAATTACAGCAAACTGCCCTTGCTGTTGCTGCAATCGGTGCGCGAGCTGAAACAGGAAAACGACCTGCTGAAACAAGCCGCCAACGCCGCAAAACAAACCAACTCAGCCTTACAACAACAAAACGCCGACTTGCAGCGCCGATTGGAAGCGGTCGAGAAGGCGCTGGAAAAACTGATCAAGCAATAAACCACAATCCAGAGGAGCGAACGCACAAGACAGCCTGGCATTCGCTCCTGAATTCCCACAATCAATCGCAAGGGAGCCACAAGATGACGCTCACGATCCAGGCACGCCAGTTTTATTTTTGTGTCGCACTGTTGGCGCTGTTATTGGCGATGTTCGCGATGGCACAGGCGCAAACCACTGCGTTCAACTATCAAGGCAAATTGGATGACGGTGGCAATCCGGCCAATGGCGCGTACGATTTCGAGTTTCGCTTGTTTGACGCATTGAGTGTCGGCACACAAATCGGTTCGACCGTCACGGTAAATAACCTGAACGTCGCGGCGGGCATTTTCACCACAACGCTGGATTTCGGCGCAGCCGCCTTTCCCGGAGCCAATCGCTGGCTGGAAATTTCTGTCCGTCCAGGTGCAAGCACGGGCGCATACACCACACTCAGCCCGCGCCAGCAAATTCGCTCGACGCCTTACGCGATCAAAAGCTTGAATTCGGCAGCGGCTGACGGCCTTTCGGCGGCTTGCGTCAATTGCGTAACCAGCGGGCAGATCAATTCCATCAACAGCACTCAAATCAGCGGCGCAATCACCAGTGGCCAGATCGCCGTGCCGTTGTCACTAAATAGCAACAACGCCAATGCAATCGTCTCTGCTAACAATGGCGGTTCTGGAGATGGGTTGAGCGGAACAAACGCGTCAGCGGTAAACAACGCAGTTGGGATACGCGGAACGATTAGCGCTGTCACGCCGGGGAGCTTTTCTGCTGGCGTACGTGGGATCAACAATGGAACAGGTGGCAGTGGCATTGGCGTCTGGGGATCACACGTAGGAAGCGGTTGGGGAGTTTACGGTACGTCAGTTAGCGGAAAGGGAGTTTTCGGCTTAACCACAGCAACAACTGGCGAAACTTACGGTGTATTTGGCGAAAGTCTCAGTCTCAATGGCTATGGTGGCTATTTCCTGGGCAGGGGATTTTTCTCGGGAAATGTCGGCATCGGAGTGACGGGGCCGAATAATCTGCTTTCTGTAAATGGCAAAGGGTCATTTGGAGGAAATGCCATCAACACTGGGGTGGAACCGCTTGAGGTGCAGGGAGCGGGGGCAGGTTTATCGCTTTACGACCGAACCGCAGGGGTAAGCCAACGCTGGGTTATTTACTCAGACCGCGAACTTATTGGCACTCTGCCCGTGAGTTCTCTTCGGCTGTGGAATGCAGGAGACAAAGTCAGGATTCGTGCCAATGGCACGGTCAATATTGGGCCAATTGTGGCTGGGGCGGATGTAGGCGATGGCTTAGTAGTGGAATATAACGCTGGGTTTGCGGCCATAAAAGGAATAAACAATACCGGTTTTGGCTCAGCAGTATCCGGTATAAGTAACGGTGGCGCGGGAGTGTCAGGCCAAGGAGGCACAGATGGGATAGGTGTTTTCGGCACATCCTTTTCTGCTACGGGCCAGGGCGTGTATGGTCAAAATACGACTGGCGGCTTTGCAGGTTATTTTGAAGGCGATGTGGTTGTCACTGGCAGAATTTTCAAAAGTGGTGGTGCGTTCAAGATTGACCATCCGCTCGATCCCGAAAACAAATACCTTTCCCATTCATTCGTCGAATCGCCGGAGATGATGAACATCTACAACGGTAACGTAACGACGGACGCCGAAGGCCAGGCGGTCGTTACCATGCCGGAATGGTTCCAGGCGCTCAACCGCGATTTCCGCTATCAACTGACCGTCATCGGCACGTTCGCCCAAGCCATCGTCGCCGAAGAAATCAGCGACAACAGTTTCAAAATCAAAACCTCCGCGCCGAACGTCAAAGTTTCGTGGCAAGTGACCGGCGTACGCCAGGACGCTTTCGCCAACAAACACCGCATCAAAGTCGAAGAAGACAAACCAGCAACCGAACGCGGCTTTTACCTGCACCCCGATGCTTTCAATCAGCCCGAAGAAAAAGGCGTCAACTGGGCGCGCAATCCCGGCCTGATGCGGGAACTGAAAGAATCGCGCGAACGGTCTCTGCGCGGCGAGCCAGAACCGAAGCCAACCTTGCCGCCAGTCCGGCGAGACAACCAATAGTCAACAAATCACAGCCTGAACAACCCGGTGATCTCAAACTAAGGAGAACTCTCATGCCTCTACGAAACTCTTTATCAATCCAAGCCAACCTCGCGCTGCGCCAAGCCTCAATGTTCGCGCTCTGCCTGCTCGCGCTTTGCGGCCTGACGGTTTCAAGCGCCTCAACGGCCAGCGCCCAAACCAGCTCGTTCAGCTACCAAGGCAAACTCGACGACGGCGGCAACCCGGCCAGCGGGCCTTATGATTTTGAATTCCGGTTGTTCGATGCCCTGAGCGGCGGCACGCAAATCGGTTCGACCGTGACGGTCAACGATCTGAATGTCGCCACAGGCATTTTTACAGCGACGCTGGATTTCGGTGCCGGAGCGTTTCCCGGAGCGAATCGCTGGTTGCAGGTTTCCGTTCGTCCAGGCGCAAGCGTTGGCGCGTATACGACGCTCACACCACGCCAGCAAATTCTGTCTACCCCCTATGCCATCAAGAGCTTGAACGCTGCTATGGCGGATAGTCTTTCAGCGGCCTGCGTCGGATGCGTGACCAACACACAGATCAGCAGCCTCCCGACCGGTAGTGGCAATTACATTCAAAACACCACAACGCAACAAGCCACTTCAAACTTCAACATCAGCGGCAACGGCACGGCAGCGGGAACACTGACCGCCAATGTTGTCAGCGCAACGACGCAGTTCAACATCGGCGCAAACCGCATCCTGAGCAATCCGGGAGCTGGCAACGTATTTGCCGGGGTCAATGCTGGCGCGGCGAATACAACTGGCAGCAGCAACGCGTTTTTTGGCTCGCGCGCAGGTTTTTCCAATACCACTGGAATCGGCAACGCTTTTTTCGGGGAAGGTGCGGGGCTGACAAACACGACCGGAGGCTTCAACTCTTTCTATGGAACATTAGCGGGTCAGGTCAATACGACTGGCGCAAGCAATTCCTTCTTCGGAGCTAATTCAGGGTTGGCCAATACTACAGGTAACGGCAATTCCTTCTTCGGGTCAGGCGCAGGTCAAAGTAATACAACCGGAGAGTTCAATGATTTTTTTGGCGTCAACACCGGGGCCAGCAACACAACCGGCACGCTCAATTCGTTTTTCGGAAACGGGGCCGGGGTCGCCAACACAACAGGCAGTAGCAATTCGTTTTTTGGCCGTCAAGCAGGCGCAGCCAATACGACTGGCGGCAGCAATTCATTCTTTGGGCGATTTGCAGGCGCGGCAAATACGACAGCGAATGCCAACTCCTTCTTTGGCGCCCTGGCAGGTAGAAACAATACCACTGGCGTATTCAATTCCTTTTTCGGTGCTGACGCAGGGTTAGCCAACACCACGGGCAACAGTAATTCGTTCTTCGGCACGGAAGCAGGCGAAGCCAACACCATAGCCTCCGGAAATTCGTTCTTCGGTGATCGCTCAGGCAATGCAACGACAATCGGCGCAGACAATTCTTTTTACGGTGCTGATTCCGGGCTGGGAAATACAACCGGAACGAGGAACGCTTTTTTTGGCAAGAGTTCCGGAAACGCCAATGCGCTGGGAATTGACAACGCTTTTTTCGGGTTCGAGGCGGGCAGAAGTAATGCAGGTGACACCATCGTGTTCGGAGCGCAGACACTTTACCGGGGTAGCTACAATGCTTTCTTTGGAAAAGAAGCCGGACGCAGCAATACGAAAGGCGTGCGAAATTCTTTCTTTGGCTATCAAGCGGGTTTTTCCAACATCGGCGATGTCTTTGTCAGTGGAGACGTGCTTGACGCAACCGGTGTGGACAATACGTTTGCCGGTTACCAAGCTGGGTATGCAACCACAACCGGATTTTCCAACACTTACGTCGGCGCAAGCGCCGGGAGCACAAACACGGTCGGAGCCCGCAATACCTACATCGGCGCTTTTGCAGGTGGGAGCGCCACGACCAGCAATGCCATCGCCATTGGAGTGAATGCCAACGTCACGTGCAGCAGTTGCGCCGTGATCGGGACGTTGGGAACTAAGGTTGGCATCGGAACCAATTCGCCAATCAACACGCTGGAAGTCGTTGCTCCTAGCAGTTCCAGCCAATCCGCTCTCCGGGTCAGCGGGAACACCAGCGGCTCAGGGTTTGGCGACGCCATCGAAGGGATTGCCACGCGTCCGGGCAGTTATGCGGGCTATTTCAACGGCAATGTCACGGTTTTGGGAACCTTCACCAATCCTTCCGACCAACGTTACAAACAAAGCATCCAGCCAATCAATCAATCTTTGGGCAAGCTCACGCAACTTCGCGGTGTCAGCTATGAATGGAAGCGCAGCGAATTCCCGCAAATGAATTTTGCCCTCGGCCGACAAATCGGTTTTCTTGCACAGGAAGTTGAACAAGTCTTCCCTGAAGCCGTGCAGCAAGACCGCTCTGGCCTGTACTCCGTTTCTTATCTGACCTTCATTCCAGTGATTGTCGAAGCAATCAAAGAACAACAGCAACAAGTCGAGGCAGCGAGCGCCGCCAAAGACAAACAGCTTGAACAGTTGCGGCAGGAAAATGCCGCGTTGCGTCAGCGGTTAGACGCGCTCGAAAAAGCCGTCGCAAAAATCGTCAACCAATAGTGCAAGCGAAACCATCGGCGAGGCCTCGACACCTAGCCCCGCGTCCAAACGTCACAGGTTTCGTTCCTCAGGAGAAAAAGTATGAACACAACTACCAGACGTCTATCATTATTGCTCGTGTTGCTGGCGCTGTCGGGGTTGACGATTCACGCACATCGAATGACCTCTAGCGCCAAGCCAACTTCACCGCCCGCAGTGCGCGCAAACACTCCCACCATCGCCAGTCACGCCGCGTTGAGCCGTAATGGGTTTGTGCCCAATGGTGATGAACTCGCCGTGGAACCATTGCAAGCGGGCGGCAGTTACAACATCGCAAAGTCCGTCGTCGCCGGAGGCGGTGGCAACAGTGCTGGCGGTAGCAACGACTTGACGGGAACGATTGGGCAAGCAGCCCTTGGCACATCAACCGGCGGCAGCTTTTCCTTGTCCGGCGGATTCTGGCAGGTTGGCGACGGCAGCTGCACCTACGCCATCAATCCAACCAGCCAAAACTTTCCGGCGACGGGCGGCAGCGGATCCGTTGCGGTCACTGCCGGAGCAGGATGCGCCTGGACAGCGACGAGCAATGCTGCCTGGATCGTACTCGGCAATTTCAGCGGCACAGGCAATGGCTCGGTCGGCTTTATGGTTTCAGCCAATGCTGGAGCCCAACGCACCGGTACAGCCACTATTGCCGGGCAGACCTTCACTGTTACCCAAAATGCATTTAGCTGTGCGCCGATCACCATCAGCCCGTCGAGCATGCCTGACGGCGTCGTGGGCGTTCTCTATCCGACACAAACGTTGAGCGCATCAGGCGGTAGCTCGCCATATTCGTTTACGCTTGATTCTGGCAGTTTGCCCAATGGATTGACGCTGGCGGGAAACTCGATTTCCGGAACGCCGACACAAGCGGGCACGTTCAATTTCATCATCAAAGCTACTGACCAAAATGGCTGTATGGATACGCT
>JAEUQO010000131.1 GCA_016789605.1 Acidobacteriota bacterium
CCGGTTGCATTCGTCACCGTCGTGCGCGAAACGTTGGTCGCCGTGTTGACCAACATCAGCGTGACGTTGGGCAACACATTGCCTGTGCTGTCGCGTAACGATCCGCGCAATGCGCCTTGATACGATTGCGCACTGACAGCCGCTGCGCTCAAACAGACAAGAAACAGGCTGGCCAGCATCAGGCTCGCCCACGAAAACGCGTTCTGAGAAATGGGTTGGGATTTTTCTTTGACAGCGAAAGCAAATACTTTGCTCGCCCTACGGGTTTTTGCTAGCATTCGCGCCGCTCCTTTCTGATCTAACGTCAATGGGAGTATCGAGAACCCCGCAGGCCGCCAAGCTGAAGCGGGGTTTTCTTTTTTCAAACCGACTTTGCTGAAGTCGGCCTGTTACAGTGAAAACCGGGTAATTCCGTGAATGATGATTCGTACCTCGCGAGATGCGTACTGATTGACACGAACACGATCCGTTCAGCATCTACTGTGCCACGTAATCGTTCCCGTCTCTGACACGCTCACCGAAAACGGCAACTCCTTTTCCCGCCTACACATCCGTCACACACACGCCATCAGGCGAAGTGCTCACCCGATAATTCGGCAAACAACAGAAATGTATTTCGATTCTAAAAGCAGCACAAAAACGTGGCGTGAAGCGGCTTTGCAAACACGACGAGAAGCCGTACGGCGGTACGCGACTGGGCTGAGCAATGACAGACGGTGTTGTCGGTGAATGAGGTCCGCGAGCAGCTCACAAAAGCAGCCCGCAAAAAATGAAGGCAGAAAGAAGACGGGTGTCTCGCTTTCTGCCTTGAGAGGTTCAGCAGCCAACTGCCCTGCAATCTGGCCGATGCCCTCGTGTCTCGCTTGACCTCAGCAATCTGACAAATTCGTACGTCCTGTGGTCACAAAAAACAAAACCGTAGCGGCCAACTACTTCTTCTGCGTCATTTCCTGACGCAAGCTCAGGATGTAAGCGCGAATGGCAGCGACGTCTTCTGCGGTGAGCGCTTGTTTGAAAGCAGGCATTCCCGCTTCGGCCAATGCGCCGTCCAGCACAATCTGTTGGTATTTGTCGAAGACCGCCGGTTGCGACAGTTTCAAATCCGGCAAAACGCCGCCGCCGCCCACGGCAACCAACCCGTGACAGACGGCACAGTGTTGCGCAAACAACCCTGCGCCGCGTGCGACCGTTTCTTTGGGTGCGTTGAATGCAATTGCAGGCAACGACGGCGCAGCCACGTTGGCGGCAGGTTTGCTTTGCGCCAGCGTCGCTTTGCCATTGAGCGCAAACGTCAGCAAACGTCCGGGCACAACCGGCACGGGCGCATATCCGCCCGTCAAGGCGAAGGCTCCGCCCCAACCAGCCATAATCGAAACGTACTGCACACCGTCCAGTTCATAGGTCATCGGCGAAGCAATCACGCCTGTGCCGACCATCACCTGCCACAGCTTTTCGCCTTTGTCCGCGCTATAGGCAATGAAGCGCCCGTCGCCTGTTCCCTGAAATACCAGATTGCCTGCGGTGGTCAGCGTACCGCCGTTCCACATCACTTGATAAGGCGCGCGCCAGCGCTCTTTTTGCGTCACGGGGTCCCAGGCCAGCAAATGTCCAGTCGGCAGCGCGGGCGGCAACGTGGTGAACATCGTCCAGTCCAGGCCCAGATTCCACATTCCCGGACGATACTGAAAGCGGCGGTCGCGAATGTAGACAAACAGGTTTTCCTGCGCCGGGATGTAAACCAATCCCGTTTGCGGATTGAACGACATCGGTTGCCAGTTGTGTGCGCCCAGCGGACCGGGTTGCAACATCGCGGGCTGTTCGGAATAACGCGCACCGGGATTTTCGATGGGGCGTCCGGTTTGTTTGTCTATGCCTTTGGCCCAGGTCACCGTGGCATACGCAGCGCCTGAGAGCAATTCGCCCGTGGTGCGATCAAGCACATAAAAGAATCCGTTTTTGGGCGCTTGCAGCAACACCTTGCGCGTCTGACCGCCAATCGGCAGTTCGGTCAGAATCATGTGTTGCGTCGCGGTGTAATCCCATTGGTCGCCCGGCGTCGTTTGATAATGCCAAACCAGTTCGCCCGAATCAGGACGCAGCGCCAGAATCGAAGACAAATACAAATTGTCGCCGCCGCCGGGACTGCGCACGTGTTGATTCCACGGCGAGCCGTTGCCTGTGCCGACATACAACAGATCAAGCTCTGCGTCATAGGCCAACGAATCCCACACGGTGCCGCCGCCGCCGACTTTCCACCATTCACCTTTCCAGGTTCGCGCGGCTTTTTCGAGCGCGGGCGATTCAAATTTCTGCGACGGATCGCCCGGCACGGTATAAAAGCGCCAGACCTGTTTGCCGCTCGCCGCGTCATAAGCCGACACATAACCGCGCACGCCATATTCGCCGCCGCCGTTGCCGATGATGACTTTGCCTTTGACCACGCGCGGCGCGCCCGTGATGGTATACGCCTGGCTTTGATCCACCGTCACCACTGACCAGACGACTTTGCCGGTCGCGGCATCCAGCGCAATCAAACGTCCGTCCAGCGTTCCGACATAGACCTTGCCCTGATACAACGCCACGCCGCGATTGACCACATCACAACAGGCTTTTGCGCCGAACCGGTGCGGCACTTCCGGATCGTATTTCCAACGCAACTTGCCCGTGCGCGCATCGAGCGCATAGACAATGCTCCAACTGCCGGTCGTATACATCACGCCGTCGGCAACCAAAGGGGTAGCCTCCAACCCGCGATCCGTTTGCGTATCAAACGACCACGCCAGTCCCAACCGCTTCACGGTTTCGGCGTTGATCTGTTTGAGCGGGCTGTAACGCGTTTCGGCGTAATTTCGTCCGTGCGTCAGCCATTCGCCCGCGCGCGCTTCAGCGTCGCGCAAAGCGGCATCATCAAGTTGTGCAACCGCTTTCTTGCCGACGTTGTGGTCGGCTTTGTTATTCGCTTTCCGTTGCGCCTGGCTGTTCGACACGAACAAGAGACAGCAGATGCCCAAAAGCAAACACAGCAATTTCGCTTGTCGAATCATAATGAGTCCTCTTTTGCTGGAGCTTGTGACCGATGGTCTATTTGCCGGATTCCAGCAAGCTGGCATTGGCCTGCTGAATTTCCTCCGGGAACGTTTTGAGCGCGGCGGCGATGCGCGCTTGCAAGTCTTTGACAATGTCGGGGTGTCGCGCGGCGACATTGAAGCTTTCGCCCGCGTCCAGCGTCATATCAAACAACTCCGGGTTGGCCAGCTTGTTGTTTTTCTGCTGCCCCGAAGCCGCCGTGTAACGCGGAATGTTCCAGCGCGCGACGTGAATCTTCCATTTGCCCCAACGCGCAGTTTGCAAAAACTCCTTGTCGAAAAACAGATACAGATTTTCTGGCGCGTTCTTTTGTCGTCCGGTCAAAAAGGCAGACGCGTCTTTGCCGTCGAGCGGCAATTTTGCCGCGCTTACCGGTTGCCGTTCGCCAGCGAGAGCCAACGCCGTCTGGAAAAAATCTATGGTCGCCAGCGGTTCGTCAGACACCGTGCCCGCTTTGATGCGCCCCGGCCAACGCGCAATAAACGGCACGCGAACACCGCCGTCATACGTCCAGCCTTTGCGCCCGCGCAACGGGCCCGGACTGCCTTCGTACCACGGGCCATTGTCGCTGGAAAATACAATCAGCGTATCGCGCTCCAGCCCCAACCGTTTCAACGCCGCCAGAATTTCGCCCACGCTCCAATCCACTTCCTCGACGGCGTCACCATACGGACCAGCAGCGGATTTGCCTTTGAATTTCTCTGACGCAGACAACGGAATGTGCGGCATGTTGTGCGGCAGATAGAGAAAGAACGGCTGGGTTTTGTGCTCTTCGATAAAACGCACGGCTTCCGCGGCATAACGCTGGGTCAGGGTTTCCTGCTTGACGGGCTGTTCGATCACCTCGCCCATTTTCATCAAGATGGACGGCTGCATGTCGTTGCTGTAAGGAATGCCGAAGTAATAATCAAAGCCGCGATCAATCGGGCGATGCGGCGCCAGATGTCCCAGATGCCATTTGCCGATGGCGGCGGTGGCGTAACCGCGCGCTTTGAGCGCTTCGGCAATGGTGGTTTCTTCGCCGGGCAGCCCTGTCTTGTCTTGATAGGTCAGCACATTGGACAGGTGCATTTGCTGAATGCCCATGCGAGCAGCATAACGTCCGGTCAATAGCGCCGCGCGCGAAGGCGTACACACCGGCGACACCGAGTAGAAATTGGTCAACCGCAAGCCTTCAGCAGCCAGACGATCCAGGTGCGGCGTTTTGATGGCGCGCGCGCCAAAACAGCCCACATCGCCGTACCCCAAATCATCGGCGTAAATGAAGATGAGGTTCGGGCGGCGTTGTGCCAGTGGCGACGGCGGTCGTAACAACCACACGGCAGACAAGCTCACAGCCGTTACCATCAACGCCAGACAAAGCCAGCCCGTCGAACGTCCAGCCATTCGTTGCATAAGAAATCGTCCTTTGTGTGAAGAAGTGCGGCGGATTGCGATTGCCGCGCTCAATATCGCACTTTCATACAAATTCGCCAATGTCTTGCGGTCTAACGGCGAACGCCGCGTCAGCGGTTGCCGCTGTCCGGTCTTTGCCGCAGAATACGCCCGCTGTATTTCGCGATCTCAATCCAATTTATAACAATGAATCAGGAAGTCATGCTAAACGCAGAAGAACAACGTCGCCTGGACGAAGACGGGTTTCTGATCCTGCCGGATTTCATCGCGCCGGAGCGTCTGGCCACGTTACGCGAACGCACAATCGCCTTGTTCAACTCTTTGGGAGAACAAGCGGGCGCGGAATTCAAACCGGAACCGTATACCGACCGGCTGGCCAATTTGGTGAATTATGACGAGTTGTTTCAGCAAGTCGTCGCCGAACCCAAATTGCTGGCCGGCGCGCGGCAAGTGTTGGGGCCGGAGTTCAAGCTGAGCAGTTTGAATGCGCGGTCGCCACACCCGTATGCAGCTTGGTCGCAACCGCTGCATTGCGATACAGGCGCGCTGCCCGACGAACAGGGCAACAAGGTTTGCAACGTTTTCTGGATGCTGGATGATTTCACGCCGGAAAACGGCGCGCCGCGTTATGTGCCCGGATCGCATCGTTTTGGCCAATTGCCGCAAGACGTGCTGGCTGACGCGGCGGCGACACATCCGGCAGAACAACTGATCACCGGGCGCGCGGGCACCGTCGTGATTATGAACGCGCATTTGTGGCACGGCGGCACCGCCAATCGCACGGGCAATCCGCGCTGGGCGTTGCACAGCTTCTATTGCCGCCGCGACCAGCCGCAACAGCAATATCAGAAAAAGCTGCTGCGCCCTGAAGTTCAGGCGCAACTGTCATCAGCGTTGCGCGCCTTGCTGGCGCTGGATGATCCGCTAAATGACGAATTGAGCACGCAAACCACGCGCATGAGCGGCTTTCTGAAATGACGCGTGCGCACAACCAGCAATCGCCCAGCGCACGCTGAGCGAAACACCACGATTTGATCTTATGCCATCAACCGATACCGCACCGATCCGCCAAGGCGAAGAACTGAATTGGAATGCGCTGGCGGCGTACCTGCACGAACACCTGCCCGCCCAACTCGACGGCGCGCCGCTCGATCTGACAGCACCTTTCAGCGTCGAGCAATTTCCTGGCGGGCATTCCAACCTGACGTATTGTGTGCGTTTTGGCGGGCTGGAATTTGTGATGCGCCGTCCGCCGTTTGGTCCCGTCGCGCCGACAGCGCACGACATGCCGCGCGAATACCGCTTATTGGCAGCCATTCATCCGCACTTTCGTTTAGCGCCCAAACCGTATGTGCTGTGCGAAGACACTGCCGTCATCGGTGCGCCGTTCTATCTGATGGAGCGTCGTCGCGGCGTCGTCGTGCGACAAACCGTGCCGCCCGAAATCGGTGACGATCTGGCGTTGCGACGGCGCGTCAGCGAAAGCCTGGTGGATACGCTCGCCGATTTGCATGCTGTGGATATTCAGACAACCGGCTTGGTGAACATCGGCAAACCGACCGGGTTTGTTAAACGTCAGGTCGAAGGCTGGGCGGGACGCTGGGAACGTTCAAAAACCAGCGAACTGATCGAAATGACCGAAACCGCGCGCTGGTTGCTCGACCGTTTGCCGCCCGATACGCCGACGCCGACCCTGGTGCACAACGATTACAAACTGGACAACGTGATGTTGGACGCCGCCGATCCGACGCGCATCGTGGCGATTCTGGATTGGGAAATGTGTACGGTGGGCGACCCGTTGATTGATGTGGGTTTGTTGCTTTGTTACTGGCCGGAAGCGGGCGATCCCGAATTGTTCTCTGACAGTTTGCGCAGCGTGACGACTTTGCCCGGCTGGTTTACGCGTGCGGACATCGTCGCACGCTATGCCGCGCGCTCAGGACGCGACCTGTCAAACATCGGCTATTACCATACGTTTGCCGTGTTCAAACTCGCCGTGGTGATTCAACAGATTTTTTACCGCTACCACGTTGGCCAAACGCACGACGAACGCTTTGCCACGTTTGATAAACGGGTCGCCGCGCTGGCGCGGATGGCCCACACAATGGTGCAGGCAGAAGGCTGACGCGAACGTCCAGATTGTGCGTTGTTTATGGAACCGATGAAGTCAGATTCCGTCGCGACCAAGCTGTTGCGCGCCGTTATCGCCAAATCATTTCTCGAAGTGATTCTGGTGTGCGTGGTCGCAACGCTGGCCGCCTTTTCGACCTTCAGCCCACAATTGCGCGGCGCGATTGATGTCGCTGATCAGACGCGCATTGCCGGTTGGGTGCACGATCCGCAAGCGCCGGAAAAATCACTCGAAGTGCAACTGTTCATTGACGGCAAATTCATCGCCTCGCAATTGGCCAGCCAGCAACGCGCCGATCTGGTCGCGGCGGGCGCGACGTCACGTCCGCATCACGGCTTCACATTCAGTTTGCCACCGTTGCCGCCCAATGGCGGCAACGGTGGCAAACACGAAGCGCAGGTTTACGCCGTACGCGAGGCTGCCGGGCAAAGCAAAATCCTGCTGCCCATCACCACCGCTCCCGTTATTTTTCCTTAAACGCAAACACGTGATGTTGCCCGCGCACGATCAACAACGAACCGCTGATGGCCGGTGTCGCCAGCATGACTTCACCGACCGGATTGCGCGCCAGCAATTCAAATTGCGCTCCTGCTTTGATGACAAAGACCTCGCCGTCTTCGCTGGCAAAATAAATGCGCCCATCGGCGGCCACCGGCGAAGCGCTAAATGATGCACCGCGTCCCAGTCGAGCACGGTATCCGGCGGCACCGGTTTTGGCCTCAAACTGCGTCAAAATGCCTGTATCCGTGCACACATATAGAAAATCACCGACCACAATTGGCGTCACGACATGCGGTTTGATCGCCTGGCTGTGCCAGGCCACGCCGCCTTCTGGCGTAGCCTTCAATTCCCCCTGACTGCCAGCGCGCACCGCGAAGAAATTCAATTTCTCCTGCGAACTGCCACCGCCAAGGAAATACAAACCGTGCGCGACAATCGGCGTCGGAATTTTAACGTCTGCGCCATCGGCCAAACGCCACAACTCTCTTCCTGTCAGCGGGTCGTAACCGCGATAAAACTTTGTGCCCGCAGTCACCAATTCTGCGCCGCGACGATTCCCTGCCCGCCCCGCGCCAGCGCCAAAATCACTGGCGATGGTTGGCGTACTCCACGACGTATCTTCCGTGCGCGGCGTACGCCAAACTTCTTTTCCGTCTTTCAAACTAAACGCGGCAATGAACGACTGGTCCTGCGTATCGCATTGCACAATCACCAACTGCTGATAAATCACCGGAGAACTGCCAAAACCCCATTGCAATCCGTTGGCGGGCGTCCAACCACCTGCCAACACGCCCAGGTCTTTTTGCCAAAGCAGCTTGCCCTCAAGGGTAAAGCAGAACAAGCCTTCCGAGCCGAACAGCGCCACCAGATATTTGCCGTCGGTCGCGGGCGTCGAATTGGCCTGACTGGCTTTGACGTGGCGACGGACTTTGGGCACGCCACTGTGCACGGATTTTTCCCACAGGATGCGCCCGCTTTGTTTGTCCAGACAGTAAACGCGCCAGGTATGCGGCGAAACGTCTTTGGCCGCAGCCGCCGTATCCGTCAAACCGTATTCAAACGGCGTGTCGGCGTTGGCGCTAATTGCCGTGGTGACAAATACGCGCTCGCCCCACACCACGGGGCTGGAGTGCGCCAAGCCCGGAATCGCGGTTTTCCACAACACATTGCTGGCAGTTTCAGCATTCCAGGTTGCTGGCGGATGCGCGCTTTCGGCAACGCCGCTGGCGTGCGCACCACGAAATGACGGCCAATTCTGTGCCGGTGCGACAAGCGTCAGCGCCAACCAGAAAAACAACACAGGCAATAACTTCATGCCTCCCTCCTATTTCCCTATTGTCCGACGAAAACGCGCCGCTACTTTTTGTGCTTTTCCAGATAGCCTTTGGCAAATTCGATCAACTGCGGCTGATTGCGCAATCCGATGCGGTTGGCTTCTGCCAGGGCTTTCTCAAAATCCCAGCCGTCGCGCAACACGCGGCGAATCAGCCAAAACGCGCCGACGCGGATGGCCGCCGCGCAATGAATGAAGACCGGCCCGTTTTTGAGTTGTTCGTCGGTGATGCGCAAAAAATCATCGGCGTCTTCTGGCTGCGGTTCGCGAAAAACAACCGG
>JAEUQO010000007.1 GCA_016789605.1 Acidobacteriota bacterium
AATCGTCAAAGTGGCGACATCAATGATCGAAATGTCATTTGACGGGCCGTTGGCCGTGAACAGGTATTTGCCGTCCGGCGACAAAGCAATGCCCCAGGGGCGCACACCAGCTTCGACCGAGCCGATCACCTTGTCCGTCGCTGTATCGAGCACCAAAACCAGCTTGCCTCTGCCTGTGCTGACAAAAAGCTTTTTGCCATCGGCAGAGATTGCCTGCCCCATTGGCTTCATTTCTGCGCCCAGGGCAACCGTACCCAGCGGTTTGTGCTTTTGCGCATCCACCACCGTCAGCGTCGCATCGTTTTCATTGGTGACATAGGCGCGTTTGCCATCTGGCAAAAAGCTGATCGAACGAGGACGCCGTCCGACTTTGAATTTGGCAACGGTCTCTTGTGTCGCAGTGTTGATGACAGAAACCGTGCCGTCATTTTCTGAAGTCACATAAACAAATTTGCCATCGGGGCTGGTCGCCACGCCTTCGGGTTCGCCGCCGACTGGCAAGGTTTTCACGATGTTCCCGGTTGCGGTTTCGAGAATCGTCGCCTGACCGGCATCTTCGTTTGCGATATACATCCGGCTGCCGTCCAGGTTGAGCGAGAATTGCTCTGGATCAGACCCGCCCGTCAACACGCGCAGCACTTTTTGTTGCAACACGTCAAAAACGCCAATGCCGTCAGCGCTTTTGTCGGGCGGCGGCAAGGTGCTTTCATCCACGCCTGGCGGCGCCATCGGCGAACCGCTCAGGGCGACATAAATCAATTTCCGATCCGGGCTGGCCTGAATGCCGCGTGGGCGTTTACCCAACGGCACGGTGGCGATCACTGATTGCTTGATGGGATCAATGATTGTGATGTCGCCCGAAGACTCATTGGTGACATACACGCGATAGGGCGGCGGCGGCTCGGCAGGTTTCGCCGGCTCTGTTTTTGGCGCAGTCGGCTGGTTGCAAGCCGTCAAACACACGCCAAGCAAACCGAGAAGCAAGAGAGATTTTAATTTCATATCAGGTATATCTGCGTGGAATTTGCGTTATAGCCTAGTTTTCAATTCGCTTTACAGGTTAGCCACAGAGGCACAGAGCCACAGAGGTTTCTAAGTATTTCTCTGAGCCTCCGTGGCTCTGTGGCCAATCCGTAGGGCGAATTGAAAAACGATCTAAAACGCCTGCAACGAACCGCTTTCGTCAAACAACGACTGCGGCTCGCCGAGGATTTCGACGTTGTTTTTGACCGCAGCCAAAACCGCGTCAGAAACATAGAGCTCGCTCAGGTGTAAGGTGTCTTTGATGCGCACGATCTTTTTGGCCGCGCGCGGATCGTGACTGGCGCGAATGCCCCAACTCAGCGCTTGCGCATCGGTGTCAGCCACAATCGGCAACATGAAGTGTTCGTAAAATCCGCTGGTCACGCCGTTGGTATAGGTCGCGTGCCAATCCACCTTGTCAGCCAGACGGCGCGTCGTAACGTCTGCCAGACCGATGCCACAAGCATTGCCGTGTGAAGCGTCGGTCAGATCGGTGACGACAATAACTTTGATACGCGGCGATTCGGCGTCTGCTTCGCCACGAATGCGCATGCGCCCGATGATGTTTGGGTCCATCCCCGAACCGCTGATGTCTTTGCCCAAACGATCCACGACCAGCACGTCAATGTCATCCAGCGGAAAGCGCGGCAGCATCTGTTTGGCCAACGCCAGCAATTCCGGTTCGCGCGTCAGGATTTCCGGCGGCGTCATTGCTTCAATGATGGCGGTTTCGTCATAGGCGTTTTCGACGATGCCGACGCCCAGCAAAATCTTGCCTGTCTCCAGAAGTCGTTTGCCCGCCTGGGGCAACAGGGTTTTCAAACCATAAATGCCATACGCGTGAATTTCCGACGCCAGACGTTCTTTGCCCAATCCGATCACGCTCATTTTGATCAAACCGCTTTCGTAATCACCGTGAAAGGCCGTGTGCGGTTTGATGCGGTTGACCAGAATGATGCCGTCCGATTCGGCGGCGTGTTTGTCCATAAACAACGGCAATTCCAAACCGCCATTGTCCACCGGCACGACTTCCATCGAAGAGCGAATCGGACAACCCATCGCGTCTTCGGTAATGCCGTAGGACGCCAGAATTTCGCGCTGGCCTTCACCGGTTGCGCCGCCGTGACTGCCCATCGCGGGAAAGATGAATGGCTGGCCGCCTCTGGCTTTGACCGCAGCGGCCACCGCGCCGGTAATGCGAGCAATGTTGGCGATGCCCCGGCTGCCCGCACCGATGGCAATGCGTGCGCCGGGAGCAAATTGCAATTTCTCCGCGTTGAGTTGCGACGCCACCGCTTGCTCGATGTTCGCAATGACCGGGCGTTCAAACTGTTGGCGGATTTTGGTGAATTGATGGTTCATATAGAACTCCTGCCCGCAAATGACGTTTGCCGTGCTTATAGGTTTTTCAACCAGATGTTGCGCAATTCCAGTTTCATCGGCGGCCCGACATGCATCTGGAATCCGAGCAACCCGCTCATCGCCCGCCCTGCCGGATCATCATCCACGGTTTGCGCCATCAACTGCCCGTTGAAAATATGCGTCAGCACGTTGCCGCGCGCGATGATGTGCACCTGATTCCAGTCGTTGCTTTTGATCAAGGCTTTCAGCTCGTCGCCGCTGCGCAAATTGGCGATGATTTTCTTTTTGCCCGGCTGGACTTGTGTCATCTGTCCGCGCATTGCCATAAAACCGCGTCCACGCTCTTCATACAACTGCCCGGTGTACTGGTTCGCAAAATCAATGTCGGCCTGATAGCCCTTGAGCACCCATTTGCCGACGTCGGGCAATTCGCTGCTGCGGTACTGCACGCCGCTGTTGGTGGAATTCAGTTTGTATTCCAGCTTCAATTCGAAATCTTTCGGCTGGCCGCCGCGCCAGATCAAAAACGTGTTCATCTTCAGCGGTTTTTCCGCCGTGCTTTCGCCGATGATGCTGTCATTTTCGACGCGCCAGAATTGCGGGTCGCCGTCCCAACCTTTCAGCGATTTGCCATCAAAGATCGGTTCAAAGCCTGCGCTGTCATTCATCGCCAGCGCTTCGATGCCAGGTCCGCGTCCTTGTCCGCGCGGCGGCCCGCCTTGTCCTTGTCCTTGCGGAGCGCCCCCTTGTTGCGCAACGGTTGAATACGTGCCCAAGGCCAAAGCCAAAAGAATAACTGCCAGCGTTACCAGTTTTTTCATCGCGATCCTTCCTGAGAAACGAAGTTGATAGAGCCCAAGAAAAGCGTATAGACAGCAGACCCCGGTCAGCAGGTTCTGCGTCAGAATTTGATGCGCAACCCGCCCCAGGCTCCGCGCGGAGCGCCGGGCGCGTAAAAAGTCGCATGCTGCAAGGGAAATTCACCATCCACGGCGGCAAATGGTCGCGCAATGAAGTTGCCTTCGCCGGTAAAGCCCGTCACGCCCAATTGCGCCGCCGTGTAATAGCGTCGGTTGAACAGATTGTTGACCCGCACGAACAATTCGATGCGTTGGTGCAATTGATACCGTGCTCCGAAATTCGACACGGCGTAACCGGGCGATTTGCCTGCGCCGAGATAATAAGTGCCGTCCGCTTCGTGCAAATTGTTTTCGTTGCCCCGGGCATACGCGCTCGACAACGAAACCAATCCGAAATTGAGCGAGAGTTTGCGCGTCGCCTGCCAATCGGCAAACAGCTTGAACATGTGTTGCGGGATCAGAGAAATTTTCGCGCCCGGTTCGATTTCGATCAGACCTTCCAGTCCAGGCGCGTCGGCGTCGCTGCTGCTGTTGCTTTCGCCGTTGACGGTCTCTTCGCTTTGATACGTCGCGTCCAGAAAGGTGTATGCGCCGCCCAAACTGACGCGCCAGATGCGCGCGTTGAGGTCGGCTTCCATACCTTGGCGGCGTGTTTTGCCGAAATTTTTGAAATAGCCGAAGCCCGTCTGTTCTGAAGCGACAAAGAGAATGTCGTTGCGATTCTCGCCGCGAAACCAACCGACATTCCAGCTCACACGGCTTTCCTGTCCGCCGCGCAATCCGAATTCCACGGTGCGCGTGACCACCTGTTGCAACGGCGGATCGCCTGCCATTGCGTTGGGCAATTTGCAGGGCTCTGCGGGATCGGCGCAACCGAGTTCGACCGACGTAGGCGCGCGATTGCCTTCGCTATAACTGACATAGGCATTCAGATAGCTGACCGGGCGAAACGTGAACCCAAGCGCCGGATTGAAGCGGTCAAACGTGTGATCCCCGTCCAGTGAACCGGGTCCGCCGCCGGGCATAATGCGATCACGATTGTTGACTGTCGTGCGGTTGTATCTGCCTGCCAGATTCAGCGCGCCTTTTTTGCCCACCGCCACCGTATCGGTGACAAACGCGCTGAACGTTTGAATGCGTCCGTTCAGGTCAACGCGCGTGTCGAATGGTTCGCCGTCTACGTCGCCGCCCGTCACGCCGTCGCCAAAAGAATTCACGCCCGTCACGCTGCGATCAGGATTGAGATAGCCCAACTGCGTAGACTGCAAAAAGTCTACGTGGCTGCGGTCATACGCGCCGCCGACCGTCAATTGATTGCGCTGTCCAGTTGGGAATGCGACCCAGGTCACCTGTCCTGACGCGCCATAGTTGTGCTGGTCGCTATTCGAACGGTTGAGCAGGCCATTGCATTTTTCCGCTGGTTCATCGCGCAACAACGACTGGCCAATACAACGCCAAAACGGAAACGGCGTGTTCGCGGCGGTTGCGCCACTGGTCGGAAATCCCGTGTACCCGGCGGCAGCCAGCGCTGCACGTTCCGCCGCGTTGGGTTGATATACGGATTGATCCAGCGAATCTTCGTTGATGTCTCCGTTGAGCGTTTTGGTGCGAATGGCGCGATAGTACGCATTGCCGGAAATCGTCAGGCGCGGGCTGAACCCGTGTCGCCCATTGAAAATCATCATCGGCGCACGATGAGCGGTAATGTCAGGTTTGGTATAGACGCTGGCATAATCCCGATCAAGAAAGCGTTGTTCCTGCAATCCGTTGCCGATCAGCGAATTATTGGCGTATCCCACCGTCAGTCCTAACGTCGTGCGCGAACGTTGCCAGCCGAGCTTGCCAAAAAACTGCCGCACATTTGACGGCGAATCGGTGCGCCAGCCGTCTTCAAAAAACAGATTGCTCGCCAGATAGTAATGAAATCCCTTGCTGGTCGCGCCGCCGTGTTCGAGCTCGCCGACCAGACGGCCAAAACTGCCGCCGCTAAGTTCCAACGCCGTGCCCGGCGCGTTGCGTCCATCTTTGGTTTGAATCGCCAGCGCGCCGCCCAACGTGTTCAACCCAAACAGCGGATTTGAACCGGGCAACAAGGCGACTTCCGAAATTGCCACTTGCGGAATCAAATCCCAACTGACGACGTCACCAAACGGTTGGTTC
>JAEUQO010000023.1 GCA_016789605.1 Acidobacteriota bacterium
CGAATTGCGCTACGCCAAAAATCAGGTGCTGGCCGATCTGGCTTCGGCGCGCAGCGCGGTGGAGTTGAACCAGAAACAAGTCGAAGGTTTGCGCACCGACTTTCTGATGCGCGCCGATGAAGCCCGCAGCGTTTCATTGGCAGCTTATCGCGAAGGCGCCGTAGATTTGCTTGTGCTGCTTGATGCACAGCGCGTGCGCGCACAAGCGCAAGAGTTCTATTTTCAAGCGTTGTACGATTACCAGCTTGCCATTCACGAATTGGAACGCGCGGCGGGCATTGAACGATTGCCGCGCCTGACGCCAGCCGTGCAAACCGCCAGCGAAAAATAACTTCCTCATGAGTTCAAACGAAAAACACTCCTCAAAACCGAACACGCGGCGCTGGGCCTTGCTCCTGCTTGTGATCGTGGTTGGCGGTCTGGCGCTGTGGCGACTGTGGCCGTCAGCGACTCACAGTGAAGCCGTTGCTCCTGCTGCCGCTGCGCAACCTGAAACCCCAAAAGAGGCAGACGCCAAAACGCCAGCCCATCGCGTCACGCTTTCAGCTGAAGCGCTCAAACGCGCGCAATTGGAATATGGCACGGTGGCGACGCAATCTTTTGCCCAGACGTTGGATGTCACCGGACGACTGTCCATGAACGAAGACGCCACAGTACGCGTCGGAACGTTTGTTGCCGGTCGTGTGACGCGTGTGCTGGCGACCGTCGGCGACACGGTGAAAAAAGGGCAGGCGCTGGTTTACATCCACAGTCACGAATTGCTGGATGCACGTGCTAACGATGCCAAAGCCCGCGCAATGGTTACCGAGAAAGAAAAGCAACTGGCGTATGCCAAGGCAGAGCTTGAGCGCGCCGAACGGTTGCTCGAAGCCAAAGCGATTTCCAAACGCGAACAAGCGCACGCCGTGGCCAATGTCGTCGCGGCAACGGGCGAACTGGAACAAGCGCGCGCAGAACTGACCCGCGCTTCGGAATGGTTGGAGCACCTGACCGTGCCGCACGACAGCCACGACGACATCGTCATTTATGCGTCTGCCAGCGGCGTTGTGTTGCAACGTCTGGTCACCCTGGGCACGGTTGTCGCTGAAAATGCCGACTTGATGACGATTGGCAATGTCTCGACGCTTTGGGCGATTGCTGAAGTCCCCGAAGCGCAAGCGGCGTTCATTCGCCTGGGGCAAGCTGTCGAATTGACCTTGCCTGCTTTTGGTGAAGATCGCTTGAGCGCCAAGGTCGTGCACGTCGGTACCGCCCTCAGTCCTGAAACGCGCACGGTGCAAGTGCGCTGTTTGGTCAACAATCCATCCGGCAAATTGCGGCCAGAGATGTACGCCAAAATCAGTCTGACCGGCAGCGCAGCGCAACCTGTCATTGCGATCCCGCGCGAAGCTGTGCAGGAAGTGCAGGGCGAGCAGGTCGTGTTTTTGTCTGTGGGCGAAGGGGCGTTTGAAAAGCGCGCCGTGCAAATGGGCCGTGAACAAAAAGGCCAGGTCGAAATCGTCAGCGGTTTGTCGGCGGGCGAACGCATCGTGACGCGCGGCGGTTTCTTTATCAAATCCGAGTTTCTCAAGAGCTCACTGGCGGAAGAATGATTCGCGCACTCATCGAATTATCCCTCACACAACGATTTTTGATTCTGGCGCTGACGTTGTTGCTGGCGGGCGGCGGCATCTATGCGTTTTCGCAATTGCCGATAGACGCCTTTCCTGACCTGACCAACAACCAGGTCAACATCGTCACCGAAGCGCCCGGCATGGCCGCCACTGAAATCGAGCAACTGGTTACTTATCCCATCGAAAGCGCGATGATGGGCATTCGTAACACGGAAGAAATTCGTTCAATTTCCAAATTCGGATTGTCGCTGATCACGATTGTCTTTGCCGATAATGTAGACACGTATTTCGCGCGGCAGTTGGTCAACGAGCGGTTGCAGGAAGCGCGCACGCGCATTCCCGCCGGTTTAGAGCCGACGCTTGGCCCGGTCGCCACGGCTTTTGGCGAAGTCTATCAATACGTGATCGAAGGCCAGGGCCGCAGCGCCATGGATTTGAAAACGCTGCACGATTGGACGATCAAACCGCAATTGCGCACCGTGCCCGGCGTTAACGAAGTCAATTCGTGGGGCGGCTTTGTTCAGCAATATCACGTGTTGGTCGAACCGGAGCGGTTGTTGGCCTACAACCTGACCTTGCACGACGTGCAACAGGCGCTGGCAGCCAGCAACGCCAATTTCGGCGGCAGTTATATCGAGCGCGGCGCAGAAAGTTTTACCGTGCGCGGATTGGGCCGCTTTGATCCCGCCCAGGCCGAAGAGCAAGTGCGTCAGGTTGTGATCAAGGCACACAACGGCGTGCCGGTGTTGGTCAAGGATGTTGCGACTGTCGAAATCGGCGCGGCGGTGCGGCAAGGCGCGGTGACCAAAGACGGAAAAGGCGAAGTCGTTTCTGGCATGGTCATTATGACCAAAGGCGAAAACTCCAAAGCCGTTATCGAACGCGTCGAAGAACGCGTCAGCAAAATCGAAAAGACCTTGCCGACCGGCGTCAAACTGACGCCCTTCTATGAACAGACTACGCTGGTCAATCGCACCATCAACACAGTCGCTACCAACCTGATCGAAGGCGGATTGCTGGTCATCATCGTCCTCTTTCTGTTCCTGTTTAACATTCGCGCTTCGTTGATTGTGGCTTCGGTGATTCCGCTTTCGATGCTGGTGGCGTTCATCGGCATGAAGATTTTTGGCGTGAGCGCCAACCTGATGAGCCTGGGCGCGGTGGATTTCGGCTTGATGGTAGATGGAGCGGTCGTGATGATCGAGAACTTCATCAGCCAGATGCAAAACACCAATGTCGAAGCTGAGGCCGAAGCCGCGCATGTTGATGCGCGCAAACTGGTGATTCGCCACGCGGCGCTGGAAGTCGGGCGGCCGATTGTCTTTGGCGTGCTGATCATCATTGCCGTCTATCTGCCGATTTTTGCGCTGCAGGGATTGGAAGCGCGCATGTTCCATCCGATGGCGCTGACCGTCTGTTGCGCGCTGATTGGGGCGTTGGTACTGACGCTGACGTTTGTGCCCGCAGTCGCTTCGTTCGTACTCAAACCGCATCATCATCACGGACACGAAAAAGTTTTGCAGTGGTTGCAGAATCACTATCGCCAGTTGCTCGACCGTGTCTTGCATTGGCGTTGGCTGACAATCGGTGTGGCGTTGCTGATTGTTTCATCGGCGCTTTTCTCGATGAAATATCTGGGCACGGAATTCATGCCGCAACTCGATGAAGGCGCGCTTTTGATCGAAACGCGGCGCTTGCCTTCGATTTCGCTGACGCAATCGGTCGACATCGCCACGATGGTCGAAAAAGTCGTGCGCGAGTTTCCTGAAGTTGAAACCGTCGTTACCAAAATCGGACGCCCTGATCTGGCCACCGAAGCGATGGGGCTGTATCAAGGCGACGTCTATGTCATCTTGAAACCGCATGAACAGTGGACGACGGTCAAAACCAAGGAAGAGCTGATCGCCAAACTGGATGAAAAGCTGAAAGATGTGCCGGGCGTCGTTTACAACTTCACGCAGCCGCTGGCGATGCGCCTGGACGAAGTGATTTCCGGCGTCAAAGCAGACGTTGCCGTTAAATTGTTTGGCGATGATTCCGCAGTGCTCGAACGCGAAGCGAAAAAGATTGAAAGCGCGTTGCGTCGTGTGCGCGGCGCGGCTGATGTGCAAACCGAAACGTTGAGCGGCGCCGGGGAATTACAGATTTCCGTCAACCGCGACGAAATGGCGCGTTATGGTTTGCGTGTCGAAGACGTCAAGCAGTTGATCGAAACCGCCGTCGGCGGCGGAATGGCGACCGAAGTCATTGATGGGCGCAGACGTGTTGACGTCGTGGTGCGTTTGCCAGAAGTCCGGCGTAAGGAAATAGAAACCATGCGCGCCTTGCTGGTGCCAACGCCCGGCGGCGAACGCGTGACGTTAGGACAGATCGTGACGTTCCGCACCGCCGAAGGCCCCGAAGTCGTCAACCGCGAAGACGCCCAGCGTCGCATCGTGATTCAATCGAATGTGCGCGGACGTGACATCGGCAGCTTTGTCGCCGAAGCCCAAAGCCTGATTGACCGCGAAGTGAAATTGCCGGTTGGCTATTACCTGACCTGGGGCGGGGAATTTGAGAATCAACAGCGCGCGATGAAACGGCTCTATGTTGTGGTGCCGCTGGCGTTGCTGCTGATTTTCTTGTTGCTGTATTCGACCTTCAATTCCTTCCAACAGGCGACGCTGATCATTTTCAACGTGCCGTTTGCCTTGGTGGGCGGCGTTGCTGCGTTGTGGTTGCGCGGCTTGAATTTGAATCTGTCTGCGGCTGTCGGTTTTATCGCCTTGTTTGGCGTGGCAGTGCTCAACGGCGTGGTGATGGTGAGTTATATCAATGCGCTGCGCGACCGTGGCTGGCCGTTGCGGCGCGCAGTCCTGGACGGAGCCAGCGCTCGTTTGCGACCGGTGTTGATGACGGCGCTGGTTGCCAGCCTGGGGTTCATCCCGATGGCGCTTTCGACCGCGCCCGGCGCTGAAGTCCAACGTCCTTTGGCCACCGTCGTCATTGGCGGTTTGATCACCGCAACCTTGCTGACCTTATTGGTATTGCCGACCTTGTATGAACTGGTCGTGGAAAAATTTGGGCAAATGGTAGAATCCTCCGCGTCGCCGACGTCGTATTCATCGCATCACGACGAAAATCTGGCTGACAACATTCAAGGAGGAACGCATGACACATCTACCCCGTCTGGGCATGATTCTCGTGCTACTGCTGACACTGGCTTGGATAGGATTACCAATAATGGCTCAAGAACAGGTTCCGAAACCACCCATCGCGAAGAAGATTCCAAAAACTACGAAAATTCACGGTTACACGGAAGTTGACGATTACGCCTGGTTGCGCGACGACAAACGCGAAAACCCCGACGTCATCAATCATCTGAAAGCGGAAAACGAATACGCCGACGCGCTGATGAAACCGACCCAGGCGTTTCGGGAAGCGCTTTACAAAGAGATGCTTGGCCGCATCAAGGAAACCGATGAACAGGTGCCGTATCGGCAAGGGGAGTATTTCTATTACTCACGCACCGAACAGGGCAAACAGTACCCCATCCTCTGTCGCAAAAAAGGCAGCCTGACCGCCGCCGAAGAAGTCACGCTCGATCTGAACAAAATGGCCGAAGGTCAGAAGTTTTTCAGTCTCGGCGCATATCAGATGAGCACGGACGGCAATCTGTTGGCGTTTTCGACTGACGTGGTTGGGTATCGGCAATACAAGTTGCACGTCAAAGACCTGCGCGACGGCAAGATCGTCGAAAACATCGCCGAACGCGTGGTTTCAGTCGCCTGGGCCAACGACAACAAGACCATCTTTTACAGCCAGGAAGACGAGACGACGAAACGGTCGCACAAAATCTTGCGTACGGTCCTGGGCAACGGCAAACACGATCTGCTCTATGAAGAGAAAGACGAACTCTATCGCACCTTTGTCGGCAAAACCCGCAGCAAAGGCTATGTGATGGCGATTACCGCCAGTTCGACTACCAGCGAAATTCGTTACTTGCCGGCAGATCAGCCGGGCGGCGACTTGAAACTCTTTCTGCCGCGCAAGGAAAACCACGAATATTACGTGGATCACCTGGGCGATCAGTTTTATGTGCGCACCAACGACCAGGGCAAAAACTTCCGTCTGGTGACCGCTCCGGTCAGCAATCCCGCCAAGGAAAACTGGAAAGAAATCATTCCGCATCGCAAAGACGTGATGTTGGAAGACGTTGACTGTTTTGCCGGACATTTCATCGCCATCGAACGCAAGAACGGCGTGCCGCAGATGGATGTCTTTGATTTGAAAACAGGCAAGTCACATTACATCGAATTTCCCGAACCGGTTTATGTCGCGGGCCCGACACAAAACGCCGAATTCAACACCACGACCTTCCGCTTTACCTATGAGTCGTTTGTCACGCCCAGCTCTGTCTTCGATTACGATCTCAACACGCGCAAACGCGAGCTGAAAAAACAGCAGCCCGTGCTGGGCGGATACGACGCCAGTTTGTACCAATCCGAACGGGTGTATGCGACGGCTTCGGACGGGGCAAAAGTGCCGATCTCGCTGGTGTATAGAAAAGACCTGAAACGCGACGGCAGCCGTCCGGCATTGCTCGAAGCCTATGGTTCGTATGGCTATCCGAGCGATGTGGATTTTTCTTCGCAGCGCATCAGCTTGCTGGATCGCGGCGTGATTTATGCCGTCGGACATATTCGCGGCGGTGGTGATCTGGGCAAGGAATGGCACGATCAGGGCAAGATGATGGTCAAGAAGAACACCTTCACCGACTTCATCGCCTGTGCCGAGCATCTGGTCAAAGAGAAATACACAAGCAAAGACCGGCTGGTCATTACCGGCGGCAGCGCGGGCGGATTGCTGATGGGCGCTGTCACCAACCTGCGGCCTGATCTGTTCAAGGCGGTTGTGTCTTACGTGCCGTTTGTGGATGTGATGAACACGATGCTGGATGCTTCGTTGCCGTTGACGGTGGGTGAGTATCTCGAATGGGGCAACCCGAACGAAAAAGCCGCGTACGATTACATGCGCAGCTATTCGCCCTATGAAAACATCGAGCGCAAAGCCTATCCGACGATGCTCGTGCGTACTTCGCTGCACGACAGCCAGGTTGGTTATTGGGAACCGGCGAAATACGTTGCTCGACTGCGCGAGTTGAAGACGGACAAGAACCTGCTGCTTTTCAAAGTCAAACTGGAACCCGGCGGCCACGGTGGCGCTTCAGGCCGCTATGACCGATTAAAGGATGTGGCATTTGATTACGCCTTCATCCTGGGTCAGTTCGGGATCACGAAATAGTCCCTGCTTATTTCGGTAAAGCTATTTCGGTAAAGCAAAAATGCCGCCGACGTTGTGTGACGTCGGCGGCATTTTTAGTTCCGGGCAAGGAGGCGGCTTATTTCTTCGGTTTTTCGAATTTGTCAGCCGTCAACTTGGGATTCATTTTGACTTTGCTGATCACCCATTCTTCGTTGG
>JAEUQO010000143.1 GCA_016789605.1 Acidobacteriota bacterium
TGCGCAACTGTGCGGATTCTTTTTCGATGGCTCTGGCAGATAATGATTCGCGTCGAGCCGCGTTTGATGGCAATGGTTTGAGACATCCTTCTGTTCAGAAGATGGCATTGCCCAAGTCTCCAGGCAGCCGGCAAACGCACAAACGGCACCACACAATTGCATGAGGAGCAGCGTGGCGCTCAAGAGTGCCGAAACAGTAATACTGGATTTGTACCGAACCGTTTGCATCTCAGGTTTTGAAGTCTGTACTACGGAATCTGGTAATCAATAATGAACAGGCACGAAGACCTGACGTGAATCAATCCCGTCTTGCCTGCAAACCCCAAGCCATAACACGCGCAACGCAACAATCTGTTCAGACTGGAAACCCAGCTTGTTCCTGCAAATGAACCATGGCGTTCCAAATGATTGAGCAACAAGACATTCCCTAGTCACCTAAGCTGAAAGATGGGGGCTGGATTTGCAAAAGCAGCAACCCTTTTGGTGTTGACCACGACAGCTATTGGAACCTTAAGTGCTAGATAACAGACGACTCCGTGTCTGTAAACAGACATCGCTGCCCGGCGAACCGAAGTTGAAGGCTCGCTTTGGCCCCCTTGCCCGGCGTACATATAAAGGTCGCGCTTGTCGCTGAATTGCTCGCGGGTTGGGAATAATCGAGAAGCCGCCGGTGATTTACCGGTTGACAGCGCGGGCTATGCTCAGGTACTTATGAGGGAGTTATGTTGAAACGTGTCGCTGCACTACTTATGGTTCTGCTCTTCGCTGGCCAGGCGCTGGCGGGCGGAATTGCGTGCGGCATTGACGCTCTCAGCAATGGTTTCAACAGCACGGGCGAGGCAGCCTGTTCAATACAGAAGACAGGCGAATGCGATGAGATGGCCTGCTGCCTGCAAGGGAAATCGCCGACCGGTGCGGTCGTAGCGATGGTCTGCTGCGAGATCAAATGCGGCGAATCCACTGGCGGTGCGCAGTTCGATTTCACGCCTCTGACGCTGGCTCCTGTGCCTACCCTTGTCACTGTTCGCATTGTTTCGCTCGATACACTCAGCGAAGTTGAAGCCTCCGCTGCCGCCATTTCTTTCAGGTCGGTTGAAACCAACCTTCTTCATCACGATCCTCCTGATCTCTTTCTCTCCAACTCCACATTTCTGATCTAACAAAGCCGTAGTGCGCCTTGTTGACGTGCCGGAAGGCCAATCAGGGCTTCCGGTGGGGCAGCTCTTTTTCTGTGCGCCATCTTTTGTGATGGCAAACAGAGAGAGCCGGGCAATCTGCGGCAATCCAGCTGCACGATCAGAAAACCGATGAACATCTTTAAGACTACGCAGCCGCAGTCCGCACAGTGGCCATTGACTGTTGTGACGTTCGCAATCCTTCTCGCCGCATTTGTACTGCCGGGAATGGCGCAGCAAATACAGAACACGGTTCAGCACCCATCTGAGCAAACGTCACAGCATGCAATGCAGCATAAAGCCGATGTTCAAGCGGGCGGTGTAAGCCTCGCCGGTCTGGTTGAAGCGGCGCTCGCGGCCAACCCCGAACTCACTGTGATGCGCCGTGGATTTGATGCGGCGCGGGCGCGCATCCCGCAAGCCAAAGCATTGCCCGATCCGATGGTGTCGCTGAGCAACAGCACGGTGACCAACCCCGTTCCTTTCGCCGGGTTGAAAAATGACTTCAGCGAAATCGCGCTGGGCTTCAGTCAAGACCTGCCCTGGTTCGGTGTGCGGCGGTTGCGCGGGCAGGTGGCGAGCGCCGAATCCGAAGCGAAGTTTCAGGAGTACGCGGCAACGGCGCTCCGGCTGACGAGCGAAGTGAAGCTCGCGTATTACGACCTCAGTTACACCGACCGCGCGCTGGCAGTGCTGGCTCGTGACAAGGAGATTCTCGACAAGATCGCGCAGGTTGCCGAGGCGCGCTACAGCGTTGGCAAGGCGCAGCAGGTGGATGTGGTCAACGTGCGCGTCGAGATCACCGAGTTGTTGGAAAAACAAGCGATGCTCGAACAAAGGCGCGCGATTACTGTGGCGCAACTCAACAACCTGCTTTACCGCAATCCTGAAACGCCGATTGAAAAAACTGCTGACGTAAAGATGAGCCCTGAACCGCCGCCGCTCGAAGAACTCGAGCGACTCTCTTCAGAGAATGCGCCTGACCTCAAACAACTGCGCCGCATGATTGATGGCAACAACAAGGCGCTACGTCTGGCCGAACGCGAAGCGAAGTACCCGGAGGTCGGCGTCAACTTCATCTATCACAACCGGCCTGTATTCTCCGACTACTACACGTATGGCGTGACGCTGCGGCTGCCGCTTTACGCCGCGACGAAACAGCGGTACGCGATCAAGGAGCAGGCCGCGAATCTTGCGGCGACGCAGGCGCGGTTGGATTCAAATCTCTCGCTGATTCGCTACAAGCTGCGCGATGCGCGGGTGCGTGCAAGCACGTCAGCACGGCTGATCAAATTGCACGAACAAGGGCTGATTCCGCAGGCGACGCTCGCGCTCGAAAGCGCGCTCTCGGCGTATCAGACAGGACAGATCGAAATGCTGACGCTGCTCAATTCGCTTAAGCGGGCGCTCGATTACGAGACGCGCTTTTACGAACTGCTGGCCGATTACCAGAAGGCGCTCGCCGAGATGGAGCGATTCACGGGAGTTGAACTGACGAAGTGAGGTAACGATGAAACGACTGACTGCATTTCTCAAACGCCGATGGCGCGCTCTGCTGGCGCTTAGCATTCTCTTTGCCGCCGCTGGGACTTTGCTCGCGTTTGCGTTCGCGCCCGGACTAAGCGGTACGCCGCTGGCTCGCACGCTGCGATTTTGGGAGAAAGCGCCGCCGCCGATTCCTGCCGTGCCTGCCGGGCAACTCGGCGTCGAGATGGAGCAGGCGCAGGCCGAAAATCCGAACGGCGCGATTGTGATTGACGCCAACACGGCGGCGAGTCTGGGACTGCAAACGGCAACAGTCGAATCGCGCACATTCGATCAACCCGTGCGCACGACAGGGCGCGTGATGCCTGATGAGCGGCGGATCACACACGTTCAGACGAAAGTCGAAGGTTGGATTGAGGAGACGATGGGAAATTTTGAAGGGCAGCAGATCAACAAAGGACAGCCACTCTTCACGCTCTACAGTCCCGAACTTGTCGCCACGCAGCAAGAGTATCTGATCGCGCTCAAGGCGCGGCAGGACTTTGGCAAAAGCGAATTCGAGGTTGTGCGCGATTCGGGCGGCTCGCTTGTTGAAGCGACGCGCCGGCGATTGCAACTCTGGGATTTGACGCCGCAGCAGATCACCGAACTTGAGAAGACTGGAAAAGTGCGGAAGGCGATCACCTATTTTGCGCAGGCGTCGGGTGTCATCACGGCGCGGAAAGCTTTTCCGGGAATGCGCGTGATGCCGGATGTCGAACTCTACACGCTCGCTGATCTTTCGACGATCTGGGTCGAGGCCGATGTTTACGAGAGCGACCTGATGAACATCCGCGCCGGATCGAAGGGCGAAGTGACGCTGCCCGACAACAGCACACAGACTGGCCGTGTGGCATTCATCAATCCACTGATTGAGCCATCCACGCGCACGGCGAAGGTGCGCCTGGAATTCAACAACCCGAACCTGCGCCTCAAACCCGGCATGTTTCTCAACGTCAGCCTCACTGTGAAACAGCCGCCGCAACTGGTCGTGCTGCGCGATGCGGTGATTGACACCGGGATGCGCCAGCTCG
>JAEUQO010000059.1 GCA_016789605.1 Acidobacteriota bacterium
GCCTTCCAACAAACCAGCGACATTCTGCCCCGGGTTTGGCACAGGCTTTAGCCCGGCGTCGCGCAATGCACTGGCAAGATACTGACCGGCGTTTCGCCCGCCGTCGGTTTGCCCGGCACGCCCGGCAAACTCAGCGGAAGCCAGCTTTCGGGTGATGGTTTCAATTGTTGCAGGCGCGTCGGCTTGCGCGCGGGCGGGCGTGACACAACGCACGACGGTGAGCAGCAACAAAATCGCTAGGCTGATGAAACGCGGCATAAATGTCAGGCGAGAACTTTGGCGTAAATGTCTCTGAGTTGCAGACGGCAATTGATCGTCGTCAGTTCGACGCTTTGCTCTTCGCCCCTGGCGACGGTGTAAATCCAACTGCCGTTCGGCTGTTTCACATAATGCTCAACGACAAACTCATCCTGGCTGAGCAATAGATATTCGCTGAACGATTCGATTTCCTGATAGTAAAGAAACTTCCGGGCTCGATCATATCCGGCAGTGCTGTCAGAGAGAACTTCGATCAGCAACAGCGGATTGAGCAACACGTCCTGATCGTCATCAAATTGCGGCGCGCCACAAACAACCGTCACATCAGGATAAAAATACTTGCGCTTGCTGGGCACACACACTTTCAAATCACTGTTGAAAACGCGGCAGGGAGAACGTTTGAGCTGTGTGTTCAATTCGGTCAAGACATTGCCGCCAATCAAGCTGTGATTGGGGCTGCCGCCGGCCATCACATACATCACGCCGTCTACGTATTCGCTTTTCTCTGCGGACTGGCGTTCGATGGCCAGATACTCTTCCGGCATCAGGTATTTTTGTTGCGCTTGCGCCGACATAGCCGCCGCCCTCAATTACCGAAATATGCCAGCTTCAATTCGCCGCCTTCTTCGGTGACAGTGACCTTGCCGCCGTTTTGCAGGCTGCCAAAGAGAACTTCGTTGGCGAGTTTTTCCTTGATTTGCGACTGAATCAAACGCGCCATCGGACGCGCGCCAAACAGTTTGTCGAAACCTTTGTTGGCCAGCCAGGCACGGCCCGCGTCGGTCAGCTCCAGGTCTACGCTCTTGTCTTTCAATTGCGCGCGCAATTCATTGATGAATTTGTCCACCACGCGTTCGATGTTGGCAAAGCTCAACTGGTCAAAGGCAATCCAGGCATCCAGACGATTGCGAAATTCCGGGCTGAAGGTGCGTTCAATCGCGCCTTGCGCTTTGCTGCCGGTGCCGCCGATGCCGCCGTCTTCGGCTTGTTTGAAGCCGAGTTTCTTGCCGCTCAATTCGCGCGCGCCCGCATTGGTCGTCATGATCAAAATGACGTTGCGGAAATCCGCCTTCTTGCCGTTGTTGTCGGTCAAGGTGGCGTGATCCATTACTTGCAACAGGATATTGAACAGATCGGGATGCGCCTTTTCGATTTCGTCGAGCACCAACACGGCATAAGGAGTTTTGCGCACGGCATCGGTCAGCAAACCGCCCTGGTCAAATCCGACATAGCCCGGCGGCGCGCCAATCAAGCGAGACACGGTGTGTTTTTCCATGTATTCGCTCATATCAAAGCGCATGAATTCGACGCCGAGGCTGCGCGCCAGTTGTTTGGCCAGTTCGGTTTTGCCGACGCCCGTCGGGCCAGAGAACAAAAACGAGCCGATGGGTTTGTCAGGATTCGCCAACCCGGAGCGCGACAGTTTGATCGCGTTGACCAATTGCGCGACGGCGTGATCCTGCCCGTAAATGACCGCGCGCAATTCGGCTTCCAGGTTTTGCAGCTTTTCCTTGTCTGAAACCGAAACCGTTTTGGCCGGAATCTTGGCCATTTTGGCGATGACCAGTTCGACATCGTGTTCGCTGATGATTTCGGGGCGCTCTGCGACCGGTTTGAGCTTGGTCGCAGCGCCGACTTCGTCAATCACGTCAATGGCTTTGTCCGGCAGATAACGATCGTTGATGTATTTGGCCGAAAGCTCAGCGGCGGCAATGATGGCTTCGTCGCTGTATTTCACCTGATGATGCTCTTCGTAATAGCTCTTCAGGCCCTGCAGGATTTGGATGGTATCGCCCACGCTGGGCTGATTGATTTCAATAATCTGAAAGCGCCGCGCCAAGGCACGATCACGTTCAAATGATGCTTTGTATTCGTTGTGCGTGGTCGAACCGATGCAACGCAACTCGCCGCTGGCCAGGGCCGGTTTCAGAATGTTCGACGCATCCATCGAACCGCCCGACACCGCGCCCGCGCCGACAATGGTGTGAATTTCGTCAATGAAAAGCACCACGCCCGGCTTTTTCTTGAGCGCGGTGATGACGGCTTTCAGCCGCTGTTCAAATTCGCCGCGATAGCGCGTGCCCGCCAGCAATGCACCCATATCCAGCGCATAGACTTCGACGCCTTTGAGCACGTCAGGCACTTCAGCGCGATGAATTTTGAGCGCCAGGCCTTCGGCAATGGCGGTTTTGCCCACGCCCGGATCGCCGACATAGAGCGGATTGTTTTTGCGGCGACGGCACAAGACCTGAATCGTGCGTTCGACTTCCATCTGCCGACCGATCAGCGGATCAATTTTGCCTTCGGCGGCGCGCGCAACCAGATTGGTGGCGAAAGCTTTCAGCGGATCGCGTACCTGACGCGCTTCGCGCTCTTCGTCTTCGTCCTCGCCGCCCAACGGCAAGCTTTCGCCATCGTCCACTTTTGAAATACCGTGCGAAATGTAATTCAGGATGTCGAGTTTGCTGACCCCTTGTTTTTCCAGCAGGTATTTGGCGTGCGAATGATGTTCTTCAAAAAGCGACGCCAGCGTGTTTCCGCCATCTACCTTATCCTGTGCCGAAGCCTGGGCCTGCAAAATTGCGCGATCAATCACGCGTTCAAACGCGGCGGTTTGTTCCGGGTAACGTTCTACCCCGCGCGGCAGCGGCGTCATGTTTTCCGTGAAAAACTCTTCCAGATCGCGCCGCAACAAATCCAGATCAATGCCGCATTGCAACAAAACCTCGCTGGCGGTTTCGTCATGCAACATGGCAAACAGCAGGTGTTCCAGTGTGAGAAATTCGTGGCGGCGTTTGATTGCCTCGTTGGCTGCCAAATTCAACGTAGCTTGTAATTCTCGGGTAATCATAAATCTGTGAGTTCCAAGTTCCGCGGTCTTCTAATTCGCGCTCGTCATTCTTCTTCTAACGTACACAGCAACGGATATTCGTGTTCGCGCGCCAGCGAACTGACGCGCGCGACTTTCGTTTCGGCAATCTCGTGTGTGTATACGCCCGCAACGCCGACACCCTGGTTATGGACTTGCAGCATAATGCGAATTGCGTCGGTTTCTGTGTGCAGAAACACCTGGGTCAACACATAGACGACAAATTCCATCGTGGTGTAATTGTCGTTGTGCAATAACACCTTATACAGCGGCGGCTTTTGCAGCTTTTGCTGACTTTCTGTCAGCACCGCGTCGTCATGTTGTGGATCGTAATTCGGCATAGCAAAAAAGCGGAGGCGAGATGGCCCTGACCATCTCGCCGTTAGATGCTAGCAGATTTTGAGCGTTAAACAACCGCACGCACCAACCGAGCAGCGAGGGCCGTGTCTTCAGGGCTTTTTCGGCGCGGCTTGCAGCTGGGCGCCTTTCGTCTCGTCAGGCACGGCGGCCTCTTTCAGCTTTTCCTTGAGCGCTTTGAATTCCGGCAAGGCGGCCAACGGCTGCAAATCTGGTTCGTCCAGATCGAAAAAGCTTTCGGCATCCAGGGCCAGCATTTGTTTCAGGTCAGCCAGGGCTTCGCGTTTGTGCCCCAGTTGCGCCTGGGCACAGGCGCGCTCGAAATATGCGCCCGCCGCTTTCGCATCCAGTTTGAGCGCCTGATTGGCAGCGTTGAGCGCTTCGCTAAAGCGCCGCTGTTCACGGTATAGCTGTGACAAATAAAGATAATCGTCGGCTTCCGCTTCGATGGCGATGGCGCGTAAAACGCTCTTGATCGCGTCGCCCAGTTTGTTCTGCGCCTCTTGGATTTCTGCCAACAATGACAGCCCCGCTTTGCTCGCCGCCAGCTCTTTGGGAAAGGCAAGCAACAATTCTTCGAACAATTTGGCCGAATCAGGATCGAAGCCTTCGTCGTCATCAATCAGCGAATCAAACGCATCATCAGGGTCTTCGGCTGCTTTGAGCAATTGCGCAAAGGCCTGTTTGGCCTTGCTCAGCGCTTCCTGTCCGAGCAGAAATTTGACCAGCGCGGCGTGATGATCCAGATAGCTGCGGTCGCGTTCGATGGCGGCGCGATAAGCGATTTCGGCATCTGTGTCGCGTTCCAGTTGTTCAAAAGCCGTCGCCAGGTCGCGCCAGGGGCGCGGATCATACGGCGCCAGCTTGGCGTATTGCTGCAACATGGCGACGGCTTGTTGTGTGTCTTTGCTTAGCGGGTTGATGACTTCGTCGGCATTGTTGCTGTAAAGCAGTTCGCGCCCCAACGCCAGATAAGCAGGCGTAAAATCGGGCCAGCGCGAAACAATGCGTTTTAGCAACTCCACGACTTGGTCAGCGCCCGGTTCAGCGGGTGGGCGTTTCACCGGCGCGGGCTGTTCCGGCAAAGCCTGACGCGCTTGCGCACGCGCTTCCAATTGCGCACGTAAGCGTTCCATCAACCGCACGCTTTCTTCTTCTGCCTGTTGCGAACTCAGCACGCGCGCCTTAAGCAAAAGCAACTCGGCTGATTCGCCATCAGTCGCAATCAACTGGTTGATGGATTTGAACGCCTCCTCAAAAGAAACATCGTAAATGCGCCCACGGCGCGCCTCGGGTCTGAGCGCCCCCTGCAACGCGTCGGCAAATTCGGGCAGCGCGTCGTCCGCGATCTCGTGTTCGGTGATGAACCAAATGCCATCGCGTTGCACAAGCGTGAAGCGAAACAACGCCTCGCCGCGCAACACCGTCAACACAGTGCGTTTTCCCTGAACCTCTTGTTTGAGCACGCGAACCGGCAACGGAAGTTCATTGTCCCAGGTTTCCCACATACCGTTGACGGTACGCTCAAAAGCTGCGCCCACCGCGATGCGCTGTTTGTCGTCCAGCTTGCCCCAGCGCTCTGCCCCAAAAACGTATTCCGCAGTCAGTAACAAATTGAAGGGCAAATCGCGCGTGCTTTCAGTGCGACTGAATTCTTTGACCAATCGTACCGGGTCACGCTGAAAGTCTGCGACCGGGCGCGCAGAGGTCGGCGGCGTCTGTGCCTGGCTGGCGGATTGCGCTTGCACCCAGGACGGCAGCCCCGCCCCCAGACAGCACAGCATCAGTTGGCAACCGGCCAACCGGGCTAAAATGGGGGGTAAGCGAAGCAGGTGTTTGCGCATGAGAAAAACCTCTGATATTTCGTCGTGTAAATCAGCAACCGGCTGAGCAAACAATTGCGAGCAAGACGCGAGTGCGGCGAAAAACGGCGAATCAGTGCTGGCCGTCTTCCGCCGCAAACACAAAACAATCGTCAGCGTGTTGGCTGATGCTTGTCGGTTCCGGGGTGGCGATTACTTGGCCGCTTCGAGCACGGCGTCGTA